>CALFVD010000011.1 GCA_937928005.1 uncultured Neomegalonema sp. | reverse complement strand
CAACGGACTCATCCGATATCACAACCTCAAAAAAGGATGGACACTCCGAGATGTGTGAATCCAGTAGGACCCGATCCGGGGCCTCCTTCGAGCCTCGTACCCTTTTGCAAGGAGGCCCCGGGTCTTCGCCCGGGGCAGCGGTGAAAAGTGTCGTCGATCTCAGCCCTTGGTATAACGCCACATTGGAGAATGTCTTGAAAAGATCCGGCTTTCGTCGAGGGGGCGGTATTCAGATGCTTTACGCCCGCCAACTACGGACTGGGCCGGTGTCTAGGTGAACGAAGCCTGCACTTGGGTAGTAACCTACGCCGCCCGCTTTCATGCGGAGGCCTAAGGTACGCAAGGTGTTGGTGGAAACGCCGGGGAGCCGAATATCCACGGCCATGCCACGGGTGTGATAGCTGTTCTTTGCCACACCGCGCATCTGGCGGCGGAGCATCCGGTTCGTTGCCTCCGAACGGTAGCCGCTGACGACCGTGATCGGGGTGCCAAAACCGATTTCTTCTTGGACCATCGAAAGCAAGTCGATTAACTCGCGGTCAATCTTGACGACCTCGTCTCGGCGCCAGTCGCGTAACAGATGATCGATTTCACTCAGGGCGTCATCATACATTAAGGGGCCAGCGCGGAACACGTCGTTGAACGTCTCGCCCGTGCGCTTGATGTGCAGATTCAGGCGATGCTCACGGCTGTCAGCATAGCTAAGATCGACACGCATCGGTTTGCGCTCGGGGACGGGGAAACCGGCGAATAGGCGGATCGGCTCTGGCTGTACTTCGGCAAGTACATGATGCTCGACGCGGGTGCGCCATCCTGACGGTGCGCGTGGTGCGACTGGCATGACATCAGCATCGTCATAAATCGGGCTCATCCCGGCAAGGGCGGGTGTAGAACCTGCAAATGCAAGGCTGGTGGCAAGAAATCTGCGGCGTGTGGTATGGGCCATGGTGTTGGCATCCCCCGGGAGCGTACTGCGTACCGTTTCAAGATGGCGACCATAGCCGCAGGGGGTTTAACAAAGGTTAATAAGCAAAGCCGAGTGCGCATTGACGCAAGCGTTACCGGGAGTTAGGTCAATACGTTGATATCACACGTTTCCCGTTTATTACCGGATAAGACCGATGACCGAGTTGCGCGACGCCGCCCTCACCGCAAAAGCATGGCCCTTCGAGGAGGCGCGTCGGCTACTCAAGCGATTCGAGAAGACGCCGCCTGAAAAGGGGTATGCGCTGTTCGAGACGGGATATGGGCCATCGGGCCTGCCCCATCTAGGAACATTCGGTGAAGTGGCGCGCACGACGATGGTGCGCCGTGCCTTTGAGGCGATGAGCGACATTCCGACCAAGTTGATCGCATTTTCCGACGATATGGACGGTTTGCGCAAAGTACCGGCCAATGTGCCGAATGGTGAGATGTTGTCGGAAGACCTGAACCTACCGCTGACCAAGGTGCGCGATCCGTTTGGTGAACATGAGAGTTTTGCCCATAACAACAACGCGCGGCTACGGGCTTTCCTCGATGGATTCGGTTTCGAGTACGAATTCGCGTCTTCGACCGAGTATTACACGGGCGGTAAGTTCGACGAGATGCTGGTGCGGTGTTTGGAACGGTATGACGCGATTATGAAGATCATGCTGCCGACCTTGGGCGCGGACCGGCAGGCGACATACTCGCCGTTCCTGCCCGTCAGCCCCAAGACGGGGCATGTGTTGCAGGTGCCAACGCTAGAGCGGAACGTGGAACGCGGCACCATCGTCTACGAGGAGCCGGACGGCGAGCGGGTCGAGGTGGCGGTGACGGGCGGCAACGTCAAGCTGCAATGGAAGCCAGATTGGGCAATGCGTTGGGCCGCGCTGGGCGTGGATTACGAGATGGCGGGGAAAGACCTGATCGACTCGGTTACGCAATCCTCGAAGATCTGTAAGGCGCTGGGGATGCCGCCGCCCGAAGGGTTCAATTACGAGCTGTTCAACGATGAGAAGGGCGAGAAAATCTCAAAATCGAAGGGCAACGGCCTGTCGATGGAGGAATGGCTGGCCTATGCGCCCGCCGAAAGCCTGTCATATTTCATGTTCCAGAAACCGAAGACGGCAAAACGGCTGTATTTCGATGTGATCCCGAAAGCGGTGGACGAATACCACCAGCAATTGCGCGCCTACCCGGATCAGGAAGTAGCAAAGCAGATCGCTAACCCGGTCTGGCATGTGCATGAGGGCAATCCGCCAACCAGCGATATGCCGGTCAGTTATTCGATGTTGCTGAATCTGGCGAGTGCGGCGGGGGTGGAGGATACGGAGACGATGTGGGGGTTCATCCGCAAATATGCGCCCGATGCCACCGCCCAAACGCACCCGGCATTGGCCGAGGCGGCGCGGGGGGCGGTGCGCTATTATAACGAGCAGGTCGCACCGTTTAAGGTGCGCCGCGCGCCGGATGAGAAAGAACGGGCAGCCTTGCTCGACCTACGCAATCGGTTGGCCAATGCGCCGTCTGATCTCGATGGAGAAGCATTGCAGTCGATTGTCTACGAAGTCGGCATGGCCCATGAATTCGACCCGCTGCGCGCATGGTTCACGGCGATCTACGAAACATTGCTGGGCCAGTCGCAAGGGCCGCGCTTTGGCGGGTTCGTCGAGCTTTACGGGGTGCCGGAGACGGTTGCGATGATCGACGAGACGTTGGGGGAGCAGGGGCGCATGTAGCGCCTCTTGCAGGTATCGGTTGTAGTGGTTTCAATGTGATCGACAGATGGCCGATTTTGGTGATATCTGTCAGATCGAATTCAGTTATACCGTAAGCGTAATCATCGTCCCACGTATTCTTGAAGAGTAATTTTTGAGATTTGGCTCCTGTTGTCAGCGTTTCTCACGTCGTTGGGCGTGCGGGTTTATGGGAGTGGTCAGCGCCGTTGGCCTGATGCGGTGAAGGGGTGGGTGGTTGCGGAAACGCTGGTGCCCGATGCGACGGTGAATGCTGTAGCGGTGAAGTACGGCCTTCGGCTAAACTCCGTTTGGCGGACCGGAGGCTGTGCTGGCCTACCTGTCGCGCTATACCCATAGGGTCGCAATCTCGAACAGCCGTCTGATCGCTGCCGACGCGAACACCGTGGCCTTCCGCTACAAGGACTATCGCCGCAAGGGCGCGAACCGTCAGCAGATCATGCGCCTCGCCACAGGCGAGTTCATTCGCCGCTTCCTGATCCATGTCCTGCCGCATGGATTCCACCGTATCCGGCATTACGGCCTGTTCGCCAACGCCGCCCGTGCGGACAACATCGCTCGCATCCGTGGTCTGCTCGGCGTCGAGCCACCGCCAGCTCAACCGGAACTGACAACGCCACCGCCGATGCCTCGCCCGGTCCGCGCATTTGTGTAAACCGCATGGGCACGAGCAGTTTCCAGCACATGTCGCGCGATCATCCATGAAACTGATGCGGCCAAGCCCGTCCGGAGCGGCATCAAACTCAGGTGCCTCAGCAAAAAACAGTCGTCACGCTTGCGGCCAACAATGCACGGCAACCTGCTTTCCCCATAGAAACACCGCGCCCGTATCCCGCAGCTTCCTACTTTGGAGGTTTGCGGACGCGGGTCGCCACCGCACCAAGCCCCACCACCACTCCCACGACCCGCATCCGAAAACCTTCACCGAAAGAGACATTCGTGCGAGGCACCGGGGACGGTGGCAACCGTTGCGTTTGCCGCCATCGCCACGGTCGGTTTGAGGCGCTTTCCTTCAATCGACGCCGACCGGCACCGGGTTTGTCTGGGTCAACCTGTAGTTTTCGTCAAGCCAGCCGTCGGTACCGTCGCGGAACCAATGCAGATTCGTATAGCCGAGCGTTCCGGCGCGTCGGGTGGCGTTCCAGCTCATCCAGCAATCGGCGACGCAGAAGAAGATAATCGGGTGGTCTTGCTCGCCTTCCGTCAGCTTTTCCAGATTATCCGCAAAATACTGCTGTATGGTATCCGTGAGCGTGCCGCGCCCGACCTCGGGTAGCCATACGGCACCGGGCAGGCTCATGCGCGCCTCCGAGACAAGCCATGTCCCGTCGAGTTCGTCATATCGGGATTGGGCCGCGCCGAAGACGTCGATGCGAATGGCCTTCGGCATGGCGTGGACCTCCGCCGCCGAAATCAACTGCGCGCCCGGCACGTCGTCCGGTGTCGGCGCCCGCTGTCGGTCGATGCGATAGCCGGTTTCGGGGTGGAACAAGCTCGGCTTGCGCGCCATCGCTTCCGCGCTGGTTTCCGCCATCGCCGATGACGTCAGCAGTGTAAGGCAGAGGGCAAGCCACACGATCACGGGCGAACCGCCACGCCCCACGGGTAGCGCCCGACCTTAATCGTTTTGATCGCCTTCAAGCTGTTCATGTCCACCACGGTCACGTCGCCAGAAATCCCGTTCGTCGTGAACAGTTTGCTTCCATCGGGCGAGAAGGCGAGGTGCCAGACCCGGCGGCCTACGAGGATGTATTCCTTCACCTCGAAGGTCTTCGCATCCACCACCGCGATGTGGTTCGACGGGCCGAGGGCGATGACGGCCTGCGCCCCGTCCGCCGTGAAGCGCATTCCCACGGGTTGTATCCTTTCGGGCCGGACGCCCTTGATCTCGAAGGTGATCTTGGCAATTTCCTCCTGATCCTCGACGGTGAAGACGGTGACGGTCCCGCCTATCTCCGATGTTACCCAAAGCTGGCCGTCATCGGCGGTGAACTCCGCGTGGCGGGGGCGCGAATCCACCAGCGTATTAGCGAAGATTTCCTGCGTCTCTGTGTTGATCCAATGCGCCATGTTCGTGGTTTCGGAGGTGGTGACGGCAATCGTGCCGTCATGCGAAACGGCCATGCCTTCGGGTTCGATCCCCACTTGTATCTGCGCGATGACCTTGCGCTCCTCGGTATCGACCACCGTGGTGATCGCATCGTCCTCATTGGCGATGTAGAGCAGTCGGTTATTGGGATGCAGCACGAATTGCTCCGGGTCTTCGCCGGAGGGCAGATCATGCAGGATCTTGCCCGTTTCGGGGTCCATCACCTGCACCGTGTCGCTGTCGGAGGCGCAGATGTACAGGCGGTTGAAATCGCGCGAGAAGGTAATGCCCCGTGGGCGCTCGCCGGTCTTTAGGGTCTTGACGACCTCCAGCGTCTCGATGTCGATGACGCTGATGGTATCGTCCTTTTCGTTCGTCACCCATGCCTCGGACGCCATCGCGGGCGCAGCAAGGGTAACGAGCAGTACCGGCAGAAGAAAACGCATGTCGGTCAATCCTCGAAAGCAGTGCAGTCGGTTTCGGCTTCGTCCTGTCCCAGAGTGTCCAGATCGCTGATCCGGTGCAAGTACCCCTCGATCGGAGCCTGTGCAACCAACGCGCGAGGATGGACCAGCGGGATGGGCTGGCGCATCTGTCCGTTCCACGTCCGGAATGTCGCCTTGCGGCCCTTGAAGGCGGCCAGTTCAAAATCCTGTGACAGCATGTAGCGGCGAAGGGTTGCCGGATCAGCAGATGTGGTGCGCGTCACCGCTTCGCCGATGGCACGCAGGCCCGCCCAGATGGCGTAGTCCTCGCTGCGCATTCCACGCTCGGTAGCATCGGTGAACCGCTTTTGCAGTTGCGCGGCCCCCCATTGCTCGACCACCGGCGCCCAGGCGACGGGCACGATCCCTTCGCTGCCCGCAACGGGCCGGGGCAACCACGTGTTGTAGAGGACATAGCGCGCCCAGTCGCCGATCTCGTCAGCTACCAGAACGGCGTCGTAATCTTCCCCTTGAGTGAAGACCGGCACTTCCTGCGCCGCGTTTCGGCGCATATCGGCATCGAAGCGCCAAACCTTCTCGGCCACGATCTTCGCATTGAACTTCGCGGCAGAGGCACGCAGGGCGTCGGCGTATTCCTCATCCCCCGGCCCCTCGCCCGATATCAGCAGCCAGTCTGTCCAGCGTTTCTTGACCAGAAATTGCGTCAGCGCATCGGTCAGCATGGACCGGCTGGGCATGGTATGCAGCAGATTGGCGCGGCAGGCATCGCGCCTTAGCCGGTCGTCGGGAGCCGATCCGTTAAAGATCAGGGCATCCTGCGCCTCCGCATGGTCCGCCAGAGCAAGCAGGTCATCCGCCGGGGCATGGGCCACGATCAGCCGATGACCATCCGCCAGCACCCGCTCCACCGCCTCGCCGAAATCCTCCTCCACCCCGACGACCACGGTGTCGAGCGTGTAGCTATGCCCCAAGAAACGGGCCGTCGCAGTATTCTCGAATAGGCCCAGTTCCGCACCCGCCAGCCCCAGATCGTCGGGCACCGCATCGAGGCTGGATAGGACTGGCGGACGCTCGACCTGCCGCTCAAGATACAGCACCCTCACATCGACGGCGTTGGCGGTGCCGGTCGATGCCCCGACCATCGCGCACAGTATCGATAGCAGCACGCGCGGCTTCCGAAGTGACATAGATATTCCCATCGATCCAAACCTGTCGCATAGTAATGACAAGGTCACGAGAATGGCAATTGGCATGGCCTGAAAAATGGTCGCATGGCGTGGATGCCGATGCCGTGAAAACATCGGGATTGTCGAACGAACGAACGAACGGAGAAGTACATGGGCACATTGTTGAAGACGATGATGGCGCTGGGACTGGTCGCCGCCACAACACAGGCGCTCGCCCACGGCGATGTCGCGCCGCAGCCGGTCGATACGGCGGCGCTGCCCGATCTAGACGACGACTGGCCCGAAGAGAACCCTTACCGCGAGGCGGGTGGCGAGGTCTACGCCGCCGCCATCGAGATCGGTGCCTCCAGTTACAACCAGAACTGCGCGCGTTGTCACGGGCTGGAGGTCGTCTCTGGCGGTCTTGCACCGGACCTGCGTTATCTCTCCGCCGATTGGGAAGGCGACGAATGGTATGTCGAGCGCTTCGTGAACGGATATTCCCAGAACGGCGTCACGAAGATGCCCGCCTTTGGCGAGTTGCTCGGCGGCAAGGCCGCTTGGGCCATACGATCCTATGTCGAGACACGGCCCGATGACGGCGCGCTGGACGAATTCGCAGACCGTCTGGGCGAGATACGCGATGACCTGAAGGCAAAGGCTAAGGCGGTCGAAAGCGGGTCTGAAATGGCCGATTTCCAAGACGATCTGGCCGCGTTGCGCGAAGAGCTGGACGAGATCGCCGGAAAAGTGCCTTCCGGCTCAGGCGCCGCGATGGCCGATTCCCCCGCTTCGCGCGCGGTTGCCATGCTCGATGGATCGCCCGAAAGCCTGACTAAGGCGACCGAGACGCTGACCGTCGGCTTGTCTGCGGCGGAGTGAGGGGATGTCAGTCCTATCACGCATGACCGCCTTCGCGCTCCTGCTGTTCGCGGGGGAGGCTGCCGCCGCCTGCAAGGATTTCGTGCCAGGCCAACGACCGCAGAACACGGCGCGCGAGGACGTCGGGGCCGATTACGACACCATCGTCGAACGCGGCTGGATCGAATTCGCGGTCTACGAGGACTTCCCGCCGTTCTCCTTCAAGAAGGCTGGCGAGCAGCAGGGTGTCGATATCGAGATCGGGCGTCTCATCGCCTCGGAGCTGGGCGTCGAGCCGCGCTTCATGGTCGTAGCGGCGGACGAGAACGTCGACAACGACCTGCGCAACTTCGTCTGGAAAGGCCCGATTGTGAACGGGCGCGTCGCCAACGTGATGCTGCACATCCCCTATAACGAGGATCTTGCCTGCCGGAACGATCAAGTCGTCTTCACCGGCCAGTATTTCAATGAACGCATAGGCATCGCGTGGGATCGCGAAACCTATGACGAAGCGCCCTCTCCCGCCTATTTTCGCTATGACGTGGTGGGCGTCGAGAATGACAGCCTCGCGGATTTCTACCTCAGCTCCGCCTTCGGCGGTCAGGTTCGCGATAAAGTGAAAAGATTCACGAACTATACCGACGCGATGGATGCCCTAAACGGCGGGGACTTCGGAGCCGTGGTCGGCCCGCTGGCTCAGTTGCAATATGGCGCGCGGGATAATGTCGACAGGATCGGCCTGTCCGACATGGCTCTGCCCGGCCTTGCGCTGGGGGAATGGACATTGGGGGTCGCGGTGAGACACACTTACCGGCAACTCGGCTATGCCGTGGACGATGCCGTTCAGGCGGGATTGACGGATGGTCGGGTCGCCGCAATATTTGAGAAATATGGCCTGATCCATCGCAAGCCCGATTGGTGAGGCTGTCCGGCCAAGGAGAGATCCGATGCACAAGACCCTGTTAACCGCCCTGTTGCTCGTGGCGGCCCCTGTCCTCGCGGCGGACAAGTCGAACAGGATAATCGACAGCCCCAAGGTGGTGCTCGACGATCCATATCGCACAGGAATGCTCGGCTATCTCCAGAAGGAAATCCTGGGCGATCCGACGGACATCGCTCTCGATCCGCGCGTCAAGGTCATGGCCCCCCACGCGGCGGAGGACAGCTTCCACGTCCCCATCACCGTCGATGCCCGTGAAATCGGCGAGGTAGAGCGCATCGCGCTGTTCGTCGATTACGGCCCGATCCCGCATATCCTCGACTATTATCCCGGCGAGGCCGAGCCGTGGCTGTCGCTGCGCTTCAAGATCGATCAGGCGACGCCTGTGCGCGCCGCCGTGCAGACCAAGGACGGCGCATGGTATCTGGGCGGCACGGCCATCGATGCGGCGGGTGGCGGATGCGCGGCCCCGGCGGCGGCCTATGCCTCCGACGACTGGGAAGAACGGCTGGGCAAGGTCCGCGCCCGCATGTGGCCCAATTCCGGGCGCGTGCGTGTGATCGTGGATCACCCGATGGATACGGGCCTTGCCGACGGCATCCCCGTCTTCACCATTCAGGCGCTCGACTTCAAGGGGCTGGACGGCAAGAAGATGGCGCGCATCGAATTGTACGAACCGGTCAACGAAGACCCGACCTTCTCCCTGCGCTTTGCCGAGGGCGCGCTGACGGCACCGATGCAGGTAAGCGGTCGCGACAACAACGGCAACGAGATCGAGGCCACGATCCCCTATAACGGCGCGATCCGATGACTCTGAGCCGTCGCACGGTTCTGGCCGCCGGGCTGGCGGCGACCGCTGCCCCCCACGCATGGGCGAAACCACGTCTGGAATACGACCTGAAACCCGTTCAGGTGGCGGACGGTCTGTGGATGCTGGAAGGCTCGACCGAGTATTTCACGTTTGAGAACGGCGGCAACATCGTCAACGTCGCCTTCGCCGAGACGGATGCGGGCGCGGTGATCTTCGACAGCGGCCCCTCGCGCCGCTATGCCGAGGAACTGCGCAAGGTCGTGACCGATGTCGTCCCGCGCGGGATCGCGGCGGTGGTCAATTCCCATCACCACCCCGACCATTTCCTCGGCAATCAGGTCTTCGCCGACAAGCCGATCCATGCGCTGGAGGAGACGAAGGCGCAGGTGACGCTGCATGGCGACGGCTATGCCGACAACATGTACCGCCTCGTTGGCGACTGGATGCGTGGGACCGAGGCCATGCCACCCGACACCGTGCTGACCAGCAACGACCTGACCATCGGTGGACGGTCCTTCTCCGCATTGCCGCTGGGCGGACATTCGCAGGCCGACCTGTTGATTCTCGACCGCGCGACCGGGACGGTCCTGTCCGGTGATCTCGCCTTTCTCGACCGGACACCGACCACGCCCGATGCCGATCTGCCCCGCTGGCGCGAATCGCTCGATACCATCGCCGCGCTGGAACCAAAGGGCATCGTGCCGGGGCATGGTCCCTTCGACACCACGGGTCGCTCGCTGGTTCAGACCCGCGCCTATCTCGACTGGCTCGACAAGGCACTGGC
>CALFVD010000010.1 GCA_937928005.1 uncultured Neomegalonema sp. | reverse complement strand
GGCCAATCGTGTGGCGACGCAAGCGACGACCGGCGCGCTCGTCTCGGCAGCTGCCCAGAACAGTTATGAAGACGCAGGCCAATCGCTGGAACGCGTCGACAGGCTGGTCGGTCTCATCGACGACATGGACGAACTCAAGGAAAGCATCGACCTTAACACGCGGGTGACGTCGGAACTGGCAATTGCGCTCGTCGCCATGTGGCAGCTCGAAGCGGTGCAGACCGTGGGCGACGGCACGGGCGGCGTTATCGATGCCGCCACCATCGCCGAGGAGCAGCGCTTCATGGATTTCACGCTACCGGACCTCCGGGCAGACTGATCGTGGGGGCATGACGGGTGGCGACTGAACAGGAAATCATCGAAGAAGAACTGGTCTACGGCGCCCTGCGCCGTGAACGGCTCTGGCAGCGCCTTGGCCTCATCGGCTTGATCTTCGGCATCCTCGGATGCCTGAGCGCGGCGGCTGTCGCGATCCTCGATGTAGATCCGCCCCCCGTCGTTGTCCCCTATGATCCTGCCACCGGCTTTGCACTCCCCGAAGCCTCGGTCAGCGCCTCCTCGGTGACCGCCAACCAGGCGATCATCGAGGCGGAGGTGTTCCGCTATGTGACCGACCGGGAGGTCTATAACCAGCTCGACAACGATCTGCGCATCCGCAACGTCCTGCGCCGCTCGGACGGAGCTGCCGAGAGCAGGCTGCGCCAGATCTGGAACAGCGCCAATGAGAACTACCCGCCGACAGTTTATGGCCCCAATGCCCGGCTTGATGTGGAAATCCTCAGCATCAACCGGATCGGTACGAACCGCGCCACCGTCCGCCTGCGCAAGCGCCTGACCTCCATCAATGGCGTCCAAACCGGGCTTTTCACCGCCACGCTTCTCTTCGAGTTCCGCCCCGAGACCCGCCGCTCCATCGATGAGGTCTGGACCAACCCCTTCGGCTTCACGGTCCTCGAATATTCCATCCGCTCCGACAGATTGGAGAATTGAATTTGTACCCAATTCGACTTGTCATACTCCTGATTGCCCTTTTGCCCGGCCTTGCCTTCGCCGAAGCCATCCCGCGTGGCGGTCCCAACGATAGCCGGGTGCGGCTGGCCACCTACCAGCAGGGCCAGGTCTATCGCCTCAATGTCTCGCTCACCCACGTCACCACGGTCGAGTTCGGCGAGGGAGAAAGTATCCGCTCGATCATCGCAGGCGACACAGAGGGCTTCGAGATCGACGGCGTTCCGGGCGGCCAGGCCTTCGCGATCAAGCCCGTCGCGCGCGGTGTCCATACCAACGTGACCGTCTATACCAACCGACGCAGCTATTATTTCAACGTCCAGGAGGTCCGCAGCCCGACCTTCTACGTGGTCCAGTTCCGCTATCCTGAGGACGCTGCGCGCCCGACACGAGCCATCGCGGCCCAGGCCCCGAATTACAATTACGGGGCCAGCGCGCGCACCGAATTCACCCCAACCCGCGTCTGGGATGACGGGACCTTCTCGTATTTCGAGTTCCCGAGGTACGCGCCGGTGCCCGCGATCTTCCGCTACGCCAATGGCCGCGAACGGACGGTCAACACCCAAGCAACCGAGGATGGCGTGATCCGGGTCTCCGGGGTGAACAGGCAATGGGTGCTGCGGATCGGCGATGAGGTTGTTTGTATCGAAGCCACACCGCCTGCGGGGATGGGATCATGAGTGATACCGGAAACGCAGACCTCGAGAAACGCCTTGCCGCCCTCGAGCAAGGCAAAGGCGCAGCATCGCGCCTTGCCCCACGGCGCTCTCCCCTACTCGCATTGGTCGTTGTCCTCGTGATCGGCGCGGGCGGTGCATTGCTTTATCTCCTGTCCCAACCCGAGGAAGAGGAAGCCCTGCCCACAGCGACACCGGACGTGTTCCAGAACGAGGGCGACGGGTTTGGCGCCATCGAAACCCTCCCACCACCCGAGCCCGAAGTGGTTCTGGTCGCGCCCGAGCCTGTCGAGCCCAATGCCGAGCTCTTGGCGCAGCTCGCCGCCCTTCAGGCACAGATCGAAGAATTGCGCAACGCGCCAGAACCAGTGGTCGAAGAAGACACGGCTGCCGCCGAAGCCATCGATGCGCTGACTGCGCAAATCGCGGCCCTGCAGTCCGCCTCGGAAGCCGCGCAGCAGCAGTTTCGCGATGAGCTCACCGAACGTGATCGGGAATTGGAACAACTCCGCATGGACCTCGAACTTGCGCAGCTTGAGGCCAACCGGCCCCTTCCGGCACCCATCGGCCCCACTGAGGACGAGTTGCGCGCGCGGGAGGAAGAACGGCTCCGCCGCGAGGAGGAAGCACGACGGTTGGCGGAACTCGAACGCCGCGCAGCCGAAGAACGTGCGTTTCAGGAAAGGCGTATCACCTCGCCGACCATCGCCTTTGGCGGCACCTCAGGCGCGAATGAGACCGCCTTGACCGAACGGACTTTTGGGGAGGTGACCGATTTTGTGCTGAACGGCGCGCTGCCCACTTCGGTGACGCAAGCCGAGGTCATCGCCAACCCGTCCAACACCATCATTCAGGGCACGATGATCCAGGCCGTCATGGAAACCGCCCTCGACAGCTCCCTGCCTGGCCAGACCCGTGCTGTTGTCTCAGAAGATGTCTACAGCTTCGATGGCTCCCGCCTCCTGATCCCGCGTGGCTCCCGTCTGATCGGGCGTTATCGCTCTGGCGTTGATATCGCGCAGCGCCGCCTCACCATCGCCTGGGACCGGATAATCCTGCCTGACAACCAAACCATCCAGATCAGCTCTTTCGGGGGCGACGAGCTGGGTCGCTCCGGTGTGACCGGTTTTGTCGATACCCGGTTTGATGAGCGCTTTGGCTCGGCAGCCCTGATTTCTCTAATTTCGGCTGCTCCAAGTGCTGCCGCTGCAAACGTCGAGGACGAAACCGCAGCGGACGTTCTCGAAGACGTGGGCGATGATCTGGCCGATGCCACGGACAGCGTGATTGGCGAGTACCTTTCCATCGGTCCCGTCATCTATGTCGACCAGGGCGCGCGCGTCACGGTGATGGTCGACCGCGATCTGGAGATATTCTGAGCCCATGTCGCTGAGCTATCTCCAGACCTCTCTAGACCGGATCGATGCCGCCGCCCGCGACGACGTCATCGAGGTCTGCATCAACCCTGACGGCAGCTGCTGGGGAGAATTCCAGGGCGATCACTTCATGCGAAAGCTGGACGAGGCGTTGACCGCAACCGAAGTGAAAGACCTCGGCAACCAGATCGCCTCCTCCGCCAACACAACCATGAGCAAGGACCGTCCCATCGTCTCGGTCTCTATTACCTACAAGGGGCGACCGATCCGCGCTCAAGTCATCACGCCACCTGCCGTGCTCTCGGCGATGTCGATCAGCCTTCGGTTCTTTTCAAGCCTGCCACTCGATGGGATCGCGCTCGATTTCCTCTATGGCAAAGAGCGCAAACTCGAGGAACTCCGCCTCGAGAAAACGCGGGAACTGCGCGAGGTGGTGGCCGCAGGCGTCATCGACGATGCACTGGCCTTCTGCGTCGACAACAAGCTCAACATGATCGTCTCGGGTGGCACATCCACCGGCAAAACCGTCGCGGCACGAAAGATACTCTCTCATGTACCTGCCGAAGAACGGATCGTCACCATCGAGGAAGCCGCCGAGCTTCTGCCGACCCAGCCCAATGCCGTGACCCTCATCGCTAATCGCGATGCGGAGTTCCAGACCGCGGATGTCCTGCTCACCGCGACACTACGCATGCGCCCCGACCGGATCATCCTAGGCGAGGTGCGCGGCAAAGAGGCGATGACCTTCCTCGAGGCGATCAACACCGGCCATGGCGGGTCCATGACCACGTTGCACGCCGAAACGCCGCAAC
>CALFVD010000009.1 GCA_937928005.1 uncultured Neomegalonema sp. | reverse complement strand
CAATAAAGAGTCACCCCTTCGCGCCAAATGACTGTTCCGCAGCCCCGGCCAACGCGCAGGAGTCTCAATGAACAACACGCCGATCATCGAGACGCCGGATCAAAGCCTACCCGCTACACATTATGCGCTACCTTCATCCATCTATGGAATATGTGACGTATTCCATAGATGGATGAAATCGCGAAACCGCAGTAATCTCTATTCCGCCGCCAAGTTCAGAAATCCGCCAGATTGCCGGTTCCAGAAGCTGGCATATTGGCCCTCTTTCGCCAAAAGCGCCTCATGTGTCCCATCCTCGACAATGCGTCCTGCATCCAACACGACGATCCGATCGAGATGGGCGATGGTGGATAGGCGATGCGCGATGGCGATGACGGTTTTTCCCTGCATCATACCCGTCAATTCATCCTGAATTTCCGCTTCCACCTCCGAGTCGAGCGCGCTGGTCGCTTCATCCAGTACGAGGATTGGTGCGTCCTTCAGCAAGGCGCGCGCGATGGCAATGCGCTGGCGTTGTCCCCCCGATAGCTTGACCCCCCGCTCACCGATATGCGCGTCAAAACCGCTACGCCCCGATGGATCGGTGAGGTCACAAATAAAATCATCCGCCCGCGCTTGCCGTGCCGCCTTGCGCGCTGCCTGCGCGGCCTCCGGGGTCGAGACGTCGCCGGGGTAGCCATAGAGGATATTGTCCATCGCCGAGCGGTTGAACATCGCCGTTTCCTGCGTCACAACCGCAATCTGACGGCGTAGACTGTCCTGCGTCAACGCGCGGATATCATGCCCATCGAGTAGGATTCTTCCCTCCTCAATGTCGTAAAGGCGCAGCAGCGCGCTAACGATGGTCGATTTTCCCGCCCCAGATCGCCCGACCAGCCCAACCCGCTCGCCGGGGGCGATATCGAGGCTCAGATCGCTGACCCCGCCAACCGTGCGTCCATATTGAAAGCTGACATTCTCGAACCGTATTGCGCCCTTGACCGCAGCGCGCGCGGAGGGCAGTGCATGCGCGTTATCGGCGTCAACGATACCATGTTCCTTGGCCAGCGTGCTCGCGCCGTCTTCAATGGTGCCGATATTCTCGAAAACGCCGATGGCCGACCACGCCACCCACCCGCTCATCTGCGTTGCGCGTAGGATCATCGTTGTTGCGGCGACCAGCTCGCCGATACTCGCGCGGCCCTCGGACCACAACCAAAGCGCCAACCCGATGATCAACGCACTGCCCAAAGTGTTGATAATGTTTAGACCAATGCGAACCTGCATCGACGCCCGCCCGAAATGCAGATTTTTATCATGCAGGTGGGCGAGGCCATTGCGGGCGTAATTCTCTTCTCGTTCCTCATGGGCGAACAACTTTACGGTCGCAAAATTCGTAAAGCTATCGACAAACCGCCCGTTGACGCCTGCGCGCGCTTCGGCTCGCGCCTTCGCAGAAGCACGAATGAGTTTGAGTTGCGAGGTGATATAGATGCCAAGGGCGGTGAACCAAATCACGGTCAGCATGGCAAGCCACCAGCTCGTACCAATCAGCACCAAGGCCATCACGACGACATAGACCGATAGCAGGCCCAACGCCATAATCGTGTCCATCGTCGCCGTGACCAGCGCACCCGCCGTTTGCATCTGCTTCGACGCAATGCGCCCGGCGAAATCGTCCTGAAAAAAGCCGAGCGTCTGGCCCAGCGTATGCCTGTGCAGCCGCCACAACGCCCGGACCGACAGATTTGGCCCCAATGACAGCGATTGAAACGCGCTTTGAAGGATCTGCGCCCCCGGCCTCAGCAAACAGAAAACAAAGGCGGCGAAGGCAACCGACCAACCATGCTGCGCAAAGAAATCTTCCGGCCCAGTCTTTGCCGCCATATCCAGCAAGGTGCCAAAATACCACGCGACCCAGACATCAAGCGCACCATAGGCGATTGTTGCAAGACCAAGCCCCACGAGAACCCAGCGAAACTCCCCCAATGCCCAGCGCAGGAAAGCACCTAGCTCTGCGGGCGGCTGCGGTGTGGAATCATTTTGGAACGGCGGGAAAGCGTTCTCGAAAGGTCGGGTGAATCGACTCATTCCGTTAATGTAGTGGTGCGTGTGAATGCGTCGAGCGCAATCATTGCCGCAATGCGGGTAATCCCACTCCCACCGCTTGAAACCCACCATCGGCGGCGAGAACTTGCCCGGTCACATAGCTGGCCTCATCCGAACACAGGAACCAAATTGCATTGGCAATTTCCTCCTCGCGGCCATAGCGGTTCAGCGGCAGGGCATCGTGATAGGCGTCGATGATCTCTTGTGAATGTACCGCCATGGCCAGCTTGGTCGCGACCGGGCCGGGGGCAACGGCATTGGCGCGGATGCCCATTTCACCCAATTCGGCGGCCTGTTGCAGCGTTAGCTGGATCACGGCGGCTTTCGACGTGCCATAGGCAACGCGCAGCGTGCTGGCCCGTAGGCCGGAGATTGAGGCGATATTGACAATGGCCCCGCCTTGCCTCGCCAACAACGGGATTGCCGCCTGCGAGGTCAGAAATACCCCGTCGAGATTGGTATTCATCACCCGCCGCCACATGGCAAAATCCGTCTCGGCTACGGGCGAGAACTCCGCTACCCCCGCATTATTGACCAACGCATCCAGCCGCCCAAACCGCGCCTCGATCTTCGCAATTGCGCGGTCCACATCATCAGGGATCGACACATCCGCAACGATGGCCAGCACATCCTGACGCGGCGCGGCCGCAATCGCCAACTCGTCCCCATCCCGGTCGAGCATGACGACATTCCACCCCTCGCGCAGAAACCGCTGGGTCGTTGCCAACCCAATGCCGCGCGCTGCGCCGGTGATGAGGGCGGTCTTGATCATTTCGTCTTCCCTTCAAGCGCGTGCTACGGCGTCTCCATAGAGGGCGAACATTCAACGATCTTGTGCAATTGGCAATAAAAACGGCGTAATCACCGTTATATTAATTATGCCACATATTTCATATATTCTGTGCGACAAGCCTACAAGTTTGATGAAGTGAAGGTATCCTGTTTCATGCTATAGCGATTTGCGATAAACCTGAGCCATATTTCACGCCAAGAGTCGCGCAAAATATGGCGCTCGATGATTCAAGATAATCGCAATTCGCTTTAGTGGATATACCGAGGCATTTGAGTCCCTTGCTCAAGGACTATCTGCCCCACATAAGCCGCTCAAATATCGAGATTATACCAATCGCCCTGACTGGCGACTCATTTTGAGGATTCCCAAATTCGGCACACTCTGATTCACTGTCATTGAAGCAAGGAGGTTTCGATGACAGTGGTGGTGACACGCGAGGATTTGACGGCTGTGGAGTTGCGGGAAGCGGCCTGCATTTCGAAGGACGCGCCCTCTCCTCCCGGCCACACAAGAAAACAAAGTACTTACACTCATTGACGCTGCTGCCAACCATACTAAGCAAGAAGAAAGTAGGCGCAAGGCGCCGGATTCTTCCGTGTTGCGAGCGGTTCTTGTGGAAGGATGCAGTTGTTCACCCTCTTCATGCCGCGCTCGTGCCGTACACCTCGCGGTACACGGCTGCGCGCTTGGTTTGCAATCAATGTAGGCATGCCCCCTGGTTGGTGAAAACCCGACGTGCTCCCTCCCGGCACCATAGTAGGGATGCGAGGGTATATGTGGTCATACGACTACGTACGGCCACGCACAAACTGAGTACAGGCATATGATCCGATAGAGGTATACCCTTTTTTGGCGAAAACACGTTTTCTGAACGACGGGGCTCCTGAACCCAAATTCGTCGGGAAATAAAAAAATAATGGGCCATTTTTTTGCACTGAGATCGATACTGTTGTGTACCTAGGCCCCATGTAGGATTTTTTACCGGGGGCGGGGGTAGCAAATATATATGTATATTTTCCTCTGTTTAGCCAGTTTTTTGGGAGGGGCTTGCCTTAAGCTCCCAAATTGAGGCATCTCAGAAAAAAAAGTGGTGCACCTCCATCGTAGCACGCGTC
>CALFVD010000008.1 GCA_937928005.1 uncultured Neomegalonema sp. | reverse complement strand
GCAATGCTCGCGTTTTGAATTTGGATAAAAAATGTATCGGGTTTCGCGTTCGAGCCGCAGGCGAGAGGCAGCGAAAACCGATACATCCGCAATTCAAAACGCGATAATCAAAGGGCCGAAGGGCGCATGGCATCGGTATATTCGGTATCGCAACATGAAGTTTACATGAAGAAACAACGCTTTGACAGTCTCGCTTTTGTAAAAAGCAAGGCTAGACTGGCGATGACCTCATGCAAAAACCCATGACCATCAGCCAAACCAACCTCACCTTCGCCACCCGCTACTACGACCTCATCCGCGCCTGGGTCCTCTATAACGAACGCCACCGAAAGGCCATCGGAAAGAGCGCCCCCGACACCCAGATCGCCCTCGACGAATTCGTCAGCCAGTACAACGCCCTCAACGGTGAAGCGTAACTGCTACCGCCATTGCTGTCCCGTTACGCACTACGCATGGCAATACTCTCGACAGATGAATTCCAGCGTATGGAAGCCTTGCTCAGCGCATTGTTGCGCGATCCGTCATGCGAGCCTCAGGAGCAAGAGGCGATCCTGATCATCCATCGACGCCTGACCGCCATACATGAGCATCAGTCCGGTCTCCGTGAAAGCCATGATCGTCTCATGGCGCTTCAACCGCAAACGTCGCAATGATCTCGCGCAATTCCTGCAAATCCTTGCCGTAACCGTATTTGGGCCGTTGGAAGCGATGCCCCATCAACTGCGCCTGAGCGCGGTCAACAACATCGCGCTTGGTTAGCTGGTCCTGGAACCAATGCCGCAGGGAATAGAGGCTCTGGCGTGGATCGGTCACAAGGCCAGATTCGCGAAAGCAGCGATTGATGATGGACGTCGCATACATATTCTTGCCCGCCCGCTTACCCCAACCTCCGCGCGCCGCAAGACTCTGCGCGGCATCCAGCGAGACGCCAAGGAGCGGTAGCAACCGTTCGGAATGGTCGGTCTTCAGGCCCCGGATCGCGTTCTTGCGGACATGGATGTGGGGGACATCGAGTGCATTCGGGCGCAACAACGCGATGATCTGATCCCGCTCCAGCGGAATGCGCGCGACTTCCATCTCCTCTTTCAATCGCACACGCGCGAAGGGTTGGGTTTCTCCACCCCGTCCATGTCGAAATTGACCGACAGCATCCGGCGCAGGGAGTTGATCTCGCGGTTTCCGGTATAGGGCTTCAGGCCCTCCGCCCCGACCCGCGCAACCCACCAGCTGCGGAACTGCAAGGCGTGCCGTCGTTCGAGATCATGGACTGCCACCTTGCCTACAGCTGTCTCGAAGTTGCGGATCGACTTGAGGTAGACATTCCGCTTGACCCGACATTGGTCATGGCTGAGGCGCATCCACTCATCTTCGATATGACCCCAGAACCGCTCGAATGCATCTGCCATCGATAGTTCCGGCTGGGCCGTCAAACCCAGCAGAGCTTTTTGTTCAATCGATGCACGTTCATTTGTGAGCAGCACCCGCATCCGCTCAAGCAACTCGTCATCACCGAATTCAGCAGCGGGTTTTGGGGCAAAGCCATTCTCGATCTGCACATCCGCCGCCGCGCGATACCGCTCGTTCAAATTATTGGATGTAAGGGAATGACCTTGGACAACGGCGGCTTCCCACTGCCTGTCCAGATCAAGCGAAACCTGCGCTGCCTTGAGCTTGGCTTCCGCAAAATCGCACGTCTTCAGGGAAAAACTGATCAGCTGCCGCCGTTCGACATCCGCAAACCGCTTCGGCACAGCACGATAATAATGAAACCAGCGCCCTTTGCGCTTGAGATGCTGTCCCCACACGGCCCGGATCCCTGTCCAGAATTTGTCCAGAACCGGCAAAACACCGATCCACAGGGATCACTATGCATCTAATGAAATCAGTCCCTTAGAAACGACATGTCGTACCAAAAAGAACAAATGGTGCCCGGAGGGGGACTCGAACCCCCACGATGTTGCCATCGGCGGATTTTGAATCCGCTGCGTCTACCATTCCGCCACCCGGGCAGGCGCGACTAGATATAGCGATGCGGGTCGATGGTGCAAGCGGGGATCGCAAAACGGTTTCGTTTCTTCCGCGAAGGGCTTAGAGCAAAGCGCGACGCGGATCGGTGAGGAAACGGGAAATGCTCAGGCGACTCTACAATTGGACAGTAGAAAAAGCGGAATCGCGCTATGCGCTGGCGATACTGGCCATGGTTGCTTTTGCGGAAAGTTCATTTTTCCCAATCCCACAAGAAGCCCTGATGATCCCGATGATCGTGGCCGCGCCGCACCGTGCATGGTTGATCGCCGCAATCGTGACATTGGCATCGGTGGCGGGCGCCGTGCTGGGCTATATGATTGGGTTCATGTTCTATGATACGGTAGGCGTGCAGGTGCTGGACTTTTATGGCAAGGCGGATCGCTATGACGAGTTCAAGGCGCTATACGACGAGCATGGCAGTCTTGCGGTCGCCATCGGCGCGATTACGCCGTTTCCCTATAAAGTAACGACCATCGTTAGCGGATTGTTGCAGATGAATTTTGCGTCATTCGTGGTTGTCAGCTTGCTTGCGCGCGGCTTTCGCTTTTTTCTCATCGCCGCATTGTTGTGGAAATTCGGGACGCCGATACGGGCGTTTATCGAACGGCGGTTGGGGCTGGTGACGGTGGCTTTCTTCGCCATATTGATCGGGGGATTCGTGGTGTTGAAATATGTCGTCTAGATCGTTCTTCTTACTTGCGGCCCTCGCCGGATCGGCGACCTTCGCGGCGGCGTTGTATTTTCAATATGTCGAGGGTCTCGCGCCCTGCAAGCTGTGCATGTGGCAGCGGTATGGGTTGGCGGTCGGTATTGCTGGGGCGCTGATTGCCGCGATGACCAGCGGACGCGCGGGGCGGGTGACATTCGGAGCCATCGGCGCATTGGGCTTTTTTGCCGAAACAGCAGCGGCGATGTATCATACGGGCGTGGAGCGCAAATGGTGGCCGGGACCGTCGACTTGTTCGGGCGGCAATGCGCTGCCCGAAGTGTTCGATCCGGCGGCATTGCAGGCCGCCGCCGAACGGGGCAAGCCAATTCCGCAATGCGATGATATCGTTTGGGATTTTCTGGGCCTGAGCATGGCGAATTGGAATATCGCAATGGCGCTGGGTTTCATGGCGCTGTGCATGATCGGGGTTGGGCGCGTGCGTCGGATGGCCTGATAGCGGTGGTTATTGCGCGCCATAAGCATCCGGGTTGACCATGTGGATCGGTGCGCCCGCGTCATAGGCGACGATCTGGTCGAAGATATCCCCGAATTGCAGGTCGAATTCCTCCTCCGTCACGTAGCCGATATGGGGCGTGCAGATTACGCGCGGGTGTCGGATCAACGGGTCATTGGTCGTCGGCTCACCCTCAAAAACATCGAGCGCAGCACCGCCGGGGCGGCCCGCTTCCAATGCGGCAAGCAGCACGCCGGGGGCGATAAGGCCCGCACGGGAGGTATTGACGAGGATCGAACGCGGATGCATCGCGGCGAGGTCTTCCGCAGTGATACTGCCTCGTGTAGCGGGGTGCAGGCGGATATGCAGCGAGACGATGTCGGAGGTGGCGAAGAAGGCTTTGCGGCCACCCGCCACGCGAACCCCATCTGCACGGGCGGCATCGCAGGATTGTTCGCCGCCCCAAACCTGTACATCCATGCCAAAGGCACGGCCATAGCCCGCGACCGCCTTACCGATACGGCCATAGGAATGGATGCCCAAAACCTTGCCCTGTGCCGTGCGGCCCACGCCAATCTGCCACTGGCCACCACGCAGAGCGCTCATCTGACCGGGAATATCACGTAGGGCGGCGAGGATCAGGGCGAAGGTCAGCTCGGCAGCGGCATATGAGGGGGTGCCCGCATGCATGTTTGAGCAGACAAGAACGCCATTGCGCGTACAGGCGTCGATATCGATATGGGGATAAACGCTGCGCTGGCTGATCAGTTTGAGGTCTGGCAAGCGGTCGAGCAGATCGGCACGGATAGCTGTACGCTCGCGAAAAAGAACGAGGGCATCGAATCCGGTGAGGCGGGCAGCGAGGGCATCCGTTTCCTCGACATGGTCAGTGAAGATGGTGACGTCATGCCCGTTCAGCTTGGCAAAACACGGCAACCCACGCAGCGTATCGAACCAATCGTCAAGGATGGCAATCTTCATGGTGATTTCCCTTCATACTTCACCGGAATGTGGGTTTCGCGGAGTTCGGGCGCGCGGTAATTTGGATGACCAAATACATCCTTGCCATCACCTTCGCCATCCCTGCCCTTACCTGCGGAACAGGCGGACAATGCGAGGTCGCGGGGTTGGTCCTATGCTGCGATGCGGCCTTCGGGTGAGAGGGCGGCGATATCCAGCCCAACACACATTCGGGCAACCACCACATACTGAAGGGCTGGCCGCGCGCATAGCTTGCCGACCTGCTGGACACGCGATAGGGCTAGCGGAAATCAGGGAGACAGCATGATGAGCAACGCGACGAGTTTTACCCATGCCATCGTCCGCGCCCCCGCCGCCAGCGTGACGGATGGCCTGCGCGCGGTTGATACGGGCGCACCGGATGCGGGGCAGTTCGCGGCGGATCATGCGGTTTATGTGGATGCGTTGCGGGCGACAGGGGCAAAGATCATCGCCCTGCCCGCGCTCGAAGATTTTCCTGATTCCGTCTTCGTTGAGGATGCAGCTTTGTGCCTGCCTGACGGGGCGGTTGTATTGCGCCCCGGCGCACCCTCTCGCATGGGTGAGGCGGCGGCGATGGCTCCGGCTTTGCGCGATATATATGAGCGGGTTGCAACCGTGGAGCGAGGGCATGTGGAGGGCGGGGATATTCTCGTCACGGATCGCGAAATCCTCGTCGGGCTGTCAGCGCGCACGGATGCGCAAGGCGTTGCGGAATTGCGTATCATCGTTGAGGAATGGGGCTACACGCTGCGCGAATTGCAGACGCCGCCGGACGTACTGCATTTCAAAACAGATTGCGGGTTGCTGGACGGGGAAACAGTGCTGGCAACCGAGCGCCTCGCGGCGGCGGGGTGCTTTGCCGATTACCGCGTCATTACCGTGGAACCGGGTGAGGAAGCCTGCGCGAACTGTGTGCGATTTAATGATACCGTACTGTTTCCAAAAGGTTTTCCCCTGACTGCCGCCCGTCTACGTGAAGCGGGCTATGCCCTCACCGAACTCCCGAATGAGCAGGCCGCAAAGGTCGATGGCGGCATGTCCTGCCTGTCGCTGCGCTTCTCGCCGCCCGCCGAACCGAAGGAATGAGCATGCTGCCTCACATTGCCAATGATGCGCCCCTGACCCTGATCGCCGGTCCCTGTCAGATGGAAACGCGGGACCATGCGATGATGATGGCGGAGGGGTTGAAGGATATCTGCGAAAGTCTTGGTATCTCTTTGATATTCAAGGCGAGTTACGACAAGGCAAACCGCACCTCGATCACCGGAAAACGGGGTATCGGGCTGGAAGGGGCACTGCCCGTCTTTGCCGAAATCCGCGACCAACTCGGCCTGCCCTGCCTGACCGATGTCCATGAAATTGACCATTGTGCGCCGGTTGCGGAGGTCTGCGATGTGCTGCAAATCCCCGCTTTTCTGTGCCGCCAAACCGATTTGCTGGTCGCCGCCGCGAAGACGGGCAAGGTGGTGAATGTCAAGAAAGGCCAATTCCTCGCCCCATGGGACATGAAAAACGTCGTTACCAAGGTGCGTGAAGCGGGCAATGACACTGTATGGACAACTGAACGGGGGGTTAGCTTCGGTTACAACACGCTGGTTGCGGACATGCGCTCGATCCCGACGATGAAGGAACAATGCGCGTGCCCGGTCGTCTTCGACGCGACCCATTCAGTGCAGCAACCGGGGGGATTGGGCGGGTCATCGGGGGGTGATCGGCGTATGGCTCCGCTGCTGGCGCGCTGTGCGGTGTCGCTCGGCATCGCCGCCGTGTTTATCGAAAGCCATCAAGATCCAGATAATGCGCCGTCAGACGGTCCAAACATGATCCCGCTCAATCAGATGCGCGGCGTGCTTGAGACATTGATGGCCTTCGATGCGCTCGCAAAAAGTGGATGACACATCCCGCTACGCCGCATCTCGCACGAAGATCAGCTTGTCATCCTCGGCTTCACGGAACGCATAGCCACCGATATCAAAGCCTTTCAGACCCTCGACCGTATCGACCCGGTTCTCCACCATATACCGTGCCATCGCCCCGCGCGCCTTCTTGGCATAGAAACTGACGATCTTTGCCTCGCCGTTCTTCTTCTCCATGAAGACCGGCGTTATCACCTGTGGCGTCAGAGTATCGCGATCCACGGCCCCGAAATACTCGACGCTGGCGCAGTTCACGAGAATACCTGCATCCACCGCTATCGCCTGCACATTCAGCGCCTCTGCGAGCTGCACGCCCCAATAGGCATAGAGATCACGGCCTCGCTCGGTCGCGAGCCGCGAGCCCATTTCCAGCCGATACGCCTGTATCGCATCGAGCGGGCGGAGCAGACCGTAGAGACCCGATAGAATACGCAGGTGTCGCTGCGCATAGCCCAAGGCGTCATCGCTCAGCGTCGCCGCTTCTAATCCCGCATAAGTATCGCCCGCAAAAGCCAGTGCAGCCGGACGCACGGCATCCGCCCCCGGCGCGTTGGTAAAATCGGCAAAACGGTCAGCGTTGAGTGCAGCAAGCTTATCGCTGATCCCCATCAACGCTTTAAGTTCCCCGACCGACAAAGCGCGGGCAACCTCCGCCAATGCGGCGGCATCCGCCGAAAACGCTGGCTCCGTCATATCCACGGCGCGCTCCGCCCAATCCAGCCGCTTCGCAGGCGAAATCACAACCAACATTGCACGTCTCTCCATTTCGATTTGCTTGATAGCATCACAATTTAACCACGCAAGGGATGCGGCGCAGCCCCGCACTCGCCGCTTTTCTGCACCGCTCTATCTATGCTGTCATGCATAACACACCGACCCGCGCCGCCGCGCTCGCCCGTCTCGTCGATTTCGTCCCCCATGCTGGAATGCGCTACGCCCATGGCCGCAATACCGATAATGGACCCGGCAACCACACCGATGTCTCCACACTCTCACCCTATATCCGCCGTCGCCTGATTACTGAGCATGAAGTGGTCAAAGCCGTGTTTGCGGCGCATGGATCAGAGATAGCGGAGAAATTCGTGCAGGAAGTCTTCTGGCGCAGTTACTTCAAGGGCTGGCTGGAAAAGCGACCTTCCGTTTGGGAAGATTACAAACACCAGCGCGACAAGGCTCTCACTTCGATAGCTGGCCACCCTGCCCTCGCCGCCGCCGAAGAGGGGCGTACAGGCATCCCCGCATTCGATTCATGGGCACGCGAATTGGTCGAAACGGGATATCTGCACAACCATGCCCGCATGTGGTTTGCCTCAATCTGGATATTCACCCTGCGCCTCCCTTGGGCCGTGGGTGCTGATTTCTTCCTGCGGCACCTGTTAGATGGCGATCCGGCATCAAATATCCTCAGCTGGCGCTGGGTTGCGGGCCTGCACACGCGCGGGAAGCACTATCTCGCCCGTCAATGGAATATTGACAAATTTACACGCAATCGCCCGTCCGATACCAATGGGCGGCTCAATGAAGAGGCGTTGCCGATAGAGGAAATCTTTGATTACGGCCCCGCCCTCCCGATCCGCAGCTATACTCCCTTCGACCCGTCACGACCGGCGGCCTTGTTGCTCACTGAAGAAGATTGCCATCCTGAATCCCTTGGTATCGACCTTAGCGCGATAAAAGCGATTGGGATTCTCCGTGCCACTGACACCCGATCGCCCCGTCCTGTTGCGCATCATGTGCAAAGCTTTGATGAAGGGGCGTTGGCTGATGCGGCGCTTTCACTTGGAATGAAAGCCACCCAAATAGAAAGCCCTGCCTCACTTACCAAATGGGCCAGTGATATCGGTGCAAGTCAAATTACCACCGCCTTCGTCCCGCGCGGCCCTATCCATGACTGGCTCACAGACGCTTACCCATCACTCGAATCCGCTGGCTTGGAATTGACCGAAACCCTACGCAAGTGGGACGCGGAAACATGGCCCCGCGCCACGGCAGGATTCTTCAAAATGAAAAAAGCGATTCCTTCGGTACTAAATACGCTTAATATCAACGAATAACGCACAAGGTAAACTGTGACATTTATTATTAAATATTAACCTTAATCACTTAATAACTCCACCTTACCAAATAAATAAATCGATCCAATTTGCACCCAGGCCCGGCATTTGCAATTTTTTCAGGCAATCCGACCCCGAAGCAATGAGGCGATCAATGACCCGTAAACTTCTTCTTGCCGCCACAGCCCTCGGCCTGATCGGCCATGCGGCGGGCGCATCCGCACAGGGTGTATACGTCAATGGCGTCTACACCGAAGCTGGCCAATCGATCACGATCCCAGCAACCGGGAACGTTAACATCGGCAGTACGCCAACGCTTGGCACTGAATATAACGCTCCTACACAATCTATTGGTCAGTACAAGGTAACACAAGACGGCTACGTCGCTCAGAACCAAGCCTATACTGTACCCGCAACGACCTCGACTCAGACTTACACGGTTCCTACGGGACAGGATGCGACCTATAATATCGTCGTCCCCTCCGCAGCGCCCGCAACAACCTATACACAGCCAATCAACAATGCGACTCCAACCTATCAGGAACCCCGCGCATCAGGCTGGGCAGCACGCGGTATCTATGTCGGCGCACGCGCAGCCGTTAATTTTCCACGCGATACAGATTTTCGCGTCGATGGTCAGGCTGGCAATCCATCAGTTAGTCTTGATAACCAATATGACGATCCGGGCTACGGCGGATCACTCCTCGTCGGCTATCGCGCGCGTTCTAACGGTGGCTGGGGTTATAGGGTCGAACTAGAGGGCGGCTATCAGACTGCGGAAGTAGAGCGTCACGACCTGAGTAACGGTGCAAGTTTCAGCGGTGGCGATGCGTTTGGCGACACGAATATTCTCTATGGCTTCCTGAACGCTTACGGCGACGTTCCTGTTACTGAACGCCTTTCCCTTACTGCCGGTGGCGGTGTCGGCCTTGGGCGAGTGGAATTTGACGGCCATGGTGTACGCACCAATCAGGGCGTTCAGACGGCTCTAGACGATGACGGCGTAGCCTTCGGTTATCATCTGGATGCCGGTGTCACTTACAACCTTACCGACGCCGTCGCCCTCGAAGCCCTCTACCGCTATCAGCAGTTCGTCGATGTCGAACTGACGACTGAAAACGGGAATACCGAGGATGTCGACGTAAGCTCACACAACTTCATCGCTGGTGTGCGCGTCGGCTTCTGATCGAAATTTGGCCCCGTTGCACAGTCGGGGCCGATGATTCGATCAGTCAGCGACGATCTCGCGCAGAAATGCGCGCAGATCGTCGCTAATTCCATCGCGCGCCAGACCCGCCGCGACATTCGCTTTCAAAAACCCTAGCTTGTCACCGCAATCATAGCGTGTGCCCGTAAAAGCACAACCATAGAGTGGCGCATCCTCTAACGTACCAGCAATCGCATCGGTAAGTTGGATTTCTCCACCTGCCCCCTCGATTCCACGATCCAAATAGTTGAAAACCGATGGCTCTAGGACATAGCGTCCGGTCGCCGCAAAGGTCGATGGCGCGTCTTTCGGGGCCGGTTTTTCCACCATTCCTTTTGCTTTGAACACTGCGCCTGACGTATCGCCATCTGGGTCAAGGATGCCATACATCGACGTCTTCTCACGCGGTACATCCTGCACAGCCAGCACATGACCTTTGCCGATTTTGGCATGAGCTTCGACCAACTCGGCAATGCAAGACCGATCCAGCACCACCTCATCAGGTAGCAGCACAGCAAATGGCTCGTTACCCACCGCATGGCGGGCGCACCATACGGCATGGCCAAGGCCAAGAGGTCGAGCCTGTCGTACGATGGTCAATTGCCCTGAACCTAGCGTAGACCCATGTAACGCCTCCAATGCCTCCGCCTTGTTCTTACGCTCCAGCGCCGCTTGCAATTCGGGGTGCGAATCAAAATGATCTTCCATCATCCCCTTGCCGCGTGATGAAACGAAGATGAACTCTTCAATTCCTGCCGCTTTGGCCTCCTCCACCGCGTATTGCAGCACGGGCTTATCAACAACCGGCAGTAGTTCCTTCGGCATTGCCTTTGTAGCGGGCAGGAATCGCGTACCAAGACCAGCAACGGGGAATACGGCCTTGCGAATGGGTCGGGTCATTGTGATGTCCTGAATGAGTGCGTTTTCGTTGTATGACATACAATCAAAGAGGTAAAAAAACGTCGCAGTTTTGGGCCACATATGGCCATTAGCGGGAACAATCCGTACAAGTGCGCGTTTTTCAGTCCAAACGCACCGAAACTGCGCGACTTTTTCACAGCTTCGCGATATGTTCAGAAATGCGCCTTCAATTTGAAGGCTAACGACAAGCTTCGTGTCGAAGGCGACCGGGGCCGTAAACTGTAATGGAGAGTACCAATAGCTCGCAGACCAAACCTGGCGCCGCCTAGCCGTGATACCGGCCTCCGCGTCAACCAGAACATCCGTGCGCCGCGCGTGCGTGTGATCGACCATGAGGGTAAGAACCTCGGTGTAATGAACCCCCGCGACGCCTGGCAGGTTGCGCAGGAGGTGGGCCTCGACCTCGTCGAGGTTTCCCCGAACGTCGATCCGCCCGTGTGTAAGATCCTCGACTACGGCAAATACAAATATGAGCTGCAGAAAAAGGCCGCTGAGGCGCGTAAGACGCAGAAAACCATCGACCTTAAAGAGGTAAAATTCCGTCCGAACATCGACACGCACGATTACGATGTGAAACTACGCAGTTCGCGTAAGTTTTTGGAGGACGGAGACAAACTAAAGGTCACTCTACGTTTCAGGGGGCGTGAAATGGCGCACCAAGAACTTGGGCGCGACCTCCTCCAACGCGTATCCAATGATCTCGAAGATATTGGCAAAGTCGAATCAATGCCAAAGCTCGAAGGTCGGCAAATGGTAATGGTCGTCGGCCCTCGCGCCTAATCTCACTCACCCTTTCCCCAGTTTTCGGGGGAAGGGTCTAACTACGCTTTTCTTTTAAACGCTGCGGAGACCGCCTGATGGAGCCTGTGCAGCCATCCCTGAAATTTGCGCATCGTCTAGAAAGCGCGGGCTTTATGGCCACGCAGTTTGTATTTGAGCGCCTTAGCCTAAGTGTCGGTCCCCCATTAGCGGCCACAATCGCTAGACCATTCAGCCCATTAGTACGTAAGCGTGCATTTAAAAACCTTTGCCTTGCGATGCCAGATTTGACCAAGCAAACGCAGCGGCGAATCATAACAGGCATGGTCGATAATCTTGTCCGCACAAGCATCGAGTATACGAAATTATCTGAATTGCGGGATGATCCGAACCAGATCACTATTCATAACAGCGAACACCTCCATACTGCGCGCGCTGCGGGTAAAGGCGCCGTCCTTATCTCTGGCCATATTGGCAATTGGGAGATGGTGCGTGCCGCATGTGCTAGGCTAGACTGGCCACCCGCCATCATCTATCGCCGCTTCAACAATCCTTATTTCGATGCCGAAGCACGACGCTACATGCGAGCACTCGATGCCCCAATATTCCATAAAGGCAAGCGCGGAACATTAGGTCTTCTACGCCACATCAAGAAGGGTGGCGTAGCAATGATCCTAAGTGATCAGCGGTTCAGCGGCGCGCCGTACATCCCGTTCTTCGATGTGCCCGCCCGTACATCCTTAGCACCCGCAGAGCTGGCTAGAGAATACGGGGCGGCTTTCCTTCCCGTACGTGGCATCCGACGTGGACGGTCGAGCGCCTTTGACGTGACGTTCGACGCCCCCCTTACCATCGGTGAAGGCACAGATGGTGCGTATGCAGCCATGCAAGAAGTCAACGCCCGGCTCGAATCATGGATACGCGAAACCCCGGATCAGTATTTCTGGCTTCACAACCGCTGGGGGGCACACCCAATCAATACGTTACGTTCGCCGCACCCAGAATCGGCCCCACCTCGCCCTGCTGGACAATAACCACCAAACCGCCCGAACCGGCGCGAGGGCGTTGAACGACGAGATCAAGAGGCGCGGCCCCTGACCAACGCTTCGCTTCACGCCAATCACGCACGACATTAGAGTAGGTGACAGAGCGACCGTGATTTTCGCCGCCATTAATGGCTTTTGTCACGTCGTTATCATATCCGACCACCCAAATAACGGCCTCACCCGTAAGACCGGCAGTTGCGGGCGCAAGCACGCGGTATCTTTCCGCTCCTTCTGGCGTAACTGTAAGCGTGACCATATCTTTCTCTGACCGATAGGCATCAATCGCCGCTGTCACTTGCCGCTTACGACTACCCACAACATCCATTTTACCATCAATCATCATCTGTGGTGTGTAGACATTGCGTGAGCGCATCTTTCGGGCGTAAGCGCGTTGACGCACACTATTCGATGCAAGTGCTAGATCATCTTTCCAACCCAGATAGTCCCAATAATCGACATTCATCGAAAGAGGTAGAACACCGGGTACATTTCGCAGTTCGGTCAAAACTCGGTCAGCTGAAGGGCATGAGCTACACCCCTGCGATGTGTATAGCTCAACCACGACCGTGTTTTCAGCCTGCGCCGCAGCACCCTGTACTGCAAGCATAGCAAGGGCATAGACGGTCGTACGCAGGGTACGAAACAAGGTAGCGGACATGACTTGGCCTCTCATGGGACGACGGCTGTTACTCGATATACAAGGGAATAATCCGCACGCCCCGCTCGTGCGAATCACGCCTGCGCGATAGGGTGACACATTGGCGAGGGGTTATCGTGATATTGGCGGGTGAAAAATGTCTAAAAGTATGCCGATAGCGATGTGGTCAGGTCCACGAAACATTTCGACGGCAATGATGCGATCCTTCGGAAATCGTTGCGATACTGACGTTTGGGATGAACCATTCTACGCCTATTATCTTGATCAAACAGGGCTAGACCACCCCATGCGCGAAGCTGTGATCAGGGCGGGAGAAACAGATGCCGCGACGGTTATCGAAAAATGCCAGAGGCCACCGAAAGGCGTGACCTACTGGTTTCAAAAACACATGACGATGCATATGCTGCCCAATCTTCCGGTCGATTGGGTTGGCAAGATGACGAATCTCTTCCTGATCCGGCGCCCAGAAGCGGTACTTGCTTCCTATCATGACCGTCGCGCCGATCCGACCATTGAAGACGTCGGCTTTCGCCGCCAAGCTGAACTATTCGACACCATTACGGAACAGACCGGAATCCGCCCGCCAGTCATCGATTCGGATGCTGTGCTTGCCGCCCCTGAAACAGTATTGCGCCGTCTATGTGATGCACTTGGCATCCCATTCGACTCAGCAATGCTATCTTGGCCCCCCGGTGAACGTGAAAACGATGGGGTATGGGCAGCGCATTGGTATGGGTCGGTCGAGACGAGTACAGGCTTTGCCGCCCCCCGCGCGCCCCGCATTCTACCAGATCATCTGCGCTCTCTTGCGGAAGAGTGCCGCCCCTATTACGACCGCCTCGCCGCCTATGCGATATCGGCGGACTGACCCCATCAGGAACGACCCCATGCCCTATGAAACAATCACCCTCACTACCGATGCGCGCGGTATCGCTACGCTCACGCTAAACCGCCCTGAAAAGCATAATGTGTTGAATGCACAGATGATCGACGAGATTACAGCCGTAACCGGCGAGATAGCGGCAGATGGCGCAATCCGCGCCGTCATCCTGTCGGGCGGCACAGCAAAATCCTTCTGCGCCGGGGGCGATCTGGGTTGGATGCGCGAGCAGATGAGCGCGGATCGTGCCACAAGGATGAGTGAAGCCCGTAAACTTGCCGATATGTTACAAGGGCTGAACTCCCTACCCAAGCCATTGATCGGGCGGGTCCATGCGAATGCCTTCGGCGGCGGCGTCGGTCTCATCAGCGTATGCGACGTGGCTATCGGCGTGGAGGGCGCAAAACTGGGCCTGACCGAAACCCGCCTCGGCCTAATCCCCGCAACCATCTCACCTTATGTCATCGCGCGAATGGGCGAGAGCCGCGCACGCCGTGTCTTTATGTCGGGGCGGATATTCGAGGCGGCGGAAGCCAAAGAACTCGGCCTTCTTGCCCGTGTCGTCATGCCCGAAGCGGTTGATGCGATTATCGAGCGGGAAGTCGCACCATACCTAACCGCTTCTCCCACCGCAGTCGCTGCCTCGAAAGCCCTTGCCCGCAGCCTTGGTCCAGTGATCGATGATGCGATCATTGACGACACCGTCAACCGCCTCGCCGATACGTGGGAGACGGATGACGCACGCGAGGGCATCGCCGCATTCTTCGAGAAGCGACCTGCAAGATGGAGCGTGTGATCTCTATATAAGCGACTTGCGTGCGGTGTTGAAAGCTTGAGCGAACGCGCCGACCGACGCCGTTCCATTGCCGCCATAGAGCGCCTTGTCCAAACCTTCGAATACCGTCTTGAATTCCGCATCATCACCATATCGGCCCGCAGTAATATCCGCAGCGATCAGTTTGCGCGCCGCATTCCTGACATTGGCTGCGTCGCCCCCGCGCGCGGCCCGTTTGAACGCCCGTTCTTCTGGCGTCCCGACAATACGCCACCATCTTCGCCGCATCTCCACCCATGATGCAAACCGCGCGTGTCTCAGCAACACGATCAAACCGCCGATCAATCCCAACAAGGGCGCAAAGGGTGTCACTGCCCCCGCAATTGCAGCTACACGTACACCATCTGTCTTGGGTTTAATAATCTTTGCCCCCTCCCGCTGTCCCACTGGCATCTCGACCCCGGCATAGGCCACCTTCTGCGCCGATAGAGTGATCGAACGCGCCTCGCGCGCTTCCGCGTCGTAATACTTGAACTCCAGCGGATCGACATAGCCGCTCAATCCGCGTTCAGGCCGAATGGTCCAGCGCCAGAATACCCGTGTCATCGGCCCGGTCGCGCGCAACGACGTGATCTGCTTCGGCGGATGAGGGAAAATCATAGCCCCCGCACCCGTCAGCTCCGGCATTGGGGGCATCGTCTCCGGCTGCACCCCCCTGATCGTCACAGTGACGAGTCGCAGCGCGCTTGCCCCTTCCACAAGCTGCTCAGGGGCATTGCTCCAACGATCCTCAATCTTGATATCGCGCGCGGGCAACCATGTGGTGCGCGGCTCCGGTGCTTCGACCACCTCGATTTCGATGGGTTCGGAGCGCAATCGATGCGTAAATCGTGTGCCATCCGGTTCGCTCAAGGTCAGTTCATGGGTGAACGGCGCTATGGTCAGTGTGCCCGCTTTTTCGGGAAATAATGCCATGATCCGTTCAAGATTCACAACCTTCTGCCCTCGCTCGCGTGTGTAGAACCATTCATCCGGGCCAAGCTGCATCCAACCAAAGCCCATCAAATCTGGCTGCTTAAGGTTCTCCAACGTGATGGGTACTTTGTAGGTGCCGCGTATCTTCACCAACACCATCTCATCGGTGAAGGGCAGCGCGCCGCGCTCCTCCACCTCAACCCATAGCCGTAGGTCGCCCGGTTCGATGGTCATCTCCGCCCGCGCGGGCAGGGTCAGCAGACACAACAGAACGATCCACATCCTCACCATGCGTCCCGTTCCCCTTCCGAAGCGATGCCCGCTGCTTTGCGTCGTTTACGCTCCGCCAATAGGCGCGCACGCAGGTAGATACCTGGCTCATCCGGCATCCCCTGCATCCAGCGTTCGCTTGCAGCGATGTATTTATCGTCAAACATGCGCGGTATGCGGCGTAAACCAGAGCTTTCGAGCTGCGGCGTCTCGAAAGACGTGCCTGCATTGGTTGCTTCATCGCCCGTGCCCTGTGCACGCGCATTGCCCTGCCCTTCGGGCATCGCCACCACCGTATCATCCTTACGATCCGGCAAGGCAAAGCGCAACGGAACGCCGTCAATCTTGGTACCACCATAGAGTTCGGCGACAAGTTCAGCATTACGCAGCGCCGCCTTATCGTCTGGATTTCGCGCCAACGCTTCGTCATAGGCGATCAGTGCGGGAGCATAGCGATAGGCGCGCGCATGGGCATTGCCGAGCGCGAACATGTCACCACTTTCCTCGAACAGCGCCGCCGCACGATCAAAATCCTCTGCCCGATACGCGGCCAACCCTTGCCATTGCGTATCGGCGAACAAATTACCCGCGACCTCCGGCATCCCCACCCGCAGCGCCAACCTTCCGGCGGCATCCCCGCCACCAATCGCTAATCCACCGAGGATGGCCACAGCCGCAATACCCATCACGATCTTCATACGACCCTCCTAAACAGCATCAGAAGTGGCAGCAGGGCCAACAGCAGCAGATACCGTCCATAATCGCGCCACAGAACCAGCGCGTAATCCGTCTGCGCCAGCGCAGTAGCCACCCGCCCCGCCAACGCATCCGCCACGGGATAAGGGTCCGCTGCCGTTGCAAAAGTCCCAGCCCCCGCTTGCGCTAAAGCTCGCCCCGGCTCCTCGCCTGTGCCGCGTTCGGTTGGCACATGCACCACCGACAGTGCCATACCGATCTCCGCCATGCGCGTAGCTTCGGCCATGGCCGCCCCATCTATACCGCCCCCATCAGTCAGCAGCACGACATCGGCATAGGCGATTTCCGCCTGTGCTAGCACCTCCCGCGCCAGCGCCAATCCACGAACCGCATCACTCCCCGCATCAGGTGCCGTTTCCTCGTCTAATAGCGCCAACGCCCCGCCAAGCGCCCGCGCATCCGTGGTCATGGCCAGCGCCAGATACGCATCCCCTGCATAGACGACTAACCCCGTCTGCCGCGATCCAGCGACCGCCGCCACCGTCCGCGCCGCCACAATCCCTTCGGCAAAAGCCGGGTCCGTGACCATTGAACGCGAGATATCAACGACGAGTAACACCCCGTCGAGATTACGATATCCGCTCGCCTCTCGCGTCTGTTTGGCTGGCCCGGTCAGCGCCAGAGCGACCCCAAGCGCCGCCAATACCGGCCACCAGCCGCCACCGCCACGGCCCGTCTCGACCCGCCCCATCGCGCGCATTGCGACCATGAGATGCGGATCGACGGCCCTATCCCAACTGCCCATCCGCCGCGCCGCCCGCGCCCCAATCCAGCCCAATACGAGGATCACAGGCAAGGCCAGTAGCCAGTAGGGGCGCAGCAGCACAAAATCGCTCACCCGCGCCTCCCCCACCCGATCAACAGCACGAATAACCCGGCCAACCCCATTCCCGCAGGCCAACTCCAGTAATCACGATACAGCTCCGCCGCCGGACCATCCGCCTCATCCGTTTCCAGCTTATCGATTGCCGCCACCACCTCCTCTAAGTCAGCGGTCGTACGCACGCGGAATGCCTCACCACCGCTGGTTTCCGCAATCGCGCGCAAGGTGGCGTAATCTACGGCATCGCGCGACTTTGGATCAGCGGACAGATCGTTCGGCCCCATCGCAATCGTATGCACGCGGATATTGTTTTCCCGCGCCAGCCGCGCCGCATCGCGTGGGCGCACGGGGCCAGAGTTATTGACCCCATCTGACAACAACACGATCACCTTCGTTCGTGCATCGGATGGCACGAGCCGCTTCATGGCCAATCCCAACGCCTCCGAAATCGCCGTCGCCCGCCCTGAAATCCCGATTACCGCCTCATCAATAGCCCGCGCCACAGCATTGACGTCATGTGTCTGCGGCGTAGCGAAATAAGCACTCGATCCGAACAGCACCAGCGACAACCGATCCCCGCCTCGCCCTCGCGCGAAGCGTGAAGCCGCATGTTTCACCGCCTCGATCCGCTGTACCTTGCGCCCGTCGATCTCAAAATCATCCCGCACCATCGAGCCAGACAAATCGAGCGCCAGCACGATCTCACGCCCAGACACAGGCGCGGCCAGATCCGGCACCACCTTGCGCGGCCCCGCCAGCGCCATCACCAGCAGCACCCAAATAACCACCGGCAGTACGCGCCCAGCCGTCTCGACGGCCCCGCCCGTGCGCCCCCCGGTCAGCCGTGCTCCGATACCGGCGGGCACCACCAGCGCATCGCCCGCAATCCCCTCACCCCGACTGCGCCACAGCCACCACACAAGCAATGGTAAGGGCAACAATATCAACGCCAGAGGATCGGCCAACGCCCACATCAGCGAGCCGCCAGCGCCGCTTCCAGCGCATCCGCATCGACGCGCCCACCGGGCCGGTACAGCGCCATGCGCGTTTCATCTGGCAGCGCATACCCCATTTCTCGCGCAAGCCGCGCCAAAGCCAAAGCCCGCGCCCCATCAGGCAAGTTCCGCAGAGCCGCCAACCGCTCATCCAAATCCGGCCCCGCCGCTTTACGCTCCCGCAGCACCAATGACAGCGCAGCCGCGACCAGCAGTGCCACCACCAACCCCAAGCCAAAGGCCAGCAACAATTCGCCCCAGATCACTGCATACGCCATCCCCGGCTCACGAATATCGACCAGACTGCGCAGCACGACATCATCGTCAGACATGCAGCCCCCCAAGCCTTGCCACCATCTCTTCCGGTGCATCCGCCGCATCGAAAGACAGCGCCGCAATCCCCCAATCATGCAGCCGCGCAACTGCATCATTGTCCAAATGACCGCCCGGCAACCGCACAATTCTGCCACTTCCATCCGCCAGCCGGAACGGATACGCGCCCCCCGGCGCATCCACCTCGAAAGCATCGCGCACCCGCAACACCGTCAACGGGCAACGATGGTTAAGCCCCCGCAGCGACTCCTCATCCATATCCGCGTCCCCATCCAGCGCCGAAGCCAGCCAAACCGCCGCTCCACGCGGCATCATCCGTCGCGCCAGCAATAATGCTCCCGACAAGGGCGGCTCATGGCTAGCCCCTGCCAGCGCCTCCCCATGCGCCCGCACCATGCCCCCGATCACGGCAACCATCCCCCGGTCACGCCCACGGGGCGGCACGATTACTGGTTCGCCCGCACCAAAGGCCAGCAGCGCCACACGCCCCCCCGCCGCTACGACCCGCCATCCGATCAACGCCAGCGCCTCTGCCGCCGCCACAGACCGCAATGCCCGCCGCGTTCCCCACAGCATCGAAGGCCGGAAATCCGCCATTAGCAAGGCCGTCTGATCCCGCTCGTCATGCACATTGCGCACATGCAGATTCCCCGTCCGCGCCGTTACGTTTCGGTCGATCAGCCGCACATCGTCGCCCGGTACGAAAGCCCGGATATCCGCCGCTTCCAGCCCCCGTCCGCGCCGCCGATTGACCATCCCACCGGGCAGCGCATTGACCGTCAGGGGCAGCGCAGGCATCCGCCGCGACAGGTGCCGCAAACCCAGCAGACCCCCCGCATCCAGCCCTACTCCCGCCTGCGCCAGCGCATTCACAACGGTTCAACCGCTTCCAGCAGCCGCGCGACCACTCCCCGCGCCGTTTCGCCCTCGGCGGCGGCTTTCCACGTCAGCACCATACGATGCGCCAGCGCATCCGCCGCCAGCGCCGATACATCCTCCGGCACCGCATAATCGCGCCCATGCAGATAGGCCCGCGCCTTGGCGCCGGAGGCCAGCGCCAGTGTGCCGCGCGGTGAAACTGGATGCTCGATCCCCGCTGCGAATTCCCCGCCCCGCGTAGCCATTACCAGCCGGACGATATAGTCCTTCAACGCTGGGGACAGATGCACCTGTGCCACTGCTTTTCGCGCAGTTAACACCGCCGCATCGTCGATCCGCTCGGCGATATCCATCCCATCCGTCGTCCCTTCGGCCTCGACCAAATCGAGGATGCGCATCTCTTGCTCCGCATCCGGTGCGTCAATCACGACATGCAGCAAAAATCGGTCGAGCTGCGCTTCGGGCAGCGGAAATGTCCCTTCATGCTCGATGGGGTTCTGCGTTGCCACCACCATGAACTGATCGGGCAGTGGATAGGTCGCTCCCCCCGCCGTGACCTGCCCCTCGCCCATGGCTTCCAATAGTGCGGATTGTACCTTGGGCGGTGCGCGATTGATCTCGTCCACCAACACAAGGCTCGCAAAAACCGGCCCTTTCACGAACTCGAAAACCCCCGTATCCTGCCGGAAAACGGGCGTACCGGTCAGGTCGGCGGGCATCAGGTCGGGCGTGCATTGGATGCGTGAAAACGGCGTCGCCAAACCCCGCGCCAGCAGCTTCACGGCCCGCGTCTTGGCCAGCCCCGGCGCTCCCTCCAGCAGCAGATGTCCCCCGCAGAGCAGCGCAACAAGCAGCCGCTCGACCACATCGTCCCGCGCCACCAGCCCCGCCGCGAGATAATCATTCAGCGCCGTCAGCTTCGCCTGCGCCGCGTTCGGTTCCGAAATCGCGTCCAAAGCGCCCTCCTCATTTCCCCCATTCATGCACGCCCCCGCGCGTCTGGCAACGGGTGCCATGTTCAATGTCGGATTGTGGAAAGCACACTTGGCGAATTGGCTGCATGTTTTGGCAAGGGTAACGCGGGGCGTTCACCTCATCACTTCATGATTCCAATGGATCGCGCATCGCTTTAATCCTTCGAGAAGAACGCCGTTGGAGTGAGGATCGTATTGCGTTGCGAGAGTAGATTGCCCGCCTCTGCGCTGCGCTTCAGATAGTCGATCCAATCGGGGTCGGCTTGTAATGCTGCGCGCTTGGTGGCGCGATCGGCGGCGTCCTCATAGACCCATATATGGATATAGGTGTTCACATCCCCCGTCTCGGTCGCGGCATAGACGACCGGCTGGCCGAGATTACGGGTCTGGGCGGGCCAACCATATTGCTCATAGAGCGCAAGCTGCTTTTTGATTGTGCCGGGGATGCAAGTATAGGTGCGGTGGTCGTAGATCATCGGTCAGGCCTCGGTGATGGATTTGAGGGTGCGGGCGGCTTGGGGCAGTTTCACCAGCATGAAACCCGCCGCAACGATCATCACACACGCCAGAATGGGCCGAAAGGTGCCACCCATCATAAACAGCGGTAAGGTCATCGCCAACAACAAGAGCGGCGCGTACCACAATGTCCAGACTTTGCGCCCCCGCTCCTTCTGATACCACGAAAACCCGATGGAGAAGACGCTGGCAATGATGAAGAACAACGACCACGGATGGGTGAAAAACTCCGTCACGTCGGTCGATAGTGCCAGCGAACGCGACAACCACCGCTCCGCAATAGGGCCAAGAACGACGCCAAGGATCATCGGCGCGAGCGGGAATTTTAGCGTACGCATCACGTAACCAACAACCCCGAATATCGCGAGGGTCCACATATCGTTGGTGATATTGTTCAGCGAAAACACCCCGATCCCGCAATAGACGAGGATGATTGAGGCCAGCACGTACATGCGCACCTTCGTTATCAGCACAAACCCCCGCAACGCGCCGGTTTGCAGCGCCAATACGAGGAAATTGGCAAAAAAGAAGGCAATAAAAATGGCATAGGCGATCTTCGGTTGCTCGGCGATAAAGGCGGGGCTGGGGATCACATCATGGATCAGCAGCGCGCCAAGCATCACGGCGGTAATGACATCGCCGGGAATGCCTAGCGCCATCATCGTGATAAGCGCGCCACCCGCCGTGGCATTATTGGCCGATTCAGGGGCGATAATGCCGCCCGAGTGACCCGTCCCGAATTTTTCGGGGGTGGGCGAGGCTTTCTTGGCTTGATCATAGGCGAGGAGGTTCGAGATCGACGATCCGGCGGCGGGCAGGACACCCGTAAACACACCAATCAGGGACGACCGGACAAGGTTGATCCAGTCCTTCGCGATGGTTTTGATGGCCCGGCGATGCTCGATACGGATGCTCACATCCTGCATTTCGGTCAGGGCTTTGCGCGCCGAAACCCGGTCACGCACGTCTGACATAAGCTGCGAGAAAGCGAATAGGCCAATGAGCACGGGCAGGAACGCAAACCCCTCCCCCACATAATCGCTACCGAAATCAAAGCGTTTGACGCCGTTGATATCATCCTCGCCAACAGTGGCGATCAGCACGCCAAGCGCGCCAGATATCAAACCCTTGATCATATTGTCGCCCGCAAGGCTGGCGGTGACGGTCAGGGCAAAGAAGATCAGCGCAAAATAATCCCATGGCTGGAATTCAAGGCCAACCTTGGCAAGCTGTGGCGCGACCAGCACCAGAAGAACGGTCGCGATAATTCCGCCAAAGAACGAAGACCAAACCCCTAAACCCAGCGCGTATCCCGGATCTCCATTGCGCGCCATGGGAAAGCCGTCAAAGGTGGTCGCGACCGAAGACGGGGTGCCGGGAATGCCGATCAGGATGCCTGACATCAACCCACCGGACAATCCGCCGACATAGACGCCAATCATGGTTGCCACACCCTGCGATGCCTCCATCCCAAAGGTAAAGGGCAAGGTCAGGACGATGGCCATGGCAATGGTAAAGCCGGGGATAGCTCCGGCAATCAAGCCCGCCGTTGCGCCTACTGTCATCAGCAAGAGCGTCTGGAATGTGGCCAATTCGCCCATGGCGGCGAGGACGTTCTCAAGCATGTTTGGCCCTCAGATTACGGTGAATAGGTCGCCACGGGGCAGCAACACCCGTAAGCCGTAGGTAAACAACGCCCACATCGCACCGACCGATATCACGGCAATGACGGCGTGCATCACGATCTGCTTTGGCGCGATACCGCCGAGGAAACTGAGCAAAACGAAGACCAGCAGCGTTCCGCCAATCAATGTGCCGAAGAATGGTAGGGTTGCGAGAAAAACAAAATAGATCGCAAAACAGATGATGGGATTGAAGTAATAGCGGAACCAACCGGTTAATCCGGGGCGGCGTGTCTCGTCAAAAGCCGGAACATAAGCTGTGCCGTTCCGATCCGCGATAACCGATTGCAGGAAGTACACCACGCAAAACGCCGTCAGCACCCATGTCACGCCCTTGGGCCATGCGGCGGGGGACAGTTCGCCGAACTGCGGGTCACGGATCAGTGTTCCCGCCCAGATCATAAAGCCGCAGAATAACAGCAGGATGATCGAAACCACAGTATCGCGACTGATTGTGCCCATGTGTGGCGGCCTTCCTAGTCAGTCAAAATTCACAAAAAAATCCCCGACGCGAGAACTGCGCCGGGGGTCTTCGATCAGCGGATCACTTCTTGAACATACCGATCTTGATGGCGACTTTCTCATGCGCCTCATATTCGTCTTTGAACCATTCGGCGTAATCTTCCGGCCCACGATAGACGACCGGCGTACCCTTCGCCTTCAGCTTGGCCACCAATTCCTCGTTCTCAGCGGCCTTCTTGAAGATATCCGTCCACATCGCGATCACGTCTTTAGGCGTACCCTTCGGCACCATGATCCCACGGTCGAGCGAATAGGTCATGTTGGTGCCAATTTCCTTGAGCGTTGGCACGTCCGGGAATTGCGGCAGGCGCTCATCGGCGGCGATGGCATAGGCTTTCAGCGTGCCTTGCTTCACGTTCTTCTCGGCGGTCGGAATGTTAACTGTGCCCAGCTTGATCGTACCCGCGAGCAAGGCGGTAACGCGCTGTTTCGTACCATCGAATGGGATATACTTGAACTTCGCACCGGGGTTTTCATCCTCGATCAACAGCCACATGAACTGGCTGGTCGAGCCGAGCGTTGCGCCGAGGGGGATGGTGTTCGGATTTTCCTTCGCATCCGCGATTACAGCCTTGAAATCAGCCCATGGCGCATCGCCGGAAGCCCCGATCACTTCAGGTGTAGATGTCACCTGCGCCACCGGATCAAAGGCGTCATAGGTAAAATCGACCCGCCCCGCGAGATAGCTGACAATCGCGCTCTGGTGGATGGCAAAAAGCGTACAGCCATCGGCCTTGGCCTTCTTGGCTTCCTTCGCGCCCTTATTGCCGCCTTGTCCACTGATGGTCACAACCTGTACGTTCGGGCCGTCCATCTTGTTGATGGTTTCCTCGAACAGCGAGAAGATGATGTGCGTGCCGCCACCCGCGCCCCAAGGCACGATCAGTTTCGCTGTATCGCAGGGAATATCTGCCGCCTGCGCACTACCAAAGGATGCAACCGCCATAGCCGCTGCCGCAAGCGCACTGCGCGCCGTTGTCGTAAATGCCATTGTCCGTTTCCTCTCGTTCTGTCGCAATTCAACCATTGCGCTTGTCCCTGACGTTACCGGCTTGTGTCGTGGGGTCAACCTTTGCCAAGATGAACAAGACAATCGCACCCTCGCCCGAAAGGCATTCGCAAGATGGACACGATCAATATCCAGTTCACGCTGTTCTCCGCCTTCTACGCCCCCCTAATCGCCACCATGTCGGGCGGTTTTCTGAAAGACGAGGGGCTGGCATATGATTGGTCAGTCTCAAAACCGGGCGTCTCGGCCATTGCCGCGTTGGAGGATGGTTCTGCGCATGTGGTGCAATCGACCCTGAGCCAGAATCTCATGGCGCTCGACAAGGGCGAATCGACCCGCGCGGTTCATTTCGCGCAAGTGAACGAGATGGACGGATTTTTCCTCACCGCCCGCGAGCCGGACCCCGATTTCAATTGGAAAAAACTCGAAGGGGCAGAGGTCGTACTGTTCGGCGGTGGCCAACCACTCGTCATGTTCAAATGGGCTTGCCACCGTGCGGGGATCGATTTTGATGCGATCAAGGCCGTCAATGTCGGCGGTGCAGCGGATATGGACCGCGCTTTCCGCGAGGGGCAAGGCCAATACGTACAGCAGCAGGGACCATTTCCTCAGCAATTGGAGGCGGACGGTGCCGGGCATGTCGTGGCGCAAGTCGGGCCGATGGTCGGTAAATGCGGGTTTTCATCGCTGGCCGCCATGCCAGATTGGTTAGAAACGGACATGGCGGCGGCATTTACGCGCGCCTATGCCAAGGCCCGCCGTTATATGAACGACGAGAATGCGGCGGAAATCGCCAAATCCATGAAACCATTCTTCCCAAAAATCGACGAAGCGGTGCTGGCCGATTGCATCGGCACCTATCAGAACTTGGGCAACTGGACCCCCCATGTCGACATTACACACCCGGCCTACGAGGCAATGCTCGATATCTACCAATATGCGGGCGGCCTTTCGGAACGCTTTGCCTATGACCGCGTCTGCGCAAAACCTCCCCTCGCATAGACCACAAAAAAACCCCTCACAGTAAACCTGTGAGGGGCAAAAGTAAGAGAACAGGGGGAAGATCGACCTTATCTGCCAGCAGGACCAGCGCGGTCGCCGAATAGGCGCTCCCTTGCCGCCTCATACCGGTCGAGAGTAACAGGTGGTTTTTGGACGCTAAGGGTCACAGCGCGTTGCGATTGAGTGGCGGGAACCGTCGATTGCGCTTTCTGTTTCGCAAGGATGCGGTCGATCTTTGCCCGGCTTTCATTAACCGGGTTATCCATGGCAAAACTTGGGGCAGCGAAGGTCGATGCCATTGCAATGAGGGTGGTGGCGAGGATGACGTTTTTCATTTCAAGTATCTCCATAAGGGGTTTGGCGCGAGGGCCAGAATTGTGTTTGAAAGTGTGTTCAATGCGCGAAGTGTCTGTTGCCGTGGCCAAATCCCTTGTGGGAAAAGCCACGATGGCGAAGACCGCGATTATCAAAACCATGTCGGCCAAAGCCTTTATGATCAAAGCCATTGCGACCAAACTGACTATGGTTAAAGCCGCGATGGCCAAAGCTGCGCTTGCCAAAGCCGCGCTTGGCAAAGGGGCCACGATTGCTACGATGCGCGTGGTGCTTTTTCTTGAAGTTCTTGAAGCTTTTGAAGCTCTTGACCGCGTGGATCAGGTCGCCTTTATCAGACCCAAAGCCTGAGAACTCTACCGCTGGCGTAGTATTAAACGAAGCGGCGTTCGCAGACTGAGATGTTGCAACATTGGCAAGTCCAAGCAGCAGGGCTATCGCGATTACAGTGGTTCTCATGACATTTCCTTTCGGCTTTTAGGTTTACGTTGCCGTGTTTCCTTGAGAAGGAAGATGGCGTTTCGACCTAAAAATTGGAAATATCGTTTGGGTGTCGATTCTATAGTCAACGGTTATGGAACGTTTCAGCTCCCCGCCACCAGCGTTGCGGTCATCCGGCGCAAGGTGGCAATGACACTATTGGCGACGATGCGGCCCGTGCGTGGGTTGCCGGGCGATGGGACGTTATTCATGGTCATCGTCGCCTCACCGGAATCCGAGATGATGCGAACCGATTGGATATTGCGGTCAATGGTCGGATCAGCCCAGACCTCCACGCGCGTACGCTCTGGCCCAATCCCGGCCAATGCCAGCGCGGCGGCAACATTGACATTGGCTGGGAAGCCCGCAGCCGCCTCGCGCGCCGATCCGCGTAGCACACAAAGCGGCTCAGTCAGGTTCGCGATATCGATACCGTTCTCGATCAGATGCGGCGCACCCGCCAGCCCGCCGGGGGGCTTGCGCGTGGTTAGCGTGACCTCGTGGATTTCCCCCTCCGCCATCGCGCGCACGGTATCCAGCCCAATCAGCGCGCCGGTCGGCACCACAATGCGCGCACCCGTTTCCGTCGCACGCTCAATCAATGCCGGATGATTGAGCAGCGCCCCTACCGATAGCGGCACCAGACACCCTCCCCGCTCAATCACCGCCTCGGCAAGCGCCGCGAATACGGCGGCGGGGGCACATTCCACGACGATATCGGCACGGGCCGCCAGTTCAGCCAACGGCAACACCTCCGGCGGCGCGGCAAACCCGGCCACACGCTCGTTAGCGCGCTCAAGGTCATTGGCGGATACGGCCACCAGCTGAATACCCGGCACCTCCCCGGCGTCAATCGCCTGCGCCGCACGCATCCCGATGGCCCCCAACCCTGCCACAGCAAGGCGAAGCGGTGTGTTGCTCATATCGATCCCTCAAACCCCTGTTCAATCCTTGCACAGTGTCGCAGAAAGGCAGTACGCCGCAACTCTCCTTTAGGACGAGGTTCCAAGATGAAGACCATCGCGATCCTGATGCCCGGTGATATGGGCCATGCCGTAGGCCGCGCCCTGCGCGAGCATGGATATGATGTCGTCACCGCGCTGCACGGGCGCGGCGCACATACGCATGAATTGGCGGGGTCGGCGGGCCTGCGCGATCTGGGAACGGTCGATGCAGTCGTTGCCGAAGCGGAGATGATCCTATCAATTCTGCCCCCGGCGGCGGCGCTGTCGCAGGCCGAAACAGTGGCGCAGGCGATGCAACAGGCGGGCCGCACGCCGGTCTATGTCGATTGCAACGCAATCTCCCCCGAAACAGCGAAAGAAGTTGGCGAAATCATTACAGAGGCGGGCGCGCCCTTCATTGATGCGGGCATCATTGGCCTTGCCCCCGGCAAGGGTGCAGGCCCGCGTTTCTATGTATCCGGCCCCGATACCGCCCCCATGCTGGCCCTCGATGGCAAGGGGTTCTCGGTAATCGGCATGGGCGACGGCATCGGCGAGGCATCGGGGCTGAAGATGGTCTATGCCGGACTGACCAAGGGCACATGGACCCTGCACACCGCCGTTTTGCTAACCGCACAGCGGCTTGGCGTGACCGATACCTTGCTGGAAGAATTCGCCCATAGCCAAGAGGCATCCCTCGCGACCATGCGGCGGATGGTGCCATTCCTACCCGCTGATTCCGCCCGCTGGGTCGGCGAGATGGAGGAAATTTCCGCCACTTTCGCCGATGCGGGCACGCCGCCCGACTTCCATGACGGGGCCGCCGAAATCTTTCGCCTCTTGGCGCAAACCCCCTTCGCCAGCGAGACCCGCGCCAATATGGACCGCTCCCGCACGTTAGAAGACGCGCTTGCCGTCTATGCCGACCACCTGAAACCCGGAGACCAAACATGATCGACTTCTACACATGGACCACCCCCAATGGCCGCAAGATCTCCATTTTGCTCGAAGAATTGGGCGTCGAATACACCGCACATGAAATCAATATCGGCGAAGGCGACCAGAAGACCCCGGAATTCCTCGCCATTAGCCCGAATAACAAAATCCCTGCTATTGTGGATCACGATAACGGCTTAAAGCTGTTCGAATCGGGCGCAATCATGCTGTATCTTGCTGAAAAATATGGCAAGTTTCTCCCCACCGACCCGATGAAAAAAGCCCGCGCCTATGAATGGCTGATGTGGCAGATGGGTGGTTTCGGCCCAATGCTCGGCCAAACCCATGCTTTCCATCACTTCAACAAAGGCAAATCCGATTGGGGCGAGGACCGCTTCCTGACCGAGACGAAACGCCTTTACACCGTGTTGAATACGCGGCTTGAGGGGCGCGACTACATCGTTGATGACTATTCCATCGTCGATATGGCCTGTTGGCCTTGGGCATCGCGCTATGAGTGGCAGGACATCAATCTTGCCGATTTCCCGAATGTGCAAGCATGGTACAAGCGCGTTGGCGAGCGTCCTGCCGTGCAGAAGGGTTATCATATTCCAAAGAAAGTGGGCGAAATCCCAGCGGGTTAAGGCGGTGCCGTCACCCGAACTTCTGGCACTCGTTGTCCTTACCTTTTTCATCGCAGGACTCATCAAGGGGACGGTGGGCTTGGGCCTGCCCATCGTCGTGCTGGTCTTCCTCGCCGTACCGCTTGGCATCACACAGGCGATTTCGTTGATGCTAATACCGGGCATCGCAACGAATCTGTTTCAGGCGCTAGTTGGCCCCGATTTTCGCGGGCTAATCCGGCGATTGGGCACCTATCTGCTCGCCTGTATCTTCGGCATCTGGATTGGAGTAAATCTGCTATCGGTCGTGTCGCAGGACACGGCACTGGCCGCCCTTGGCATAACGCTCGCGCTCTATTCTGCCATCAGCCTGCGCAGCCCACAGATTAGGCCACCGGGGCGGTATGAGCGGGTTCTTTCGCCGCTGGCGGGCGGCACTGGTGGCATTATTTTTGGTATAACGGGCACGTTCATCATCCCCGGCATCTTATATATTCAGGCGCTGGGATTGAAAAAGAACGAGTTGGTTCAGGCGCTCGGCATCACCTTCATCACGCTCAACATCACCCTGTTAAGCGCGTTTTTGACCAAGGGCTTCATCCCGCTGGATAATATCGCGCTATCCTTTGCCTGTATCATCCCAACCGCAATCGGCCTTTGGATCGGTCAGCGGCTTCGGCATCGTGTATCGGAGGAAGTCTTTCGCACAGTCTTCTTCTGGACCTTGCTCGCCACGGGTCTTTATTTCATCTGGGCAGGAACATGAGCCGCTATGATGTCTTGATCGCCGGGGGAGGCAACGCCGCCCTTTGCGCCGCCATCGCCGCCACGAAGGGGGGCGCATCCGTTTGCATCATCGAGGCCGCGCCGAAGGACTGGCGAGGGGGCAATACCCGCCATACCCGCAATTGCCGCATTGCCCATAACGAAAGCAACGGCATCCTGACCGGCCCCTACCCGGTCGATGAGTTCTGGGATGATCTTCAACGTGTCACGAAAGGCCATACCGACGAAGAATTGGCTTTACTGACATTGGAAAAATCTGCGGAACTCTGGGATTTTCTGAGCGATAACGGGGTTCATTTTCAACCATCGCTGGGCGGCACACTATCGCTGGGGCGTACGAATGCCTTCTTCCTCGGCGGAGGCCGCTCCATGCTCAACGCCCTCTACATCACCGCCGAAGACATGGGCGTCACCATCCATTACGATACCTGCATCAGCGCACTAGAAATCGAGAACGATTTCTTCACCGCCGCCGAAGCCACCCACAACTGGCAGACCGACACGCCACAGAAAGACCGCATCGAGGCTCGCAGTTTCGTGGCGGCGGCGGGAGGTTTCGAGGCGAATATCGAATGGCTCAAGGAAGCATGGGGACCGGCGGCGGAGAACTTCTTGATCCGGGGAACACCCTATAATACCGGCGGCGTCCTGCGCCTGCTGCTCGACGCTGGGGTGCAGCGGGTTGGCGAACCGGACCAGTGCCACGCCGTCGCCGTGGACGGACGCGCACCCAAATTCGACGGCGGCATCGTTACCCGCCTCGACTGTGTCCCCTTCGGTATCGTGCTGAACGCGCAAGGACAGCGGTTCTACGACGAAGGCGAGGATTTTTGGCCCAAACGCTATGCAATCTGGGGCCGCCTCGTCGCCGCACAACCGGAACAGATTGGCCATGTCCTGATCGACGCCAAGTCCTTCGATCTGTTCATGCCATCGGTCTTCCCCCCGGAGAAAGCCGATACCCTCGAAGATCTCGCGGCGAAGATTGGCCTAGACCCCGCCACCACCCGCGCAAGTGTCAACGCCTTCAACGCCGCCTGCATACCCGGCGATTTCGATCACACCATCCATGACGAGTGCCACACGGTAGGGCTGGACCCACCAAAATCGCACTGGGCGCGCCCACTCGATACCCCGCCCTATTACGCCTACACCCTGCGCCCCGGCATCACCTTCACCTATATGGGCGTGCGCGTGAATCGCGATGCGCGCATGGTTATGACGGATGGCAAAGCCTCCCCCAATCTCTTCGCCGCCGGAGAGATTATGGCGGGCAACATCCTTGGCCAAGGCTACCTCGCCGGGATCGGCATGACCATCGGCTCGGTCTTCGGGCGCATCGCGGGCGAGCAGGCGGCAAAGGCCGTGCAGAATTGACAAGCCAACACCCTCATCCATCAACTCCGAGGCATCCCCATGAACCTCGCCGCCCTCACCACCGCCCCACAGGAAGAAGTTGCCCGCCAGATGGGTGTCTGCAATGCCTGCCGCTATTGCGAAGGGATTTGCGCCGTCTTCCCGGCGATGGAGCTGCGCCGCACCTTCGCGGGCGGGGATGTCGATTACCTCTCAAACCTCTGCCATAATTGCGGGGCGTGCTATTTCGATTGCCAATACGCCCCGCCGCACCCCTTTGCCGTCAACATGCCGAGTGCGATGGCCGCACTGCGCGAGGAAAGCTATGCCCGCCATGCTTGGCCCCCCGCCGCTGCGCATCTGTTCGAGCGCAATGGCCTGACGATCACCCTCGCCCTGATCATCGCCGTCGCGATCTTTATCGGTGGTTTCGTCTGGGCCTCCGACCCCGCCGCTCTCTTCGCCAGCGGTCTGGAAGCGGGGGCTTTCTACCGTGTCATGCCACATAATACGATGGTCGCGATCTTTGGCGGCGCCTTAGCCTTCGCGATCTTCGCGAGCATCATGGGTGTCATGCGGTTCTGGCGCGCGGCAGGGCCAATGCCGGTTACGCCCACCAGCCTTTGGCGTGCCTTCGGTGATGCCGCGAAGCTGCGTTATCTCGACGGCGGCGGCATGGGTTGCATGACCGAGAGTGAGCGCCCCTCTGATAGGCGCAAACTCTACCATCATCTCACCTTCTACGGCTTCCTGCTGTGCTTCGCCTCCACCAGCACGGGAACGGTCTTCCACTATCTGCTGGACTGGCCCGCCCCTTATCCATGGTGGACTCCGGTTAAGATATTCGGCGTGTTAGGCGGTATCGGCCTGACCATCGGCGCGGGCGGCCTGTTGATCGAGGGCGCACGCAAGCACCCTGCCCTGAATTCCAACGGTGATGGTGGATTGGGACAAGCGTTTATCTGGACGCTCTTACTACTCGGCACGACTGGTTTGATCCTGACAGTGCTGCGCTCCACCCCCGCGATGGGCATCTTGCTGGCCATCCATCTCGGCGTTGTCTTCGCCTTCTTTGTGACGATGCCCTACGGCAAGTTTGTCCATGGCCTCTACCGCACCGCCGCCCTCATCCGCCACGCACACGAACAGGCGCAGATCAAGTAAACGGCCACGGCAGATCGACATAATCCTGAAGCAATCCCGGCGGAAAATCACGATTCAACACGCCCGCCATAAGGCACATAAACCCAATACCCAATGCCGACAGCATCAACGTCCGCTGCCACGACAGCCCCGCCCTAACTTTCAGAAAAGTCACAAGGAAAACCGCCAGAGCCAAGATAAATCCAACCAATGCCGACAGCATCAGCAGCACCGCGAACCAAGCCAGCGTTCCCCATAACCCATGCGGCGCTTGCGCATCCTCGCCCCCGGCCTCACGATCCGCGAACAGGGGCGATGTCTCCTCCGCCCGCATCATCTGCACCAGCATCGCGACACAGCACACAATCGCCACCGACGATACGGTCAGCGGAAAAATCTTATCGCCGACCATACGGATCGTGAAGGCATCGTACCACGCTACGCAGAGATACGCGGTAATGCAGAGTAGAAAGATCATCGGCGCACGCTTTGCCCCCGTTTCCACTGCGCCTTCGGGCAATATCTGCTTCGCTTGTCGGATTCCAATAACGACCGACACGATGATAATAATCAATAAGGTTAGCGATATTGGCGATGCGATATAATCGATCCCGGCATCAAATCCGCGCCTGAATTTCGACGACGCAATCTGATTGGCCATATTCGAATAATTCTCCGCCTGATCCGACAGCACGAAGCCGATGAGAAAGGCAGGCCGGGACCAGTCAAACCGGCGCAGCAGGATGCCGAGCAGACCGATCCCAAACAGCGCAACCAAATCGCCCAGCGATTGCCGCGATTGGAACGCCGCAAAGGATATCATCATAAACAAAAATGGCGCGAGCAGCGTAAACCGGATCGTCGTCAGCTTGGCAATCGGTCCCGATAGCGCGATGCACAGCCCCGCCCCCACCACATTAGCCAACGCCAGCGACCAGACAATAGTGTAGGTAATGTCCAGATCGTTGCTAATAAGCTGTGGTCCTGCATCATAGCCGAGCAGCGCCATCCCGCCGATAAACACCGCCATCGAGCCGGAACCAGGGATGCCAAAGATCAATGTCGGCACCAACCCGCCGCCCTCCTTGGCATTGTTTGAGCTTTCAGGCCCGATCACCCCCCGGATATCACCAGAGCCAAACCCCGTTTTATCCTTCGCAGATTGGACCGTATGACCATAGGCGATCCAATCCACGACCGACCCGCCCAGCCCCGGTATCACGCCCACGATCACCCCAATAACCGAGCAGCGGATCGACAACCAAATATTCGCGAACCAGTCTTTGACCCCATCGAGCCAGCCCGCACCTAGCGCCGCATCGCGCGCAATGGCGCGATCCTGCCGCAATAGCGAGACGATCTCTGGAATGGCAAAGATGCCCAAGCCCACGATCACCAGCTTGAATCCATCCATAAGATAGGGCGTGTCGTATGACGACATGCGTAGGCTACCCCCTGCCGCCGCTTCCCCCACTGTGCCAAGCATTAAACCCAGACATGCGGCGGCAACGCCCTTCAACGGCACCCTTCCTGCCAACACCGCCACCATCGACAGGCCAAGGATCGTAATCATCAGCATTTCAGGCAGCCCGAAGGCCAGAACCAGCGGTCGTGCCACAAGGATAAAGAAGGTCAGCACGCTCGCGCCCAGCAATCCACCAAACAGCGATGATACAAAAGCCGCCGATAACGCCCGCGCTGCCTCACCCTTCTTCGCGAGTGGAAACCCGTCCAACACCGTCGCCTGACTGGCCGATGAACCGGGTATCCCCATCAGCACGCTGGCAAAAGTATCCGAGGTCGGGATTACCGCAATCAGGCCAACCATCAACGCCAGCCCCGAGACTGACTCCATCCCGAAGATAAACGGCAGCACCAGCGACAATCCCGCGATTCCGCCAAGTCCGGGGAACACGCCAACCGACAGGCCGAGCAGCACGCCGAGGACAAGGAACATCAACTGCCGTGGTTGGAGGATCAGCGCAAACGCTTCTCCAAGCGCCGGGAGTGCGGTGGCGAGCAGGTCCATCGGGCATCTCCCGTTATCTGGAAATGTCATACCCCACACATAGGCGGGGTATCCACTTATCCGCGTATTCGACACAAGACAGCAAAAGGCCGTCTGCACCGCCGCACATCACACCAAAGGCGGCTCATATCGCGTCATGGATTCCCCACTTACGCGGGGAATGACAGTTTTTGTGAGGTGAAAGGAACCTATTTCAGCGTCACGCCATACCGCTCTTCAAGCCAATTGACCACGAACGCCTTTGCCTTTGCTGGAACCTGCGTTCCTTGCTTCAGAGTTGCCGCCGCTTGCTCACCAGTCATTTGCGGGTAGACGCCAAGGCGTTTCTTGGAGATTTCGGCAAAATCATCGCGTGCATGGACTTTTTTGAAGGCGTTCGAGTACGTCTCGATCATCTCTTCGGTGGCACCCTTGGGCAAGAACACCATCTTCTGCGCTGGGAACCCGGCAATAAAGAACGCTTTCCACGCCTCCCATTTCTCGCCAGACGTCTCGCACCCATCGGTCGCGTCACAGACTTCCTTGAAGGTCGGCATATCCGGGAAAGTCGGGTCGCGCACGATATCACCATCTTCATCCAACGCGCCCCATGCCATCATTGGCACCGCTTTGCCTTCCTCAACCAGCGGGGCCACGCCCTTGAGGAACGAGGAAGATGTCTGATAATCGATATTCGCTTCGCCACGTTCAAACATCAGCCGCCCGTCACCGCGCCCCTTGATGCCAAAAACCGGCTCGACGCTCAGACCCAGCATCTCCCACGCGAGCAGCGGTACAAGGTCAAGGCGCGTTGCCCCTTGCGAACCATAGATAAAGTCTTCGCCTTGCAGGCCCGACGCATCCAGACCGTCCATTTTCTTGGCCATATCGGGCGGCAGATAAGCAACCCCGCCCGTCCCAGACGCCAACACGACATTCCAATCGCTATATTCATACCGAACGCGCGGATCACCCAGTAGATAAGGGAATTGCGTTGAGCCAGACGATCCAAAGATCGTCATGCCATCCGCCTTTGCCTGTTCCTGAAACCAGTTCGCACCCTTGGTCGAGCCTGCACCCGGCATAAACTTCACCACTACCGTCGGCTCTCCGGGCAGCGCCTCAGCCAATAACGGCGCGTAGAAATTCGCCCATTTCGCCGACCCGCCCGATTCTGAGAATGGGATCACCCATTCGACCGTCTCGCCAGACAAGTCCATGTCAGCATGGGCCGCAGTGGCGAACCCCATTGCCAGCAAAATGGCGCTCGCCGTGCGCGTTACCGTCCGCTTGGTCGTGGAAAATAAGGACATATGGCCGTCTCCCTGTCGTTCGAGCCGTCTACGCGGCCCATCTATTTTTGTCAGCGGTGCAACGGGGCACCATCGCCTGTCATTTGGACTGCCCTGACCTTGCAACACACCTCCCCTGAAACGCAAACACGGATCACGTCAGCGTTCGGTCAGTTTCAACTCGATCCGTCGATTGCTGGCATAGGCTTCCGCAGTCCGTTCATTCGTAATCGGCTGGAATTCGCCGAATCCCGTAGGAGCAAGGCGGCGCGGTTCGATCCCGTGGGCGTTGATTAGATATCGGGCGACCGACAATGCCCGCGCCTGCGACAACTCCCAGTTATCGCGATACGGACTACGCCCCGACGCAATGGGCCGTCTATCCGTATGCCCATCGATTCTGAGTATCCAATCGAGGTCAGCGGGGATATCCCGCGATATATCGATCAAAATGCCCGCGAACTTGCCCAATTCGCGCACCCCATCCTCGTTCAACTCGGCAGAGCCAGCCTCGAACAGCACCTCGGATTGAAACACAAACCGATCGCCTTTCACGACGATATCGTTCCGCCTCGAAAGCGCCTCGCGCACACGCCCAAAAAACTCTGACCGAAAATCCGACAACTCATCAACTTGCTCTTCCAACAGCGCGTTCTTCTCCGCCAACGCCGTGTTCAGCCGAGCGCCGAGATTCGCAATCTCTTCGCCTTTTTGGTCGCTATCGATTTCTAGTGATGCACGCTCCGCCTCCGATGTCTGAAGCTGCGTGTTGATTGCCGCAAGCTGCTGTCGCAAGGCGCGCGTTTGCTGATTCAGAAGTGCAAGCTGCTTTTGCTCCTCCGCCGATGCCTCGCCGAGTGTAGCCAATTCAGACTTCGCCAACGCCAGCATCACATCGCGTTCTTCAAGCTTTTTACTCGTTTCCCCCACCGCTTCCTTGAGCTTACCCTCGGCTTCCTGCGCGGCGGCGAGTAGAAGCAACGTTCTCTCTGCCTCCGCGCGTTGCTCATCGAGCGATAGCTCCATCGCCGTCAGTTCCGCCTGCGATTCCGTCAGCCGCCTACGCAACGCCTCGGCGGCGGCGGCTTCCAGCGCCCGTGCCCGCGCCGTCTCGTCCAGCGATCCGGCGGTCTCGTCTAATGCCTGTTCCGTCGCTGATAGGTCACTACGCAGGCTGGCCGCTAAAGCCTCCAGCGCCTTGCGCTCCGCCGCCTCGCGTAAGACCGCCTCACGTTCCACATCGCGCTCGCGCTCGGCCTCGGTCTTCTCTTGCGTCATTGCCGCCAGTGAAGCACTCAGCCGCATCTCACGCGCTTCCACCGCCGCCCGCTGGTCCTGCTCAAGGGACAGCATGTCTGACAGCGCATCGAGGCGATTGGTCAGGCTCGACAGCGCGCTTTCCTTGTCGGTGATCTGCGCTTCTTGGCCGAGAATTGTCTCGCGCAGAAAATATTGCGTGATCATAAAAATCGACAAGACGAAGGTGAAGACCAACAACATCGCCGTCAACGCATCGACGAAACCGGGCCAGATTCCCATGCGAAACGAGTCGCCTGTGCTACGGCGGCGCAAAGCCATCTCAGCGGTCCAATTCGCCGCGCGCCGCCGATTCGATGGTGCGCGTCAGGGTACGGATTTCGCCGCGCAGATCGGCGGTCGCCTCACCCCGGCCCGCCGTCATCTCTTCGATCAGGCGCAGCATATGTCGGTCAATGCTGGCGATACGGGTGCGGGTGGCTTCGTCCATACCGCCCAAAATACCTTTATTTCGCTCGGTCGCCGCCGCCAAAGCTGCGCTCAAGTCATCCTGACTTTCCGTCAGATTACGAAATGCCGTCTGATCCGACTGCATCCGCTCCGCCAACAGCGCCAGCGACGCCGCCGCATTTTCCAGCTTGTCATGGGCGATAATGCCGCGATCCTCTGAGGCGGCCAATTGTCCGGCCAAAATATCCATCGCCTCGAAATTCCGCTCTAACGACTCAGCAAGGAACGATACCCCGTCTTCCTCAGACCGCCCTGTTCGCGTAATCTGCGACAGCGCCTCCTCCAGTTCTCGGTAAAACCGATTCTGCGCCTGCCCGGACAGGATTTCGAGGAAGCCAAGGATCAGCGAACCGGCGAGACCCAACAGTGACGAAGCAAACGCCGTCCCTAGCCCCCGCATCTGCTCGCCCAGATTGGTCACGAGCCGCTGAAACACCTCCCCCGCATCCGTCCCTTCCTCCGGCGCAAGGTCGCGGATGGTTTCGACCACCAACGGCACCGTGATCGACAACCCCCAGAATGTGCCAAGAAGGCCAAGGAAAATCAGCAGACTGGCGATATATCGCGCGATTTCCCGGCTTTCATCCAGCCGCGTCGCGATAGAATCAAGAATCGCCCTAACGATGGAGGGGCTGAGAGACTTGCGGGCCTCCCGATCTCGCAACATCCCCGCCATCGAGGCCAGCAAGCGCGGTGGCTGGATCGTCTCGAAACCGGGTCGTTCCGCGATGAAAGCGTCGATCCAGTCGATACAGCGCGACAGGCGCAACACCTGCCAGAATGTATACAACACCCCTACCACCAGAACGACGATGATAAGGCCGTTCAGGTAGACATTGGCAAGGAAGACATCACGGATCGGCTGCGCGAGAAAATACGCAACCACCACCACCAACGCGACAAAACCGAGCATAGAGAACGCCGCGCCCGTAGGCCGCGTCACCCTTACGGACCGTTTGAAATCACCGTCCACACCAATCCCCCACTACCCGATTCACCTGTCCGACCGTACAGCGAACATGCTCACGCGGTCATCCGATTCCTGCCGGTAAAAAGAGTCTGAATTGGGGAGAGCTGTATGTCAGAAACACTGACATCCCAAAGAGTGTTCAATCGTTCAATGCTTTTTCCAGTGACTCGGAAGCTTTGAATACGATTTTCTGTACTGCAGGTTTATCCACCACGCTGCTAGATGCCTGATCGCCACCGCTAATCGTACGACCAGTCGCAGGAATCGATACCCGTTCAAAGGTACCGATACCTGGAATTGTCATCATGCCCGTTTCAACGATTGTCCATGTCATTACACCCTTCAAGATCGTAAACATCTGTTCGGCGTGCTCTCGATCCACCTTCATACCGACAGCAAGATTGTTGAGCAGTATGCCCTCCAGGGATTTATCAGCACGAATATCGACCGACATTGGCGGATTTATACGCTCCTGTGGTAGACGGGTAAGAGCAACGAGATCGCGGCCATTCTCGAGCTTCTAGACATGCCTGCGCTCAAGAGCGCGACCGTCACCATCGACGCTATGGGGGCGCAGAAGGCCATCGCCGCAAAGATCGTGGACAAAAAGGCCGACTACGTTCTTGC
>CALFVD010000007.1 GCA_937928005.1 uncultured Neomegalonema sp. | reverse complement strand
GGTTGCCCAGCACGTGATAATGGACCAGCAGGGAATCGTGCTTCGTTCCTGGGTGGAGAGGATAAACTTTTTGTGGTAGCAAATACATGTCTGCGCACTTCATTAAGCGTCGAATTGATCGGAGGTCCGGTTACTGATGGCGGTCTCTCTCAACGCTCGTAAGATGTGTGTAATCTGACATCGCAACACCGTTTTTTGTTTAGCGACAGACGGATACCAAAATCCGTCACGGTGTTGCACCTCGCTTCTGAAACCAGGGGTATTATCTATATTGTGAGGTTGATGGAGCATTTAGATGAAAAAAGAATTCGTACAGGTGCTCATTGTCGAGGACGATGAAGATGATTTCTTCATGTTGATCGACACGCTCTCCGAAATTGATGACAAGAGCATCAATTACCAACACGCATCCGCAATCAATGAAGCAAAAAAGCTTGTACAAAAAGAACTATACGACATATGCATTTGCGATTACCGCATTGGCACAGCGAGTGGAATTGATTTCATTCAATACCTTGAGGAAGCTAATATTGACCTTCCCGTAATCATGGTCAGCGGTCAGAAAGAAGACGACATTGAAGTCGTTGCGGCAAATATAGGCGCTTGTGATTTTATCGACAAACAACGTCTGACAGTCAAACGGCTTAATACGGCAATCCGTTATACGCTGGCAAGAAAAGCGCGAGAAGATTTACAAAAAGCGCACGATGATGCGGAGCGCGTTGCATCCCTCCATTCCGCGTTCCTATCGCTGATCGGGCATGAATTGCGCACACCGATCAACGGGATTTTGGGATTTTGTGAACTCATGCAATCGGAAATCTATGGCGAACTCGGTGCCGAGCAATACCGGGGATATCTGCACGATATCCACCGAAGCGGCAAACGCCTGCATGAAACCGTTGAATCGATCCTCGACTTCACTCAGCTTATTGCTGGAACCGCCGAAACAGATGATGAATCTATCATTCCAACCAATGAGATAGACTTTTGCACCCACTCACTTCGACATGCGATATTAGCAAAATCAATCGACCTCGAAGTAAATATCGACCAGAATGCATGGCTGATTGCAGATCGAAACTCTCTACGTAAAATGTTGTCGAGCCTGATCGGTAATTCCATTAAATTTTCTGGCCAAGATGGGAAGGTTCAGATCACCTTTTCAATCAACGAGAAAGACGAATGTTGTTTCGAGGTTAGCGATAGAGGGGAAGGGATTCCGCGTCGTGCCGTCCCTCAAATTTTGCAACCATTCAGACAAAACGATGACGGACTTAACCGTCAATTCGAGGGTCTTGGCCTTGGCCTAGCTCTCGTGCATGGCTTGATGGAATTACATGGTGGACGGGTCGACGTTGGAACCACGGATAAAGGCGGCGCGAAGGTGGGGATTATCTTCCCCGCCAACCGCACGACATATATCAAAGATGGTGAACCGGTTGCACTTGACGATTGGCTCCACGCCGAAGCAACCGAGTCGGCGGCTTAGGCTGCACCTGCAATCACCCCTTTCGCTTTTTCCACCAGCGCCGACGCCGTAATGCCAAAATGCTCGAACAGCGCGCCTGCTGGAGCGGAAGCACCGAAGCCGGTCATGCCGATAAAGGCATCCGGGTCGCCGGTATATTTGCTCCAGCCCATTTCAACGCCCGCTTCAATAGCAATACGCGGCGCCTTACCAAGGACGGAAGCGCGATAGGCCGCGTCCTGTGCATCGAAATCATCCCACGAGGGCATCGACACGACCGCTGCCTTGACGCCCTGCCCTGCCAGCGTTTCTGCTGCGGCCACGGCAATCTCAACCTCTGAACCGGTGGCAAGGAAAGTCACATCGCGGGCACCGTCGGTGTCGCGCAGGATATAGGCACCCTTCGCGCTAAGATTTTCGCCTGTGTCCTTCATGCGCAAAGTTGGCAGATTTTGGCGTGATAGGGCGATGGTAGAAGGGGTCTTCGTCAATCCGAGCGCCACTTCCCAACATTCTGCGGTTTCGACCGCATCACAGGGGCGGAAAACGCGCATATTCGGCATCGCACGCAGGCTCGCGACATGCTCCACTGGTTGATGGGTTGGTCCGTCTTCGCCCAAACCGATACTGTCATGCGTCATCACATAGATAACGCGCAACCCCATAAGAGCCGACAGGCGCATAGCTGCACGCGCGTAATCGGTAAAGACGAGGAAAGTGCCGCTATAGGGAATGAATCCGCCATGCAGGGCCAACCCGTTCAAGCAAGCCGCCATGCCATGCTCGCGCACGCCAAAATGGATATAACGCCCGCCATACGACCCCGGCTCGACAATCTCCATCGACTTTGTCAGTGTATTGTTTGAACCGGTCAGGTCCGCAGAACCACCAACGGTCAATTCAGTCTGCGCATTGATCACTTCGAGCGCCAGTTCAGAAGCTTTGCGCGTGGCGACCTTCGGCGCATCCGCAATGAGTGCTGCCCGGTGCTTGGCGATGGCATCGCCGAGGCCGCTAGGCAGGTCGCCAGCAACAGCCGCCTCGAAGCTGGCGCGGTCCGCATGGGCCTCCAGCCGCTTCTGCCAGTCCTCACGAGACGCCCCCGCCCGCTTTCCGGCGTCGCGCCATAGCGATAGCACATCGTCAGGGATGACAAACGGCTCATGCTCCCAGCCTACCGCCTCACGCACACCCGCAATCTCATCATCGGCAGTAATTGCACCATGCGCCTTGGCTGTGCCCGCCGCTTTGGGTGCGCCAAAACCAATGACGGTCTTACAGGCGATCAGTGATGGGCGATCCGAGCCTTTCGCGCTTTCGATGGCGGCGCTTACCGCGTCCATGTCGTGACCATCGACCTCCATCACGTCCCACCCGGCGGCGGAAAAGCGGGTCATCTGGTCCATTGAGGTCGAAAGCTGCGTACCGCCGTCGATAGTAATGCCGTTGTCATCAAACAGGACGATTAGTTTCGATAATTTCAGATGCCCAGCCATATCGATGGCTTCGTGGCTAACGCCTTCCATTAGGCAGCCGTCACCCGCGATCACATATGTATAGTGATCGACCAGATCGTCGCCGAAGCGCGCATTCATCATCCGCTCGCCCAGCGCCATGCCAACCGCCGTCGCTATCCCCTGCCCCAATGGGCCAGTTGTCGTCTCGATACCGCTGGCATGGCCATATTCAGGATGCCCCGCCGTGCGCGCACCAAGCTGACGGAAATTTTTCAACTCCTCGATGGGCATATCCGCATAACCCATCAGATGGTTGAGCGCATAAAGAAGCATCGACCCATGCCCCGCCGACAGGACGAAGCGATCTCGGTCGGCCCAGTCAGGATTCGCCGGATCAAGCTTGATATGTTGCGTGAACAGCGCGGTGGCCGCATCGGCCATGCCCATCGGCATCCCGCTATGGCCCGAATTGGCGGCTTTCACCGCGTCGAGCGCAAGAATACGGATGGCGTTCGGCATCTGTGCGAGCGCGATATCGGTCATGGCAGGATTCCCCGGTAAGATTTGTCGCGCGGACCCTACATATGCCGTGCCGCAACACCAAAGGAATTTGTCGCTCCAAAGGGTGTGTTGGAAAGGATTTGTTCATTCCAAGGAAGATTCGGCTATTCATTACGTTTCGGCAACGCTAATCTCGGCAACCAATGCCGACTAACAGGCATTCGCGAAACATAATTATCAGGGAAGAAATGATGTCGAAGACAGATGACACAACCCGCACAGCCCGCCGCAAGTTCCTAAAAGTTGGGGCCGCAACCATCGCCGGTGCTGGGGCGCTTGCGGCTCCAAGCATCGCGCAAGCTAAAACGAAGACACTAAAGGTACAGGCCGCTTGGGGCGGTGGTATCTTCCTCGAAAACGCGCAATCCTATGTCGAGCGCGTCCACGCGATGGCGGGTGACGCCCTAAAGATCGACCTTCTGCCGGTCAATTCGGTCGTCAAAACCTCTCAGATGCAGGATGCGGTCCATCGTGGCGTTCTGGATGGCGCGCATTATGTGCCCGCCTATTGGTACTCAAAATCCAAGACCGCCTCACTGTTTGGTACCGGCCCCTGCTTTGGCTGGTCATCGCAAGAAGTGCTCGGCTGGGTCCATTACGGTGGCGGCCAAGAGCTGTTCGACGAATTGATGGGCAGCCTCGGCCTCAATGTCGTGTCGTTCTTCAACTCCCCAATGCCCGCCCAGCCGATGGGATGGTTCAAGGAGGAGATCAAGGACGCTTCGCAGATGAAGGGTCTTAAATACCGGACCGTCGGCTTGGCCGCAGACGTTCTGCTCGAAATGGGCATGTCAGTCGTACAGCTTCCGGGCGGTGAAATTCAGCCCGCGATGAAATCCGGCCTCATCGACGCGGCGGAATTCAACAACCCAACGTCAGACCGCGATTTTGGGATGCAGGACGTTTCAAAGGATTATCACCTCGCCAGCTTCCACCAGAGTCAGGAATTCTTTGAAGTCACCTTCAACAAGAAGATGTTCAACCGTCTGCCCGCTGAGCATCAGGCAATCCTGAAGCATGCATCGGAAGCTGAAAACTCGAACTTCTACTGGCACAACACCAAACGCTACTCGGAAGATCTTGCCAAACTGCGTGAGCAGGGTGTCAACGTCCACCGTACGCCCGATTCAGTCATGGCGGCGCAGCTTGCCGCTTGGGACGTCGTGGTCGAACGTCTTTCCGGAGAAGATGAATTCTTCGCGAAGGTCATCGATTCGCAAAAGACCTATGCCAAAGAAGTATTGGGGTACCTGAACCTCAACCAGCCTGATTACAAGCTGGCCTACAACCATTACTTCGGCAACGCCTAATCCGGCTAGCCATCTGATACCACCGGGTGCCTCTTAACGAGGCGCCCGGTTTTTATTCATGCGAATTCGGGAGGGGGCTGCCGTGATCGGCACTATCCATGCGATCGAAAGTCTGAGCATTTGGGTTGGGCGCGCCTTTGGCTGGTGCATTCTGATCCTCACGCTCTCCGTCTCCTACGAAGTCTTTGTCCGGTATGTCTTGAATGCTCCGACCGTTTGGGCTTTCGACATGATGGTACAGATGTATGGCGCGCTATTCTTGATGGCCGGGCCGTATGCATTGGCACAAGACAGCCATGTACGGGCCGATGTGGTCTACCGCCTGCTACCGATACGCTGGCAAGCGCGGATCGACTTCACGCTCTATTTGTTATTCTTTTTCCCTGGAATGCTGGCGCTGTTCTGGTTCGGTTGGGAGATCGCTGCCGATTCCTGGCGCTATGAGGAAGTGAGCTGGAACAGCCCGGCACGCATCCAAGTCTATTTCTTCAAAACACTAATTCCTATCGCAGGCGCGCTCCTCATCATCCAAGGCATCGCCGAATGTATGCGCTGCATCATCGCCATGCGCACCGGCCAATGGCTGGAGCGGCTTGATGACGTGCGCGAGACTGAGGATAGCCTCATTGGAGCCGAGCCTATGGCGGAAAGGGGACCGATGTGATGATGGCGAGAAAACCCGCTGAAACCTCGGTACAAGATAGCATCCTCGGATTTGATCCAGAGTCTCGCGCAATACCACTCAGTTCTCATATCCATTCCGCAGATGCGGGAAGTATAAACGATACACTAGGGAGCCTGTTCGGATGACCAATCCCGAAGTAGCCATCCTCATGCTCTCGCTGTTCATCGTGCTGGTATTGCTGGGCTTTCCAGTTGCTTTCACATTGCTCGCGATGGGCGTCGGTTTCGGCTATTACGCCTACCATGATAGCGCCGATATCGAGATGTTCAGCGACTATTTCAGCAATAATATCTTCTTCTTGCTGAACCAAAACACCTACTCGGTCATGGAGAACGACACGCTCGTCGCCGTGCCCTTGTTCCTATTCATGGGCTACGTGGTCGAGCGCGCGAATATCGTCAACCGCCTGTTCGAATCGTTGCAATTGGCCGCACGTAACCTGCCCGGCTCGATGGCCGTCGCGGCCTTGTTGACCTGTGCCGTTTTCTCAACCGCCAGCGGCATCGTTGGTGCCGTGGTTACGCTGATGGGTTTGCTGGCCTTTCCGGCGATGGCAAATGCAAGCTACAATAAAAGCTTTGCATCCGGCGTGATCTGCGCGGGCGGCACGCTTGGTATTCTGATCCCACCGTCGATCATGCTGATCGTCTATGCCGCCATTGCCGAGTTATCACCATTGCGCCTTTATGCGGCGGCGGTATTCCCCGGCCTTCTGCTGGCTGGGTTCTACATTCTCTACGTCATCGGTAGGGTAATGATGAATCCTTCGCTTGCGCCCAAGCCTGTCTATGATCCAACCATCACACCACGACAGATATACACACAGCTTTTGATCTCCTTCGTTCCATTGACCGTCCTGATCATGCTCGTCCTCGGCTCGATCCTCGGTGGCCTCGCCACTCCGGCAGAGGCGGCAGCTATGGGCGCTCTTGGTGGATTGGTTCTGGCTGTGCTCTATCGTTCGCTGTCATGGCAGAAGGTTAAGGAATCGGTATTCCTGACCGCCAAAGCCAGCGCGATGGTTTGTTGGTTATTTGTCGGCTCTTGGACTTTCGCCTCAGTATTCTCGTACTTAGGCGGCCACGATATCATCAAGGATTGGGTGCTTTCCTACAATCTGGAGCCATGGCAGTTCCTCGTGATGGCACAGCTCATTATCTTCCTGCTCGGCTGGCCGCTGGAATGGTCTGAAATCCTTATCATCTTCGTGCCGATCTTCTTGCCAATGCTCGACACATTCGGGGTGAATCCGTATTTCTTCGCCATGCTCGTTGCGCTCAATCTCCAAACATCGTTCCTGACACCCCCAATGGCCATGTCGGCCTATTACTTAAAAGGGGTATTGAAGGGTCAGATTGAGTTGATGGAGATCTTCAAAGGGATCATGCCATACCTGTTCATCGTAATCGGATCGATGGTGCTAATGTACCAGTTCCCCGGTATCGCACTCTGGCTACCTGACTATCTGTTCGGTGAATACGTTCCATGATGCCTTGGACTCTGACGGCTCGTGAAGCCGCTGCGAGCATTCGCACCGGCACGCTGACCTCGGTGGAGTTGGTAAAAGCATGCCTCGAACGGATCGAGCATACCGACAGCGAGATTGGCGCATGGGCCTATCTCGACGCTGACCGCGCCATCGCTCAAGCCGAAGCGATGGACGATCTACGCCGCCGTGGACGCCCTGTTGGTGCGCTCCATGGTGTTCCGGTTGGGATCAAGGATATCTTCGACACAAAGGATATGCCAACCGGCCTCGGCGCGCGCGTTCATAAGGATAGGCAAACCGATAACGATGCGGCCCTGATAGAAAAACTGCGCGGAGCAGGGGCAGTGATCCTCGGCAAAACCGTCACGACCCCCTTCGCCTTTGCCAGCCCTGCCCATACCCGCAACCCCCATGATCGAGCGCGTAGCCCCGGTGGCTCGTCCTCCGGTTCGGCGGCGGCGGTGGCGGCGGGGCATGTACCGCTCGCGCTGGGCACGCAGACGGGCGGATCGACGATCCGGCCTGCATCGTTCTGCGGCATCCATGGTTTTAAGCCGACACGCGGGATCTTCTCCCGGCGCGGATGCCTAGAAACCAGCCCAACGCTCGATCAGCCGGGCATCTTCGCGCGCACGACGGATGATCTGGCGCTGCTGGGTGATGTGTTGTCGGGATATGATGCCGCCGACCCCGCCAGCTATAATCGCCCCATGCCGGAGTTAGAAGTTGGATACGCCGCATCTGCGCCCGTCGATCCGCTTTTTGCATGGTTCGATCTGCCCTATGGCGACCGCCTATCGCCAGCGATGCGGGAAGGATTGACCGAATTGCTGAAGGCGCTTGGCGACCGTGTCGAGCGTTTGGCAACGCCAGCGTCTTTTGCCGATGTAATCGACCAACACGCCATCATCCATCGTTATGAATTCCACCGCGCGCTGTCGCATGATCCGGGCCTTGTACCGGCGGAGGTCGACGCAACGATGACGGCGTTGCTTGCCCACGGCGCGCGGATAACGGAAACCGAATACAATGCGGCTAAAGCCTATGTCATGGGTGCCGAGGAGTTTTTCGCGAGCTTCTTCAACGATTATGACGCGATAATCGCTCCTGCTGCGTTAGGCGAAGCCCCACCTATCGAAGAAGGAACGGGCGACGCGATATGCTCACTGATCTGGACTTTCGCTGGCCTGCCTTGCCTGTCACTGCCTTGGCTTGAAGGAGAGGGTGGTTTGCCGATGGGCGTGCAGCTGATAGGATCAGCAGAAGAGGATGACCGCTTGTTCCGAACCGCCGCTTGGCTAGAACGCCGCATGGACCCTAATGAGGAGGAGGACGACGCATGAGTACCCCGAATGACGACTCGCAAGGCTACAAGAAAGATCGTGCAAAGCCAATAACCGGCCTCATCGGCACGGCAACATTGGTCATCTTTATCCTTGGGCTATCACACAGCATTTCGACCGGATTCGCCGGGTTCGAGGGCGGGCTACCGTTCCTCGTCATCGCTGTGTTTGTGCTACTGCTGGCGATTTGGGACTATATCGACGAATGCCTGCGCAAGCGGTAATTCAGGCCCATTGCGCCGCCGTCTCCGCCAGCAATTCCTCCAACGCATCCGCGAAAGTGGATGTGACGTAGACATCCCATGCCTCCTCGCGCCGAACGACCTGTACGCTCATATGGTGGGCGGCGGTCGCTACGATTTGACCAATCGGAAAAGCCCTGTCGCGAAAATCGAGCGGGGCAAGGCGCATCATTATATCGCGTGCATAGGGGCCGGACACAACAAACCGCGTACGGTTATCTGTCATATCCAGCACGGTGCCATCTTCAACCGATATGTCAGCGAGCGCCTCAATAGCCTGTGGTGTCGCACCGATGATCCACCACACGAGCGGCCCAATCCGCGCGATCTGCCCCGCATCCGTCGTGATAATTCTTCCGGGACCGGGCGCTTCGCTCCCCACCACCTTACCAAGGTGCGCAGCAACCGCACCAAGCGTCCCCGGCCATGCAGCAACCTGCCAAAACGCCCCGCATTCCTCGCGCGTGTAGGCCGAATCCACCGTCATACCCTCAGCCATACATCCGCTCCCCCTTTGGATCGAGGAAGTGGGGCGACATCACCCGCACCGCCGTATTGCCATCACGTACCGGATCATAGGAAGTCAGTTCCTTACCTTCCCATTCCGCCAGTCCGCCACGCACCATCGCCAACCCGATCCAGTGGCCGAGTTCTGGGCTATCCGTCACTGCCGTGATAAAGCCAAGCCCGTGATCGACCATATCCGCCCGACTATCCAGCAATGCCCCAGCGCGCAGGCGCTTATCGCTATCGACCGGCGCAACACCGACGAGTTGCAAGCGATCATCGGCCAGCATCCCCTCACGCTGCGTCAACGCCTTACCGATAAAGGCTTTTTTCGACGACGCCATGCCGCCTAATCCCATATCTTGCAAAGAGTTACGCCCATCGAGTTCAGACCCGGCAACATGCCCCTTCTCGATTCGTAACCCGCCCAGCGCCTCGGTGCCATACAACTCGCCGCCCATCGGCTTTGCTGCATCCCACAACGCATCCATTACCGCTTCGGCTTTGCCCCCGCGTACATAGACCTCAAAGGCACGTTCGCCGGAAAAGCTAATTCGTGCGATCCAGACATCCGCTCCAGCAATCTTTGCTTCACGAATACCCATGAACGGAAACGCCTCATCCGACAGGTCGCAATCCACCGTCACCGCCGCCAAAACATCGCGGCATTTTGGCCCTGCCACAGCTACCCCTGCCCATTGATCCGAGACAGAAGTGAGCTGCACCCGCAAGTCAGGCCAGCGGGTCTGGAGAAACTCCTCTAGCTTGGCCATGACGCCAGCGGCATTGGCTGTGGTCGTTGTCATCAGAAAGTCAGTTTCAGACATCCGCCAAACGGTGCCGTCATCATAGACAACCCCATCATCGCGCAGCATCACGCCATAACGCGCCTTGCCAATGGGCAATTTCGCAAAGCCATTTACATAGACGCGGTTGAGAAAATCGCCCGCATCCGGCCCTTGCACCATGATCTTACCCAAGGAAGACACGTCGCATAGGCCGATGGTCGAGCGCACCGCAATCATCTCGCGGATATACGCATCATCGACCGTTTCGCCGTCACGGGGGAAGTACCAAGGCCGCTTCCAAAGGCCCGCATCGGTCATCACGGCACCGTGGCGCATGTTCCAGTCATGTAGCGGCGTCTTGCGGACGGGGCGAAAATGCATGTAGGTGCCACGCCCGGCCAATGCGCCGATACTGATCGGCGAATAAGGGGGCCGGAAGGTTGTTGTACCCGTCTCCTGAATGGTCCGCCCTGACGCATCGGCCATGATGGCGATGCCGATAACATTGCCGACTTTGCCCTGATCGGTCGCCATGCCGAGCGTCGTGTACCGTTTGTTATGTTCGATGGAGACAAAACCCTCGCGTTCGGCAAGGCGGATGTCATCCGCCGTCACGTCATGCTGCGGATCGACAAAACGCTTGAATTTCTTCTCGCGGCTTTTGATTTCGTATAGCGGTAGAGCAGGATGCGCCCCCGCCTGTGGCACAGGGCCAGCCTCGCCAGCCGCTACCGCTTTGCCCGATGCGATACAAGCATCATGATCATAGACCCCCGCCGCCGCACCCACACAACGGATTGGCTCATTTGTTGGTCCAGCAAGAAACGCATGGATATCGTCGTTCCAAACCGGCTTCGGCCCCCGGTGCGAAGTCAGATGAACCACCGGCGTCCACCCGCCCGAAACGGCCAGCAAATCGCATGATAAGGTATCTCGAGCCTTCGCATAGCCTTCATCATCGAGCATACCAATCTCGACGCCTTCGACTTTATGGCTTCCCTTTATGCGAACGGGAACCATGCCACGCATGACCTTCACACCCTCCGGCGCATCCGGCCCCATATCACGGGCATCCAGCAGGGTAACGGGCACCCCCGCCATCGCCAGATCATGTGCCGTCTCGTAGCCCGCGTCATTGGTCGTCGCAACGACCGCGCGCTTTCCCGGAGACACAGCATAGCGATTGAGATAGGTGCGCACGGCATTTGCCTGCATCACGCCGGGACGGTCGTTATTACCAAAGGCGAGCGGTTGCTCCAACGCGCCTGTGGCCAACACAATCTCACTGGGCCGCACAACCCACATCCGCTGGCGCACGCCATGCAAGCCCGGATCATCCGTCACCTGCTCGATCATACCCGCGACGCAGCCGTCATATAGGCCGAACGCACAGGTACGTGGCAGAATGGTAACGCCAGCTTCACGCAGCCCATTGATGGCCGCTACCGCTTCACCAATACCCCCCGCACGCGACAGGTACGATCCACCCAGCGCGAAATCCTGCTCGGCAAGGATTACATCCTTGCCCATCTCCGCAGCGGCCTTCGCGGTGGCCAGACCAGCGGGGCCAGACCCAACGACCAACAGGTCACAGGACGCATGCGCCGTCTCATACTTATCCGGGTCTGGTTCCCGCGAAGCGCGGCCCATCCCGGCGGCTTTGCGGATAAAGCTCTCGAAGATCATCCAATCCTTCGTACCCTTGCGGATGCCAAAGAACGTCTTGTAGTAGAACCCGGCGGCGAGGAACCGCTTGAACACATCATTGATCCGCCCCACGTCCCGCTGCACGGAGGGCCAAGCGTTCTGACCAGTGGCGATCAACCCCTCGTATAGCGGTTGCGTTGGTGCCTTGACGTTCGGCTCACGAAAGCGCCCTGCGCCCACGGTCAGGATCGCACCGCCCTCCTCCACGCTCGCGCTCATAATCCCGCGCGGACGATGGTATTTGAACCCGCGCCCAACGATATCGACACCATTTGCCATCAGTGCGGAGGCAAGGCTGTCACCTTCGTAGCCACTATAGCTCTTGCCATCGAAGATGAAAGATAGCGGTTCAGACCGGTCGATCAGACCGCCGTTGTCAAGGCGATACCCGCTCATTTCAGCGCCTCCGTAAGACCCGGATGAGCAAACTCCGCCGTCCCGACCTCATGGGTCAGTGTATCGCGCTCCACGATCAGCCACGAGCGGCATCCATTCAGATGATGCCAATATTCGCGATGCGGTCCGCGCGGATTGGCGCGCTGGTAGACGGCCTTGTTCCATTCCTCCACACTAGCATCCAGCGCGGGATATTCGACGGTCGCATCGCCGCCATAACTGAACTCGCTATGGTCGCGCTCGCCGCAGAAGGGACATTTTATGCGGATCATGGGGCTTTGCTCCTAATGCAGCTTGGGGGTCGGCCCCATGCCCTTCTCGTCGATGGTATGACCGCGCTCAAACCGGTCGAGCGAGAAGGCCGCCGTCAGGTCGTCAGGGCGGTCGTTGGCGATCAGGTCGGCAAAATGCCAGCCGCTCGCCGGGGTCGCCTTGAACCCACCATAGCACCAGCCCGCGTTGAGGTAGAGCTTGTCCACCGGCGTCTTCGACATGATGTGCGTGCCGTCCATGCTCATATCCATGATCCCGGCCCAGTGGCGCAGCAGCTTGACGCGCCCCAGACATGGCAGAATCGCCATCGCGCATTCGGCCACATCCTGCACGATGGGCAGGTTTCCGCGCTGGGCATAGGAATTGTAGAAATCCAGATCGCCGCCGAAGACCATGCCGCCCTTGTCGGACTGGCTGATATAGAAATGCGCCCCCGGTGCGGCATAGCCGATCACGCAATCGAGCAGAGGTTTCAGCGGTTCGGATACGAAAGCCTGTAGTTTGTGGCTCTCGATGGGTAGACGCTCGATCCCGGCCATCCGCATGACATGCCCGGTCGAACCCGCCACCGCCACGCCAACTTTCTTCGCGCGGATCGTCCCTTTCGAGGTTTCAACGCCCGTAACCTTGCCGCCCTCGCGCAGAATACCCGTCACTTCGGTCTGTTGCAGGATATCGACGCCATAGTTATCGGCCCCGCGTGCAAACCCCCAAGCCACAGCATCATGCCGCGCCGTCCCCGCGCGTTTCTGGAGCATCGCGCCAAGAATCGGAAAGCGCGCGTTTTCTGAATAGTCGAGATGCGGCACCATCTTCATAACCTGCTCGCGTGACAACAGCGAGGCTTCGATACCACAGGCCATCATCGTATTCGCCCGCTTGGCGGCGGCATCACGGGCGGCGGGGGTGTGGAACAGGCCAAGCTGTCCTCGCTGCGAAAACATGACATTGTAGTTCAGGTCGTGGCTAAGATTTTCCCACAGTTTAAGCGAATGCTCATAGAACTGCGTGCTAACCGGCTGTGAGTAATTCGAGCGAACAATCGTGGTGTTCCGCCCCGTATTTCCACCCCCGAGCCAGCCTTTCTCGACCACAGCAACATTCGTGATGCCGTGATTCTTGGCGAGATAGTAGGCGGTTGCCAAACCATGCCCGCCGCCCCCGACGATAACGACATCATATTCCGGCTTCGGTTCCGGGTCGCGCCATGCGCGGTCCCAGCCGGTCTGGCCACGCAGGCCTTCACGTAGGACGGACCAGACAGAATATTGCGACATCGATGGCGTCTCCCTTGCACTTCATTCACACTATGTGCAGTGCGCCACGGCGCATAGCGCGAAAGGGAACCGAACTGGCCCGGAAACGACCTGATGGAAGGACGATATTGTTTATTCCGCCCGACCACCGCCCAATTTGTAGCGTTAAATCGTATTGCGCTTCAGGGTTTATTAACCCCGTATGCGCCACGCAGTAATCATACAACGACGCCCACAACCCGGAGCCACACCTATGTTCGCACGTCTCACGACTATCGCTATTGCCGCTACACTTGTTTCTTCACAGGCATTTGCCAGTGGCGAGTTTGAGTACACGATTTCCGAGCCAACCACCGCAGCGGTGACGACGTTTGGAACAACGACCGATACGATGACCTATGGTACGACCACGGGGACCACGACATATCAGAGCGGTAGTGCCTCAACGCAAGGTCAACTCGATGTTTATCAGACACAGCCGGTCACGACCATCGACACGACGAACGGCACGAATGCTGGTTTCGGCGAGCTTGTCTACGATACTCAGCCCTATTTCGGTGCTAACGGCGGTGCGGGCGAAACAATAGCTCAACCCTATAACGGCACGACAATTCAGCCATACAGCACACAGCCGTACACGACCACAAACTAACCGCGTTTATCCTTTATCCATTCCCAACACTTTCCGGCCAAGCCAGATATAGGTTTTGGCCGGAAGGAACCGGAATGCTTTGAGCATGTAAGCAAAGCGCCTTGGGAAAGTAATCTCAAATTTTCTGGTCTTGAGGCCGTCAACGATCCTATCGGCAGCCTCATTTGGTTGCATGAGGAACGGCATCTCAAAATCGTTGACTGCCGTTGCGTCCGTCTCGACGAAACCGGGGCAAATAAGCGAGATGCGAACGCCTTCGGGATAAAGATTAAAAGCCAACGACTCGGCCATGTTGATGAGCGCGGCCTTAGTCGCCCCATACGCTCCCGATTTCGGTAATCCGCGATACCCCGCCACCGATGAAACAAGCGCCAAACACCCCGTATGCCGCGCCAGCATCGATTGCATGGCGGGGACGAGACCATTGACGACACCCTGCAAATTCACATCGAAATGCTTCTTCGCGGCCTCAACAGTGAATTCGTTGGCGGGCAACGGGATGTACACCCCCGCATTGAGAATCGCGAGCGCCAACCCTTCGGCAGCGTCGATTCGCTCGACAATGGCTTTCATCGCCTCTGGGTCGGTCACGTCGCCGGGCGCAGCGATCAGCTTACCATTTGAGCCTTTGGCGACATCAGCCGCCATCTCGTTCAGCTTATCCTCGCTGCGTGCCGTGATATAGACGGTCCAGCCATCCTCCACCATCCGCGCGGCCACGGCCTTACCAATGCCTGAGCTTGCGCCCGTCAGCCATGCGGCCCCGTGGTCGGGGCGAGGGATGTAATCGGCACCGTTCATCGCTGGCTCCTTCTTCTGGAGCATCAGCTTTGCAGCGCCCCCGTCTCGTCGGTCATGCGGATGGTGGCGCGTGTCCCTTTCGCGTCAAATGCTGATCCGATCCATTCGCCCCGCGAATCATAGAAAACATCGGTCGTGTAATCGGTGCCATTCGTGATCCGATAACCGGTGGCCCCTGCTGGCATTTCGGCGACCGACACGGGCGACGCGGTAACAGAGAGCAATTCACCCGATTGCGTACTGATCCAAGGTGCCGCCGTCAGTGCTTCCTTGCGCCAATACGTTGTTGCCCCGGCGGCAACTGGCGCTGGCCCCTGATAGGACGAGCCTTTTACCATCAATTTCCCACCCTCGCGCGTTGCCGCTACGAACTCGCTATCCCCATCATCATTGCATTGGCCATTGAGCGAAACGAGGCCATTCGCATCATAGACCTCCGTACAGGTCAGGGCGTAGCGATAGACGGTAAAACCTAGCCGCTTTACGGCGATATCGATGTCTGTGCGGGCCGTTATGCCGGTGGCCGAATCTTGAACAGTGACCATGTGCGTCCCAATCGGCTCCTTTCCTCGCAATACTGCAAAGCGGCGAACCCGGCTTGATGAGGCCGCGATGGCAGGTAGCGAAGTGGTAAGCGCAAAGCCAAGCGTCCCGGCAGTGAAAGCCCTACGGTTCAAAGTCGAAGCGATCATATCTATGTCCTCCTTCACGTCGGAATCAGTTCTCTGCGCCCCTCATAAACATGCTTTGTGGCGGAAAGGGCTCCACGAAAGGTTTACGCACACGCGCGCCTCTCCTAAACATTGCTCCAGATATTTTTGAGAGGATTGTTTGGATGCGCCTTTGTGTCGATATGCCCGATGCCGTGGGCAACACCCCCCTGATCCGTTTGCACAAAGCATCGGAAATGACCGGTTGCGATATCTACGGCAAAGCCGAGTTCATGAATCCGGGCCAATCGGTCAAGGACCGTGCCGCACTGGGAATTATCCGCGCGGCGGTGGCGAAGGGCGATCTGAAGCCCGGCGGCGTTATCGTTGAGGGGACGGCGGGTAATACTGGCATCGGCCTGACACTCATGGGCCGTGCGATGGGTTTTCGCTCCGTTATCGTCATTCCCGAAACCCAAAGCGACGAAAAGAAAGATACACTGCGCCTCTGCGGTGCCGAGCTGATCGAAGTACCCGCTTTGCCTTATCGAAACCCAGACAATTACGTACATTATTCAGGGCGACTGGCCGCAAAGCTGGCTGAGACCGAGCCGAATGGTGCGATCTGGGCGCAACAATTTGATAACGTCGCAAATCGTCAAGCCCATGTGGAAACTACCGCTCCCGAAATCTGGGAGCAGACTGGCGGCAAGGTTGATGGCTTCATCTGCGCGGTCGGATCGGGCGGTACACTTGCTGGCGTCGCAACGGGCCTCCAACCCAAAGGCGTGAAGATCGGCTTGGCTGACCCTGAGGGTGCGGCGCTCTACAGCTATTATACTACCGGCAAGCTTGCCTCCGAAGGCTCATCCATTTCCGAGGGCATCGGACAAGGCCGGATTACTGCTAATCTCGACGGTTTTACACCCGATTTTTCCTATCGCGTCCCCGATGCCGAAGGTTTGCAAATTATATTCGACCTGCTCGATAAAGAGGGTCTGTGCATGGGGCTTTCCACTGGCATCAACATCGCCGGAGCCATCCGCATGGCGCAGGAAATGGGGCCGGGCCACACCATCGTCACCATTCTTTGTGACTATGGTAGCCGCTATCAGTCAAAGCTATGGAACGCTGAATTCCTGCGCTCCAAAGGATTGCCGACCCCCGATTTCCTGGAACATAAAACGACAAGACCAACGGTTTTTGAAGCGTAGCGCCTCACGCCGCGCGCTTTGCTTTTGCCATCACACAAAGCAACTCAAACATGATCGTTGCCCCATTTAGCGCCGTCACACCGCCCGGATCATAGGGCGGTGAGACTTCGACCATATCAGCCCCGATGATATCCATCCCCGCTAGCGCGCGCACCATCCCCGCCGCTTCACGCATCGTCAGGCCACCAGCCTCCGGCGTGCCAGTTCCCGGTGCGATGGAGGGATCGAGGCTGTCGATATCAAAGCTCACATAGACCGGCCCATCCCCGACAAATGCCATCGCTTCCTCGATACAGGTTTTCCAACCTTTATCTTCGACCTCTTCGATCATCATTACGCGCATACCGCTGTCGAAGCTGAACTGCCACATGCTGGGATCGTAGAGCGAGCCGCGAATACCGATCTGTGCTACCCGCGTCGGGTCCAGCAATCCTTCGTCCACAGCGATCTTGAAGGGCGCGCCATGGTGAAAGCGCGAACCCATATAATCATCGCCCGTATCACAATGGGCATCGATATGAATCATGCCGACCGGGCCATCTTTGGCGAGCGCGCGCAGAATCGGCAAGCTGATGGAATGATCACCGCCACAGGTCAGCGGCACAATGCCCGCCGCCTTCACCCGCTCGAAATGCGCCTGAATTTCGCCATGGGCGCTTTCAACCCCATCGAAAGGCCGCTTGATCCATGCATCACCGATATCTTTGACAATGGCCGCCTCAAAGGGTGACGCGCCCGTTGCCTGATTGATCCGTCGCATTAGGCTGGATTGATTGCGCACTTCGCGCGGGCCATGCCGGGGGCCGGGGCGATTGGTGACGCCCATATCATAGGGAATGCCGATCACACCGATATCTGGCGGATCGGCCTCAAAGTTTTCATCATAGGGAAGCCGGAAAAAACTGGCGAGGCCAGTATAGCGTGGCCTTTGCATCGGATCATCGAAATTGAGTGTTTCGCTGTTCTGACCGTCGCTACCGCTCGCCATGAATGATCTTCCTTATCGTGGAGCCTCCACCACAGGCGGCTCACCATTTTCGACACGCGCCACTAGAGCACGAACCTGGGGGTGATTGGCAAGGTCTTCGGTGAACTGAATGCCGACTTCGCGGCCTTTGACCCAACGTACGATCCCCGGAACAGGTTTGAAATTATGCAGATGCACTTCAAGCATTGTGCGCTCTTTCAACAGGCCCAGCCCCCGAAGCTCGACGCAGATACCGCTGACAGAGATATTGATGCCGACGCAGCGTGCGATATTTCCATCAATCGTGACGTGCAGCGGCTCTTGATACCAATAGCGTGTATTCGCCCGACGACTGACAAACAGGGTTTGAGTTGTCTTCTTTGCCTGCATTAGATGTGCCCCCACATAAAAATACTCATCATGTCCGGGGGAATTGATACTCTGAATGTACTAATTGCTTCTGAATAAACAAAGGTGACGCACACGTAATGGACGCGGATTTCATCATCATCGGGGCCGGATCAGCGGGGTGTGTTTTGGCCAACCGCCTGAGCGCCGATGGTCAAACCCGCGTTTTGCTGCTTGAAGCGGGGCCGCGCGATCTCAACCCATGGCTGCATATTCCACTTGGGTATGGCAAGTTATTTGGCAATCATCGACTCAATTGGATGTACCAAACCGAACCCGAATCTGAACTCGGCGGTAGGCGTATCTATCAGCCACGAGGCAAGGTTTTGGGCGGCTCCAGTGCAGTTAACGGCCTGATTTATATGCGGGGTCAGGCGGCTGATTACAATGCTTGGCGACAAAAAGGGAATTCCGGTTGGGGCTATGATGATGTGCTACCTTACTTTCGCCGCGCCGAAGATAATGAACGAGGCGGCGACCCTTGGCATGGCGCGGGTGGCCCGCTCGCTGTATCCAATCCCCGTGATGGTTCGCACCCCCTCGCCGAGGCATTTATCGACGCTTGCAAAATACACGGCATCTTACGCAATGACGATTTCAACGGCGCTGCACAGGAAGGTGCGGGCTATTTCCAAACCACATCGCGAGGGGGTATCCGGTGCAGCGCCGCCACTGCCTACCTGCGCCCTGCCCGCCGCCGTCGTAATCTGCGCATTCTTACGGGCGCACAGGCCGCGCGCATCCTTTTCGACGGCAATCGCGCGGTCGGCGTTGCCTATCACCGTGCCGGGCAAGACCACGAGGCCCGCGCTTGCGCCGAAGTTATCCTTTGCGGCGGCGCGATCAATTCGCCCCAGCTCCTCGAATTGTCCGGCATCGGCGATGGACAACGCTTGCAAAAACTCGGCATCTCCACGCGCATCCATCGCCCTCAGGTCGGCGAAAACCTGCAAGATCATTTTCAGGTTCGCCTTGTCATGCGTGCGCGTCGTCCCGTTACGATCAACGATGCTTACCGCACCCTGTGGGGCAGGATCGGCATGGGCCTGCGCTACGCCGCCACACGGCGCGGCCCGCTCAGCGTCAGTGCCGGAATAGCCGGGGCTTTCTTCCGCTCCCGCACAGGGCTGGAAACGCCCGATATCCAAGTTCATTTCGTCCCGTTCAGCACCGACGCGATGGGCGCGGCCTTGCATCCCTATTCCGGCTTCACCGCCTCCATCTGCCCCTTGCGCCCCGAAAGCCGGGGCAGCGTCCATAGCGTCTCGCCTGATCCCTTCATTGCCCCCGAAATCCGCGCCAATTACCTGTCTACGACCGGCGACCGATTGACAGTAGTAAACGCGCTGAAGCGCCTGCGGGCGATATTGGCGGCGGACCCGATGATGCGCGTTGCCGACCGTGAGATGATCCCCGGCCCAGAAACCGATGGCGATAACGCGCTCCTCGCCTATGCCCGTAAAACTGGCTCGACCATCTACCATCCTACCTGTACCTGCGCGATGGGACCGGGGGATGATGCCGTGGTAACGCCAGACTTGCGCGTGCGCGGCATTGATGGCCTGCGCGTGGTGGATGGCTCGATCATGCCTGACCTCGTCTCTGGTAATACCAATGCCCCAATCATTATGATCGCCGAGAAGGCGGCGGATATGATCCTGAAAGGATAATACGCACACCAAAACGCCCCCCGCCTCACGGCGAAAGCCCTCCATCCAAACCTGCGCGTTTCCCTCAAGGCGGCACTTCGGCCAATGCCATCAGCGCCAACTCCTGACAATCGGCCAGCACGATATCAATGGGCCGCCTCCCGCGCGCATTATACCCCGGAGGTCGCCCTGGACGCATGGGCTGAACGGGCCTTTCCATCGCCGCCAACTTTCTCGCCAGCCGCCTTGCTTGCGCCGGAATATCCTCCAATGCTCCCCGCAAAGCCTCCAGCCGTTGCCGCAACCTCGCCACGGAAACCGGATCATCCGGTGACATAGAAACTTTGTTCGGTGGCGCGATATCAAACTCATCAAAGCCCCGAATATTCGGCCCAAAACCCGGCGTTTTCTGTTGTTTCGGTGGTCCCGCATAGCGGCGCGGATCAAATAGCGCAAAAGGCGGCACGCGCTTGCCCGACCCTTTCGGAATCGCCCCAGTCGGCGGGGACCGCTTCGCACGCGGCTCGACCACCAACCCAATAGCCGCAATCGCAATCAATCGCCGCGTTGCCGCCTCAGCGAGCAGCAAAGTCGCCAAAACCTCGCGATGCACACAGCGCGCAACCGTTTCCCCGCATCCGATCATGTCGAACAGCGCCGCCACTAACCGTAGCAACACTTTCCGATTGATCTCGATAACGATGTCCCAGTCCATTCGCGTTGCATCTCCGTGAAAAACAAATCACGAACATCAACACGCATTATGGGCAAAAAGTCAACCGCGCGCTGCGCATCGCGCTCCACTCATCCATTTATGAAATATGCCACATATTCCATAGATGAGTGAGCGATAAAGAGTTATCCCTTCGCACCAAATGGCTATTCCGCAGCCCCGGCCACCGCGCCGGCGTCTCGATGGACAGCACGCCGATCATCGAGACGCCGGATCAAAGCCTACCCGCTGCACACCGCGCGCTGCGCACCTCCGCCATCTATGAAATATGTGACGTATTCCATAAATAGGTAAGTAATAAAGAGTTATCTCTTCACGCCAAATGACTGTCCCACAACCCCGGCCACCGCACCGGGGTCTCGATGGACAACACATTGATCAGATCACAGCCTACCCGCTGCACATTATACGCTCCCTTCAACCATCTATGAAATATGCCACATATTCCATAGATGAACGATAAAGAGTCACCCCTTCGCACCAAATGACTGTTCCACAGCCCCGGCCACCGCGCCGGGGTCTACAAGTCATCGATAGGGCTGCACGCACATCACCCTAATGCGCAAATTGCGACAGCGACATTCACCATGGGCAACCATCGACAAATAAAGCGCGCTACCACTTGGCGCGCTACCACTTCTCGGCAAAATCCACTCGGCCCAGCAACCACCCCCGGCACGCTCCAGCAATCACCCCTCCAAGAGCGAAGCAGAGCGTCGAGACCTCAATGATCGATTGAGGATTGAACCATGCAAAATATGCGAGGGTCGCCGCAGCTAATGCAGCGGTATGCGCGACGACCTGTCCCAAATACCTCTTCGACGCATAGACGACCAGAAGATCGACCAGCCCCGTCAACGCCATAACAATCGGCGCAGCAACCAAGGCAAAAAGGGGATAGACAATCTCATACCATGTGAAGAATTTGCCATCCGGCCTACCCAGAAAAGCATCGCATAGCCAAGCGTAAGATGCGCCGCCAATCCAGAGCATCATCCAATATGCAAAGAAGCTAACCAACACCACAAATGCAGCCCGGTTGATCGAGTGGGCATCTATTCTCGAAAAGGCAGCGCGCATCTCCATACCGGTAGTTTAAAGCGAATTGCGATTATCCTGAATCACCAAGCGCCATATTTTGCGCGACTCTTGGCGCAAAATATGGCTCAGGTTTATCGCAAATCGTTATAGCGTTCATCTGTGAAGACGATGCTACTTCAACACCGCCATCAGCGCGGGCCATGCTTGCGCATCCGCCACCGATTTATCGCGGCATCGCGGATTGCAAAAGCCCACGACCCGCCCATCAATCCGGGCGAGGCTGTCCGCCTGCACTGGCGCATCCGAATACGGGCACCGCGCATTAATCGCCGTCTCGCCTGTTATCGCCTCCGCAGGCAACTGCGCGGGGCGCGGGGCCGCACGGTGATCACCGCTCGGTAAATCCTGATCATAGCGGTCCAAAAAGCGCGGATCGGCATCCGCCATCGCGTGCCAGCGCCGGAAGGAAGGATGCGCATAGATCGCTTCCACATAGCCCTGCGCCGCCGCATCCATACTGAATCCATAAGTCACGAACCGTGTTGCCACCGGCGCAAACATCGCATCCACCGCCCCGAACTCGGCCCCGCCCAGATACGGCCCGCCAAACTGCTCCAGCGCCCAGCCCCATAACGCCTGTACCCGCGCCGCATCTACCCGCTCGGCTTCCGTCGGCTCAAACCCCGCATACCGCCGCCGCAAATTCATCGACGGACGATCGCGCAGCGCCCGAAACCCCGCATGCATCTCCCCCGCCAGCGCCCGCGCCGCCCCCCGTGCGGCCAGCCCTCGCGGCCAATGTCCGGCTTCGGGATACCGTTCGGCCAGCGTCTCGGCAATCGCAAGACTTTCCCAGACCAGCGCCGTCTCGCCGCCCTCTTCAATCTTCAGCGTCGGCACCGTCCGCGCGGGGGCATGCGCTTCCTGCATCGCCGCAAACGCCTCCGAATACATCGGCACCAATTGCGTGCGGAACGGTATCCCAAACGCATCCAGCAATAACCAACCGCGCATCGACCAGCTCGAATAGGCGGTATCGCCGATAAACAGGGTATAGTTCATAGAGTGTCTCCTTTGCGACAGATCATCGCGGAGAAGCCCGCCGCGCGCCAATCATCTTTCGTGACCCTTGCCATTCTCATTAGCGGCCATACCTCCCGCTCCATGGGATTGCAGAGTTTCGGAACAGACCTCAACGTCGCCGTTTTCGGCGCAGGTGGCGGCATTGGCGGGGCATTCGTGCAAGCTCTCCGCGCGGACCCCGCCGTGGCCCAACTCCACGCCATCTCCCGTAACGGCGAGGCAGGCGGCGGCACCCATACCTATGCCTGCGACCCCCTCGATAATGACGCCCTCGCCGCCACAATGGCGACCATCACCGCCGATACACCCCTACACCTTGCAATAACCACCATTGGCATCCTGCATGGCGAAGGCATCGCGCCCGAAAAGACATGGCGTCATATCGAGGCTGATGCCATGCGCCGCATCTACGAGGTCAACACCATCGCCCCCACTCTTATCGCCCGCCATGTTTTGCCTGCCTTAGCCAAGGGCCGCAAAACCGCCCACGCTGTGCTTGGTGCCCGCGTGGGCAGCATCGGCGATAACCGCCTCGGTGGCTGGGTCAGCTACCGCGCCTCCAAAGCCGCCCTTGCAATGGTTATCCGCACGCTTTCCATCGAACTCGCCCGCACCAACCCCCACGCCCTCTTCATCGGCCTTCACCCTGGCACCGTCGATACGGCCCTGTCCCAACCATTTCAGCAGGGCGTAGCACAGGGCAAGCTCTCCACCCCTGACCATGCGGTCCACCAGATGCTCAACACGATAGACACGCGCAGCACGACCGATAACGGCAACGTGTTCGCCTGCAATGAAACTAAAATACCCCATTAATATCAGTGTCTTGAGAAAATCTTCTTTTCTGGTGCAAAGCAAGAACCCTTAACGCGCGGTAAAAAAATGCCGCTGCGGGGGAACTAACTCCCCGACTCCGCTGTTGGGCAATCAATGAATTTACACAGCGAAGGAGTGAATAATGGCCGAGTCAACCAGACCAAGTGTGGACGACCGCAAGGTCATCTCTTCCGCCATGTCGACCCCCATGCTCGACGCAGAGACCGAACTGAGGCTCGCCCGCCGCTGGCGCGATGAGGACGATGTTGAGGCTTTGCATCAGCTTACGAATGCTTATATGCGCCTCGCCATTTCGATGGCCAGTAAATATCGTCGCTACGGCGCTCCGATGGGCGATTTGATTCAGGAAGGCGCGATTGGCTTGATGAAAGCCGCCGAACGCTTCGACCCTGATCGCGGCGTCCGTTTCTCGACCTATGCTGTCTGGTGGATCAAAGCTTCCATTCAGGACTACGTGATGCGCAACTGGTCCCTCGTGCGCACCGGGTCCACCTCGTCGCAGAAATCCCTGTTCTTCAATCTCCGCCGTGTCCGCGCCGAAAAAGAACGCGAAGCTGGGGAATACGGGCGTCAATTCGGCGTGATGAGCACCGACACACGCGGCGCCGTCGCCAATGCCCTGCGCGTTCCGCTCCATGATGTTGAGATGATGGAATCCCGCCTCGCAGGCACCGATTTCTCCCTCAATACGCCACAGGGCGACGAGGAAGGCCGTGAGTGGGTTGAGACCATTGAGGACACCGCTCCGATCAGTTCGGAGGCGGCGACCCATGAAGAAGACACCGCACGCACACATTCTTGGATCGTCGATGCCCTCGACATCTTAACCGACCGTGAGCGCATGATCATTACCGAGCGCAAACTCTCGGAAGAGCCTTCGACGCTGGAAGCCTTGGGCAGCCAACTCGGCCTCTCGAAAGAGCGCGTCCGCCAGTTGGAGACGCAGGCACTCAAGAAAATGCGTTCCGCGCTGGAAAGCCATCTGGGCAGCAATGCACATCAGGTGATGTTGCACCAGTAGGACGGCGAACGACCCATAATCGTCAGTCGTTGCGCATCGCGCCCGTTCTGACGATCCACTTCTCAAAATGATCGACCTTGAGAAGTGGGAAGCAACCGAGACAATGAAGCAAAGCTCCGGCGCAACCCGGCGCTTTTTTCATATCTGGATTCCCTCCCTCCCCACGCTACCCCAAGGCAATCGCTCAAAGAGGAAATCATGCTGTCCCGAACGCAATGCGGCATGAAATGACGCTTTGCAGATGCGGGACTTCCTATAATTTGTAGTCAACGCAAAGCATAATACCAAGGGCGGAGATCGACGACACTTTTCACCGCTGCCCCGGGCGAAGATCCGGGGCCTCCTTGCAAAAGGGTACGAGGCTCGAAGGCGAGACGTGCTGGGGCGGCGAGGAGGAACTGAGTGAATCATCTCCTGAGTTCTCCCACCGATC
>CALFVD010000006.1 GCA_937928005.1 uncultured Neomegalonema sp. | reverse complement strand
GAGCAACCCTTGCCCCATCGTTTTGAAGCGCGAAGACAGTCTGGAGAGCATCGTGACATCACCCATGCGAGAGGAACCGACCATCTGCACCGCTGCGCCGCTGACAACAAGCTTTGCATGAAACGCGGCCCGTCCTTTGCCTTTTTAGGTTGGGCATCACGTAGGTTTTATGAAGGTAACCAAAATCGCAGCGTGACTGATCCGCATATCGATGTGAGGTTTTCCGCAGATTGCTAAAGTCAGAGAGAGCCTGTGTCTAGGGAGCAGAACAAGGGCAGGTCAAATCTGATCCCTCGGACATATTCGGCACGTAAATCCCTTTACAACGCTTTTCAATCATTGATAACACACGATTGTAACTGTTTGAGATTGATATGTTAACAACATATCATGAGCGTACTTAGTACTTAGGGAAGGGTTTGTTTGATGCGTATCCTGATTCTCGGTGGCGATGGGTACCTTGGGTGGCCTACTGCTATGAACCTCGCTGTTGAGAACGAGGTATGGGTTGTCGATAATTATCTTCGCCGTCGGATTGCTGAGGCGACCGATAGCGAACCTCTTATTGCCACACCTAGCCTGACCGAGCGTGCGCGCCTCTTTGAAGCGGTGAGCGGCAATCGGATCGAAACCATCATCGGCGATTTAGGCGATCCTGACTTGATGTATGACATTGTGCAGCGGGTACAGCCAGAATGTATTATTCACTATGCCGAGCAGCCCTCTGCCCCTTATTCCATGCGTGGCTTCAAAGAAGCGCGCGAGACGTTACAAAACAATTTAAATGTGACATTTAACTGCATCTGGGCGGTAAAAGACATCGTGCCAGATTGTCATATCATCAAACTGGGCACGATGGGCGAATATGGTACGCCTAATATCGACATTGAAGAGGGTTGGCTTGATATTGAGCACAAGGGCCGCAAGGATAAATTTCTTTTCCCCCGTGCTGCTGGATCGCTTTATCATACGACCAAGGTTCTCGACACGGATTTGATCTGGTTCTATGTGCGAACCTACGGCATCCGAGTAACCGATCTAATGCAGGGGCCGGTCTACGGTCTGTCAACCGATGAGGCCGATCTTGACCAAGGTTTGGTACCCAACTTCAACTACGACGATATTTTTGGCACCGTCGTGAATCGTTTCTTAGTGCAGGCAGTCGCAGGCATTCCGCTGACTGTCTATGGCGGCGGCGGCCAGACTCGCGGATATCTCAATCTGCGTGACACGTTGCAATGTGTTCGTCTATCAGTAGAAAACCCGGCCGATAAGGGTACTCTGCGTATCTTCAATCAATTTACCGAAACTTTAAGCGTAAACGACATTGCCACTAAGATAAAAACTGTTGGTGATTCTATGGGTCTTGGTGTCAATATTAAAAGTATTGAGAATCCCCGTAAAGAAAGAGAAGAACATTACTATAATCCAACTCATACCGGCCTTCTTGATCTTGGCTTAGAGCCGAATTATATGACTGATGATGTGATTGCATCTATGCTGGAGCGCATTGTGGTGAACAAAGACAACATCAACACTGACCGTATTATGCCTCGGGTTCGGTGGAACGCATGAATATTGAAGGTTTCAAAGACAAGACTGTCCTCATCACTGGAGCTTGCGGTACTGTAGGTGCTGCACTCGTACGCCAACTTATAGCTTCACCTGCAGCGCGAATTATCTGCATTGACAACAATGAGAGTGAACTATTCTTTGTGCAGGAACGCTATCGCCATACTGGTAAAGTTTTCTGTTATCTAGCGGATATTCGCGATGTGAACGCCCTGCGTATGCGGATGCATGGTGTAGATATTGTCTTACATTCTGCTGCGTTAAAACATGTGGGGCTGTGTGAGGACAGCCCGGCCCAAGCAGTGCGCACTAATATTGATGGAACGCAGAACGTCATTGATGCGGCAATCCATAACAACGTGCAGCGCGTCATTTTTACCTCGTCAGACAAGGCAGTGAACCCAACCAATGTTATGGGAACATCAAAGCTAATGGGTGAGCGCCTGATGACTGCGGCAAACGAAACATTAGGCAACGGTAAGACTATCTTTGCTTCGACCCGTTTCGGCAATATCCTTGGCTCGCGAGGGTCTGTTGTACCTCTTTTCCAACGACAGATTGAACAGGGCGGGCCGATCACCTTGACGAGTCACGAGATGACCCGGTTTATTATGAATCTCGATGAAGCCTCGCGCCTCGTACTCAAAAGCGTGTTTATCGCATCGGGTGGTGAGGTGATGGTGACTAAGATGCCAGTGGCACAGATCACAGATATCGCCATAGTTATGCGCGACATGCTCGGCAACGGACGTAAGATTGAGATTGAAGAGGTCGGCGCACGCCCCGGCGAAAAAATGTATGAAGAGTTGATGAACGACGAGGAGGTGCGTCGTACGCGGGAATACGGCGATTTCTTCATTATACTGTCGGCCTTTACCGACCCAAATATGGAGCGTTATGCATATTTGCGTAACTGCGCCATGCCGGATCGACCTTATAATTCATCCCATGAACCAGCCATGACAGTCGATATGGTGCGTAAATACTTCACGGAACACAACATCTTAGAGCCTGAATCTAAAGTTCATGAAGTATAGCAATACCTTGCGATCCTTCTGGTCATGATGCGGATGCTGGCGAGGAGCGCCCAAGCGGTTGAGCTTTCGATTGTCGTCTCCCAATCTTTGGCCAACCTGCGGCACCGTCCAAGCCATGCGAAGGTGTGCTCGACCACCCATCGTCGCGGCAGTACCTCGAAACCTTTGGTTGTGTCGGATCGCTTGATGCTCTCGACGGTCCAGTCGCCGTAGCTCTTGATGGCCTCTCGCAGTTTGTCACCTGCATAGCCGCCATCGGCGAATACGTGGCGCATCCACGGGAAGCGATTGCGAGCGACCTTGAATAGATCAGGTGCGCCGTCGCGATCCTGTACGTTGGCGGCATGGACGATCACGAGCAGCAGCAATCCGAGTGTATCGGTGAGGATGTGGCGCTTGCGGCCTTTGACTTTCTTACCGGCGTCAAAGCCACGAACCACGCCGCTTTCAGTCGTTTTCACGCTTTGACTGTCGATGATACCCGCTGTCGGGCTGGCATCACGCCCTTCCAGTTCACGCGCACTCATCACCAGCAAGGAGTTCATCGTCTCGAACACGCCGCTGTCGCGCCAGAGGTAGAAATACCCCTGCAACGGGGTGCCCCGCACGGTCGTCATCGGTGGAAAATCCTGCGGCAAGGCACGCCATTGGCAACCCGTAGCGCCGATGTACTGGATCGCATTCATCATCTCGCGAAGGTTTGCCATGCGAGGGCGACCGCCCCAACGGGGTGCGGGAAGGAAGGCTACGATCAGACCCCATTCCCGATCTGTCATGTCGCTTGGGTAGCGACCCGTATTCCGGCTATGCTCAATCCGAGCGGCATCATTCCAAGGCATCCGATCCTCCATCTCTTCAACAAAGACAGAGAATCACAACCTACTGATGTCGCTCAACTTCTTTTCGTTCAGGCTCTCAGAGACCACATATTTTTGCGATGCCTATGCCTCATGGCAAAAAGGGGGGATCGAGAATGCCAATGGTCGTATCCGGCGATGGCTGCCCCGTGGCATCGACCTCGACGACATCAGTGACGAGGACATCCAGGAAATCGCCATGACCATCAACACAACACCCCGTAAAAAGGATGGGTAATACCAAGGGCGGCAATCGTTCATTGTTCTGCCCATTTTCGCGTTTTGATTGAGGCCACGCGATCCTTGTCGTTTGCGAAGAAGTTCCATGCCTCGCAACAGGCCTCGACGATGTCCTCGTAGGTGTCGAAGACAGAGATGGCGAGCTTTTTGCCACGCAGGTATGCCCAGACGTTCTCGACGGGGTTCAGTTCGGGCGAGTATGGCGGCAGGATCAGCAGCGAGATGTTCTGCGGTATGGCGAGG
>CALFVD010000005.1 GCA_937928005.1 uncultured Neomegalonema sp. | reverse complement strand
AACTCGACCAGTGTTCCCGCAAAATCTTTCGGGTGCAGGAAAAGCACCGGCTTTCCATGCGCGCCGATCTTTGGCTCACCACTGCCCAAAACCCGCGCCCCTGTCTCGACCAACCGATCACGGGCGGCGAGAATATCATCGACCTCATAGCAGATATGGTGGATGCCCCCCGACGGGTTCTTTGCCAGAAACCCCGCAATCGGTGAATCTTCGCCCAGCGGATGCAAGAACTCAATCTTAGTATTAGGCAGATCAACGAAAACAACTGTAACCCCGTGATCCGGCTCGTCCTGAGGCGCCCCAACGCTGGCCCCCAGCGCATCGCGATACTGCGCACAGGCCGCATCAAGGTCGGGCACCGCTATGGCCACATGGTTCAGTCGTCCAATCATTAGATACATCCTTCGCAAGTTTCGTCGCTGATCTATGCCCTTTGGCAACACTTCACAAGTCAGCCACCGGGGCACCATGCCGTACCGAAAAGAGGCAAAAACTGGAATTTGTCCAAAATAACATGAAGGAAAGACCATAGAGTCTTATAGATTAGACACTTTTCCGATTCAAGATTGCAGAAAAAGGTTGCACGATTCCAGCTGATTCGCCTATCGTCCGATGCATGTTGTGAGGAAATGCCCTCGGAACGCCAAAATACGCCCTTGAACGACCAAAAAACCTATCGAGCAACATGGGCGTCGAAACAGATAAAGAGGAACAGGTCATGTCTCTGCCAGCATGGAACCGTAAGGCACCCTCGCGTGCCGTGATCGTCGCTACCCTTTCAACACTTACCGTCTTCGGAGCTTCGTCCCTCGCGGTCGCCGATGTCACGCAGCAGCAGCCGCATAATGCGCCGACCTATGGTCAGCCCGCCGCAGCAGGCTACGGCTTCCCCGGTCAGCAGCTTCAGGGCGGCTACGCAAATTACGGCTTCGCGGCCCCCACACAACAGGGCTATGGCGCACCTGTGCAGCAGGGTTACGGCGCTCCTATTCAGCAGGGTTATGCAGCGCCCGCACAGCAAGGCTACGGCGCTCCTGCACCGCTTCCCGGATATGGCGCACCCGTCCCGGCTTCGGCTCCTGAGCAAGGCTATGGCGCGCCACAGCCCTTCCCCGGCTACGGCCTTCCCGGCCAGTTTGCGGCAGCGGGCATCGCGGGTTTCCCCGTTCCTGGCGCACCAGGTTTCGGCTTTGACCCCTATGGCGGGTTCAACAATGCAAGCCAGTGGGGCAATTTCGCGCCCTCCGAGCCAAATTACGCACCGCATGAGCGTCGTAGTGGAACCGCCGCAGCGGCACCCGCCGAGCCTGCACGGGCAAAAGTAGCACCAGTTGCCGCAAAGCCAGCCGCAGCGACCACATCTTCGGATTACAGCTACCAGATCGCTCCGACGACCGGCTCCAAATACGTGGGCAGCTCAACGCAGATCGAGCCAACCACCGGCACGACCTATACCGACCCCTATCAGGCACTTCAGCAGGTTGCGCCTGTAACTCAGGGCTATCAGGCCACGGCGCCCAGCTACTCGCAGGCATATGACGCCGCAACGTCCTATGTCGCACCGGCACAGCAGACTTATGAGCCTGTCGCACAGAGCTACACATCGCCATCAGTTCAGCAAAACTACGTGCCTTCGCAGCAGACTTATGCCGCAGAGCCACAACAGACCTACACAGCACCACAGCAGACCTATGTGCCATCGCAACAGACCTTCACTGCAGAGCCTCAACAGAACTACGTGCCTTCGCAGCAAACCTACGCTGCGGAACCACAGCAGACCTATGTGACCGCACAGCCAACCTACGAGCCTGTACAGCAGCAAACTTTTGCTGCACCGGCACCCGTACAGCCCGTCAATGTCGGCGGCTATGAGTACCAGAACGCACAGCCTGCCGCCGATTACTATGATCTGAACTCACAGACCGCAGCGGCAGCCGCCGCCGCAATCGCCGCTCCTCAGCAGGTCGCCGCCTATGCTCCACAGCAGGTTGCGCCCACTGGTGGTCATGTTGTTCAGGTTGGTGCGTTCATCGACCAGAACCGCGCCGCCCGTCTCGTCAACCGCCTCGGTGCGGCAGGTGAGCAGGCATTCGTCGTACCAGCGCGCGTTCGCGGCAAAATCTACCACCGCGTTCGTATCTCTGGCGGCTCCAAGCGTGATGCCCGTGCCGTTCGCAACCGGGTCCGCGAGTTGGGTTACTACGAAGCCCGCGTCGTGAAAGGCTGATACCCTTCGCCCTGACGAAGCGAATCGTTTAGACTTCGATGCCGTACCCTTCGGGGTGCGGCATTTTTCTGTTCGGGAGACGCCCATGCGCCGCTTTGCAACCCTTCTCACCTTGATGCTCGGCACAACCGCCGCGCAGGCCGAACCCTTCGCGACCGAGGCACGTAACGCGATTCTAATCGACGCCACCTCCGGTGCGGTCTTGATGGAAAAGAACGCTGATATGGCGATTCCGCCCGCCTCAATGTCAAAATTGATGACGGTTACGATGGTGTTCGAGGCGCTCGCATCGGGCCGCCTGTCCCTCGACGATGAATTCGTGGTTAGCGAAAAAGCGTGGAAGAAGGGCGGCTCCAAAATGTTCGTCAAAGTCGGCGACCGCATTAGTGTCGGCGACTTGTTACGCGGCATTATTGTCCAATCCGGCAATGACGCCTGTATTGTTATCGCCGAAGGTTTGGCCGGGTCGGAGGCTGAATTTGCGCGCCGCATGACGGTGCGCGCCAAGGAGTTAGGGCTAGAAAACTCCACCTTCCGCAATGCGACCGGCTGGCCCGACGAGGGGCATGAGATGAGCGTTAGCGACCTCGCCATCCTCGCCGATCATATCATCAGCAAATACCCGCAATTCTACCCCATCTATTCCGAACAATCATTCGAGTGGGAGGGAATCGACCAGCGGAACCGCAACCCCCTCCTCGGTCTTGGGCTTGGTGCAGACGGCCTTAAAACCGGCCATACCGAAGCCGCCGGATACGGCCTTGTTGGCTCGGCTAAAAACGATGATCGCCGCCTGATCCTCGTTATCGCTGGCCTCTCATCAAGCAATGAACGCTCCATCGAAGCGGAACGAATTATCCGTTGGGGTTTCCGGGAATTCGAGACGAAAGAATTGCTCGAAACTGGGGCCGAAGTCGGCACCGCCGCCGTCTGGATTGGCGCACAGCCGCGCGTGCCCCTCGTCGTGCAAGACCCCGTCGTGATGACCACGCCCTACGGTGCCTTGCGCAAGGTGACAGGCGAAATTGTCTATTCTGGCCCCATCGAAGCACCCATCAAGAAGGGTCAGAAAATCGCGACCCTGCGCCTGTCCGCGCCCAATGTAACGGCAGTCGAAATCCCGCTCGTAGCGGGCGAAGCGGTCGCGCGTGGAGGATTACAGGAGAAATTGAAGGCGGGCGCGCTCTACCTAGCCGAAAGCGCACTCGCCGCCCTGAAACCCGCCCCCACAACAGAAGGCGTAGCCACAGAATGACCGCACGGGGCCGCTTCATTACCATCGAGGGAGGCGAGGGCACAGGCAAATCGACCCTCGTTTCCGGCTTACGCGCGGCCTCCACCTTCGCCGATGCCTTATTTACCCGTGAGCCGGGTGGATCACCGGGAGCCGAGGAAATCCGCGCATTGCTAGTGACGGGGGAACCGGATCGCTGGGACGCCATGACCGAACTCCTACTGCTGAATGCCGCCCGCCGTGACCATGTGCGATGCACCGTAGAACCGGCCCTCGCCGCTGGACGTGATGTAATCTGTGACCGTTATCTCGACAGTACACGTGCCTATCAGGGCGCACGCGGCGTCGATCCAACCCTGATCGACCTGCTGCATGCACGCACCATCGGCCTTTCCCCTGATGCCACCTTGCTGCTCGACGCACCCGCCGAGATCGGCCTCAGCCGTGCCGCCAGCCGTGCTGGGCCTGACCGATTCGAGCGGATGGGCACCGCATTGCACGAAACCCTGCGCCAATCCTTTCTCATGCAAGCCAAAGCAGAACCGGACCGCTTCACAATCATCGACGCGACCCAGACCCCCGACGCCATCCTCGCCGCCGCCCTTGTCGCCCTATGATCGACGCACCGCCCCCTCACGCCACAGCCAACCTCATCGGGCAAGATGAGGCCGTCGCCGCCTTCGACGCAGCTTTGGGCGCGGAGCGGATACATCACGGCTGGCTCCTGACCGGGCCGCGTGGAGTAGGCAAGGCCACCTTCGCATGGCTCGCCAGCCATGCCCTCCTCACCGACCAAGCGCACGTCACGATGGGCGCCACAGATCCGGTCCATCGACGCATTACCGAGGGCAATGAGACCCGCATCACCCTCATCGCCCGCCGCATCAACGAAAAGACTGGCAAGCTACGCACCCAGATCGACGTAGAGCAGATCCGCGACCTACGCGCCGCTCTCTCCTTGGCGGCAGGGCGGGAAGAATGGCGCTGCGTCATCATCGACTGCGCCGAGGAGATGAACCCCAGTGCCGCCAACGCCCTACTGAAACTGTTGGAAGAACCACCCGCTCGCGTCGCCTTCTTCCTCATCAGCCACGCGCCGGGCCGCTTGCTCCCTACGATCCGCTCCCGCTGCCGCATCCTCGATTTCCGCCAGTTGGACGATGATGCCCTCGCCGCCGCCTACCGCGCCGCGACCGGCGAAGACCTCGCCGCCGCCCTCATTCCCGTGGCGCGCGGATCGGTCGGCGAAGCCCTCAACCTCGCCTCTGAAGACGGCGCAACCATCGCCAACGCCGTCCAGCGCATCCTCGCACCGCTCCCTACGCGCATCGACCGCGCCGCTCTGCACCGCCTCGCCGATGCCGTTGCCCCCGCCGACAAGGACGAAGGCTTCGGCATCGCCATCCGCATCTTGATCGACACCGCCGCGCACCATGCCTGCGACACTATAGGCGAAACCCCAGCAACCCGCGCAACCGCCGCCCAATGGGCCAAAACAGCCATGGCGATGCAGGATATCGCCGCCCGCACCCGCGCACTCAACCTTGACCGGCGACAGGCATTGCTGGATATGGTCACGCAAATGGAAGGCGCAGCGAAACGAGCTACCGTCTGATCACATCCGAACGGAACGCATTATGCTCGTCGATAGCCATTGCCATCTCGATTTCCCCGATTTCGACGGGGACCGCGACGACCTCGTCGTCCGCGCGCGTGCGGCTGGCGTGACGAAAATGGTGACGATTTGCACCCGCGCCAGCGCAGAGCCAACCGTCCGCGCCATCGCCGAGGCGCATGACAGCGTCTGGTACGCGATGGGCGCGCATCCGCTGAATGTCGGCGAAGCCCCGCTCCTAACCACCGAAGAACTTATCGCTTATGCGGCACACCCGAAAATGGTCGGCATTGGCGAAACGGGCCTCGACTACCATTACGATAAATGGCCCCCCGATATGCAAAAGGAGAGCCTGCGTCGCCATATTATCGCCGCGCGCCAGACGGGCCTGCCCCTCATCATCCATTCTCGCGATGCCGATGACGACATGGCCGCCATCCTGCGCGAAGGCTACAATGATGGCCCCTATACCTGCGTTATGCACTGTTTCTCATCAGGCCGCGCATTGGCCGAAGCCGCCCTCGATATGGGTTTCTACCTATCGATGTCCGGTGTCGTGACCTTCAAGAACGCCACCGACCTGCGCGCCATCTTCGCCGATGCGCCCCTCGACCGTATTCTGGTCGAGACAGACGCCCCCTACCTCGCGCCGGTTCCTAAGCGTGGCAAGCGCAACGAACCCGCCTATGTCGCTCACACCGCCATCACCGGCGCAGAAATATTCGGCATCGACACCGCTGATTTTGCAATGGCCACCACCGCCAATTTCCACCGCCTCTTCACCAAGGTTCCGATATGACCGGCGATATTCTGCGCGCTACCATCTTGGGTTGCGGCTCCTCTGGTGGCGTGCCTCGGTTGGGCGGTGAGGACGGGCGCGGGGCATGGGGCAAATGCGACCCAACCAACCCCAAAAACCGCCGCCGCCGCTGCGCCTTGCTCGTCGAGCGGATTGGCACAGAAGGTACGACCCGCGTGTTAGTCGATGTCGGTCCCGATGCTCGTGAGCAACTTCTGGATGCAGGCATCGGCACTATTGATGCCGCCATTCTAACCCACGAGCACGCCGACCACACCCACGGCCTAGACGACCTGCGCCCCATCGTCATCAATCGCCGGAAACAGCTTGATATCTGGACCGACCCGGATACGGCAGCAATGCTGGAGGTCCGCTTTGGGTATGCTTTCACCCAGCCCGAAGGCAGCCTCTACCCTCCCATCTTCACCCTGCGCATCCATGACGAGATGGTCACGGTTGATGGCGCAGGTGGTGCAATCACCACGACCGCCCATACCATCGCCCATGGTCCCAACTTCGACGCCCGTGGCTTCCGCTTCGGCGGACTGGCATACACACCCGATGTTAGCGCCCTACGCGACGATACCGCCGCCGCCCTCGCCGATCTCGATGTCTGGATCGTCGATGCCTTACGCTGGACGCCGCACCCGACTCATGCCCATGTCGATCTGACACTGGAGTGGATCGAAACGATAAAACCCAAGCGCGCGATTCTCACCAACCTGCATAATGATCTCGATTACGAGGAACTGGCGGCGTACCTGCCCGATACGGTCATTCCCGCCTATGACGGAATGCAGATCGACTTACCACATCCTTAAAGCGAAAAACGCCGCTCCCATAGGAGCGGCGCTATCACGATTTGCGATAAGCCTGAGCCATGTTTTGCACCAAGAGCCGCGCAAAACATGGCAGTTTGTGGTTCAGGATAACCGCAATTCGCTACATTTTCATCAGTTCAAGCCAGATGCGGTTGGTAGGGGCGGTGCATCCGTGCGGGCCGGGCCGCCGCTTTCATTGCCACCACCGCCACCTCCTCCACCGAGGAGACCGCCCAATGCACCAGCAAGACCCAATGCGGGCGCGACGCTATCCGTAAGGCCAGCAACTTCGCCAGCAAGACCACCTGCTGCCGCGCCGCCTATTGCCGCCGCACCGCCGCCTTGCGATCCGCTCACTGATTCCGCCGCCGTTGGATCAGTATTCGGGTTAGGTCCGCTCTGGAGGCCGATAGCATTCGCATCAAGGCCAAGATCGGTCGTGATTACACCCGAACGCTCTCTGTAAGGCGCGCTGGAATCGCTCTGCGTGAGGGCGCGTTCACAATGCGGAGCGCATTGATAGTTTTCGGCAATGCCGCCATTATTCAGCACCACGCGCTTCGTGCGCGGCTCACGAACGAACACTTCATACGTCACCATCTCATTGCCCTGCTTATCGAGGACGATGATGTTGGTTGAACCGATGGAGCGCGCAGAAACGAAGACCGTATCATTGCCCAGCACCGTCACATCCGCAATCAGCGGATTACCGACTAGGATCGTGCCTGCCGGGCGGTCAAGGCGCACACGGCGCATGTGATCCGATAGGATAACGAGGCATTTCTCGCCATCCAACGCGCCGCCGCAAGCATGGCTCTGCTCGTATCCAAACTGCGCATTACCGCCGTAGCGAGCCGCATCGTAATAGCCATCCTTGACCGTTTCCGTAACGATCGGCGCAGGGGCAGTAGTAGGCGCATAAACAGGCGCGGGCGCGGCATATGTTTCCATTACTGGCGGCGCTGCGGCGGTAAAGGTGGTGATCGACGTTTCCTGCTGCACTTGCGGTGTAGCGTAGGAATCCGACGATCCTGCCATTGCGGTCGAGGTGAAGCCCGCCACCGTTACGGTCGCAAGCAGGGCCATGGTCAAAGTCCGGTGCATTCTACCCGCCTTTTAAAAGGAATAATTCATGTCATCTCGGCATGACTATGCACATTCAGTTTTGACGGGCGGTTAAGCGTCGACGATTTGTTTTCATCTACACGATAGATTTTATACCATCCCAATACTCAAGACAGGTAACACTGCGCCATGTTCCGATTTATTACGACCGCCTGCTTCGCCACTCTTCTTGCTGGATGCGCGAGCCAAGTGCCTGCTCCCATATCCACGCCCAAGCCACCTATGACGCCAAAGCCCCCTGTGACGGTAGAGAGGCCCGTTCCGAGAACCCCGGTGGATCGACAGGTCGCGGCGCTTCCGCCTGTCCTGCCCCTCACAAATGCGCGCACCGCACCACATCAGACAAACACGCCCTCTTGTGCCAGCCACAGTGACCCTGCCTTTCGCGACCCAATCACCGCCCAAGGCATCGACCGTCCCCTTCTAGACCGCGCAATTCTACACCACACGAACCGCGCGCGATGCAATGCAGGATTAAAACCCCTGAAAGCCGATCCCGGTTTGCGCCGCGCTGCTACAGGTCATAGCGCCGATATGGTCAATATGGGGTTCTTCGGCCACACATCCCCGGCTCCGGGGCGCACCAACATGCCAGACCGTCTTCGTCAAGGCGGCGTTCAATTCATGGCAGCGGCGGAAAATCTGGCCACGGCAAAACGGTTGGAGATCAGCGACGGCCAGCCGGTCTATCCCCTAGGAACGGATCGCTGCGCCTACAGCGTGACCCCGCGTGGAGAGCGTATTGCCGAGCGCAGCTATGATTCGCTCGCCAATAATCTCGTGACCCGCTGGATAGAATCGCCCGGACACCGCAAAAATCTAATGAATCCAGCCTATACCCGCCACGGTGCATCCGCCGTGCTCGATCCATCGGGCCGCATCTGCGATACGATCAGCGCGACACAGCTTTTCGCCAGCTAATATGAAGCCTACTTATTGCGCTTTTTCGTCTGCTTCTCGACGAAATCGCGCATGAAACGGCGGATTTCCCGCGATGCCGAAGTGTCCATCTCTTCACAGAGTTCGACGAAGGCGTCGCGTTCTTCCTTATGGACCCGGACGACAAGCTGACTGTCGCGCTTCTTCTTGTCCTTGGCCATCGTATCCGCCGTCATGTCTCGAAGGTGGCAGAAGCTATAAACAGTGACTCAAAACGGCGCAAGCAGAGGGGCACGGCAATCGCTTGAAGAAGAAACCCCTGAACTGATGTGCCGTAAGGCAAAAGGAACGAATTTGACGGTTTCGCCTCGCTCCGATAGAGCCATGACAGTGATATACTGGAGCCTGCAACATGACCGATGCCCCCCTGCGGGACGCCCCCCTGCGGGACGCCCCCCGTTCCTTTCAGGAAATCCTGATGCGCCTACAAAATTATTGGGCGGAAAAAGGCTGTGCAATCCTCCAGCCCTACGACATGGAAGTCGGTGCGGGCACGTTCCATCCTGCCACCACGCTCCGCTCGCTCGGCGCAAAACCTTGGGCCGCCGCCTATGCGCAGCCCTCGCGTCGCCCGACTGATGGCCGCTATGGCGAAAACCCAAACCGTCTTCAGCATTACTACCAATATCAAGTGTTGATAAAGCCCTCGCCGCCCGACCTACAGGATCTCTATCTCGGCTCGCTAAAGGCCATCGGCATCGATTTTTCTCTCCACGATATCCGTTTCGTTGAGGATGACTGGGAATCGCCGACCCTTGGTGCATGGGGTTTGGGCTGGGAAGTCTGGGTCGACGGTATGGAAGTCTCTCAATTCACCTATTTTCAGCAAGTCGGCGGCCATGATTGCCGCCCCGTTTCCGGCGAGTTGACCTATGGTCTCGAACGCCTCGCCATGTATGTGCTGGGCGTTAATCACGTCATGGATATGCCGTTCAACGACCCCGACGCGCCCATCGCGCTGAAATATGCCGATATCTTCCGCCAAACCGAGCGCGAATATTCCCGCTGGAATTTCGATATCGCCGATACCGAGACGCTGCTGCGCCATTTCGAGGATGCGGAGGCCGAATGCGAGCGTATTCTCGCCGCCCCCGCCGAAGACCCGAAAACCGGCCAGACGATCATCATGGCGCACCCCGCCTATGACCAATGCATCAAGGCGAGCCATATCTTCAACCTGCTCGATGCACGCGGCGTGATCTCCGTAACCGAGCGACAGGCGTATATCGGGCGAGTCCGCACGCTGGCGAAAGCCTGCGCCGATGCGTATGTAAGCGCCGAGCAAGCGGCACAAGACGCCGCAGCGGCCTAGCCAGACGGGGCCGTACGCACTACGTATACAGATATTTCCGATTTTCAGAACACCATGAGGCGCCCTCCATGACCATCGCGTTCACCCCAGCCGACACCGCGTCCCTTGCCCAGACGGAAGGTACGCTCGTCGTCCTTGTCGGAAGTGACGGCGCGCTTTCGGGTGCGGGCGGGGCCGCCGATGCCGCAATGGGCGGCGCGCTGAAACGCGCGATTGCCTCCCCGCGCTTCAAAGGCAAACACGGTGAGGCGATGGAATTCCCATTCCCCGCCGGAATGAAAGCCGACCGCCTGATCATCGCCAGCACCGGCAAAGACCCCCTCGACGCGACCACCGCGCGCCATCTAGGCGGCAAGATCGCCGCAAAGATGGGCAAACTCGAAACCCCCGGCGCAACCGTTCACGCGGACGGTTTGGATGCGGCCCTTACCGCCGAACTCGCAGCGGGCATGAAGATGCGCCGCTACGCCTTCAACCGCTACAAGACCGGCAAGGATGCCGACACGCTTGGCAAAGGCAGCATCACCGTCGCAACCGCCGATACCGACGCGGCAAAAGCGGCATTCACCGACGCGGATGCACTGGCTGAAGGCACCTTCTTCACCCGCGATCTGGTCAGCGAACCCGCCAACGTCCTCTACCCCGAATCCTTCGCCGCGCGCCTCGAAGCCCTCTCAGAACTCGGCGTCGAAGTGACTGTAATGCGCGAGAAGGAGCTTGAGGAGATCGGCATGGGGTCACTCCTCTGCGTTGGTCTGGGTAGCCCCCATGAAAGCACGGTCGTCGTGATGAAATGGATGGGCGGGGCCGAAGGCGACGCTCCCTTCTGCGCCGTCGGCAAGGGCGTAACCTTCGATACGGGCGGCATCTCCATCAAGCCTGCGGGCGGTATGGAGGAAATGACGATGGATATGGGCGGCGCGGGCGTCGTCTCCGGCCTGATGAAAACCGTCGCGCTACGCAAGGCCAAAGCAAACGTCATCGGCATCGTTGGCCTCGTTGAGAACATGCCCGACGGCCTCGCCACCCGCCCCGGCGATATCGTCACCTCACTTTCCGGCAAGACCATCGAGGTCATCAATACCGACGCCGAAGGCCGCCTCGTCCTCGCCGATATCCTCTTCTATGCCCAGCGCGAGTTCAAACCAGCGGCGACCGTCAACCTTGCCACCCTGACCGGCGCGATTATCATCGCCTTGGGCAACACGAATGCGGGCCTGTTCTGCAATAACGACGATTTCGCCACTCAGATTGCCGATGCCGCCGATGCCGAGAGCGAGGGCATCTGGCGGATGCCGCTGGCCAAGGAATACGACGACCTCATCAAATCTTCGCTCGCCGATATCAAGAACACCGGGGGCCGCGCGGCGGGGTCGATCACCGCCGCCCAATTCCTGCAACGCTTCGTCAATGACAGCCCATGGGCACATATCGACATTGCCGGGGTTACATTGTCGAAAGAAGCCAAACCGCTCCACGGCAAGGGTGCATCCGGCTGGGGCGTGGCCACGCTCAACCGTCTTGTGAGAGACAATTTCGAGAAATAGCCTGACGGAGCACGGCACAAAGCCGGGGATGCGGGAAAGGGAGAGAGAGAATGGCCGAAGCCTTGTTCTACCACCTCACCGCGCACCCCCTCGAACGCGCCCTCCCCGACTTGCTGGAGCGCACGCTGGCAAAGGGCTGGCGCTCGGTCGTCCGCTGTGGCACGGCGGAGCGGATGGAGGCACTCGACGCCCATCTGTGGACCTATCGCGATGACAGCTTCCTACCCCATGCGCGGCAAGGATGCGCCACGCCAGAACGCCAGCCGATCTATATGACGACCGGCGATGAAATCCCAAATGCCGCCGATGCACTCTTCCTCGTCGATGCCGCCGATACCAGCGATTTTGAGGGATTTGAGCGCGTCGTCATCCTCTTTCCCGGCGATGATGAAACCGCCCTTGGCCTCGCCCGCCAACAATGGAAGCGCGCCACCGAAACCGTGAAGGCGACCTATTGGCAACAAGACGGCGCACGCTGGGTCAAGGCCCGTGAGAGCGAGCCAAAAGCCTGATTATAAAAGAAAACCCCCGGCATTACTGCCGAGGGTTCCTGTCATGATCGTCCCGAGGGCAGATTATTTCTTGCGGCGCAGACCGAAGCCAGCAAGGCCGACAAGCAACAGTGCGAGACCACCGGGCGCAGGCACCGAACCACCCGGCGCAGGTGTTGAACCACCGGGGGTAGTAGGTGTCGAACCACCGGGGGTCGTAGGCGAGGACGGGGTGCCGCTACAGAAATACCGGGCATCATTATTGGCCGAGCAGGAGCGCGCAACAGTGTCCTGAAACCCACGATCAAGCCACATCTGGCTATCAAATCCGAAATTAGAGATCGAACCATCGGCATTATACGCAATATCCGTACCGGCGGTCTGATGGAACCAGATACCGGCCTGCTGATCAATGGCCACACCCAGCCACGCCGGATCACTAAATGCGGAATTAATGCTCGAAACATCCAGCGAGAACATGGTCATGTTCGTACCGCCCGATGTGAAAGCGTTATCGAACGTGCCTAGAAGCTGACCGTTTTGGTAGCTGTTTGGGTTGTTCTGTCCATCATAGGTATAGGCCGTAATGCGATTGGTGGTGCGATCACCATAGAGAACAGCATATTCACTGACATTGGTTTTCGGGTTCGGGCCGGGTGAAACAACGAGCCAGAAACCGTCTTTCGATCCATCATCACGAAATTTCATCGTGTAAGTTTCAGTCGCATCGTCATAGGAATTCCAGACTTCGCGATCATAATCTGCCGTGAAGATGGTTGCGGATGCTGTACCGGCGCTGAGAACGGTCGCAGCGACGACGGTGAGGGCGGTAAGGAATTTATTGGCCATTGGTGTTGTCTCCATGCCGGGTTTTGATTGGTACTCCCCGTATAGCAACATGGATGCCATCATCACTTTTCAGCGATTTCTGGCGGATTAATCGTGGCATTCACACCCCCGTTTTCGGAAGCAACCCACAATATAAGATATTGTAATGTATAGATAAATTAATCAAAAACGCAAAGCTTAGTATACTCATTTCGTCAGAGGCAATCCACCAGCGCCAGACACCCTTTTCAGTATCCAAACGGCACGAATGGGTCATTCAACCGTTTCAAGTTGCTCCAATGCCTTCATCCATAGCTCTTCTGCGCGCTCATAACCTTCAACGATCTCTGCCCGCTTGATACCGAGCTTCTCTAGTTCCGAAGGTGAGATCGTATTAGACAGCGCAACTTCGTTCAGCCGCTCATCAATCCGATCGAGCATCTTCTGGAGGGCCACAACCCGCGCCTCGCATTTCGCCGCATCCGCCTTGAGATTGGCGGGCGAACGACGCGGGGCTGGGGAAGGCGCGACTTTCTTCTCTGCCTTGGGTTCAGCTTTCTGTTTCGCTTTAGGCTCAGGCGCACCGGGCGCCCCGCGCTGGGACAACAGGAACCGCCTGTAATCGGCCATATCCCCGTCATAGGGTTTTACTCGTCCATCATGGACCAGCCAGAACCGATCAGCCACCATCTCAACAAGATGCGCGTCGTGACTAACGAGGATTACCGCGCCGCCATAATCATTGAGCGCATGGATCAAGGCTTCACGGCTCTCGATATCGAGGTGGTTGGTCGGCTCATCGAGGATCAGCAGATGGGGCGCGTCCAGCGTGACGAGCATCAGCAACAACCGCGCCCGCTGTCCACCAGACAACCGCCGCGCCTCGACCTCGGCCACATCAACGCCAAACCCCGCCGCACCAAGCCGCGCGCGATGCTTCGACGGTGTTTCTTCGGGGAAACGATGGGCGATATGTTGCAACGGTGTCTCATCCTCGCGCAATTCATCGAGCTGATGTTGCGCGAAATAGCCAATACGCAGCTTTTTCGAGCGCGTCCCGGTCCCCTCCATCAAATCGAGACGGTCGGCGAGCAGCTTCGAGAGCGTCGATTTCCCCTGCCCATTCGCGCCGAGAAGTGCGATGCGGTCATCCTGATCCAGTCGAAAATTTAGCTTCGACAGGATCGCTGGCCCGTCATAGCCCACCGCCCCTTGCTCCACCGCAATCAACGGCGGGGGCAACTCTTCGGGGGTGCGAAACTGAAAACCCGCCACCGCATTCTCTGACAGCGCCGCAATCGGCTTCATCCGTTCCAGCATTTTCAGCCGTGATTGCGCCTGCCGCGCCTTTGTCGCCTGCGCACGGAAGCGGTCGACGAATTTCTGGATATGCTCGCGCTGTGCGTCCTGCTTGCGTTTGGCGGCAACCTGCTGTTCCAGCCGCGCCTGACGCATCGCATCGAAGGCATCATAACCGCCCTTATAATAAGTCAGTGATCCGTCGCTGAGGTGCAAAATCCCCTTCACTGCCCGGTTCAGCAATTGCCGGTCATGGCTGATAATGAGGCAGGTATGCGGATAACGGGCAAGAAAGTTTTCCAGCCAGATTGTACCTTCCAAATCAAGATAGTTGGTCGGCTCATCAAGCAACAATAGATCAGGCGCAGAGAACAACACTGCGGCCAGCGCAACGCGCATCCGCCAACCGCCCGAAAACTCCGCGCAAGCGCGATTCTGCGCCGCCGTGTCAAACCCCAGCCCTTGTAGGATCGACGCGGCTCGCGCCTCCGCCGAATGGGCGTCAATATCGACCAACCGCGTCTGGATATCCGCGATATCCATTGCATCCGTCGCCGTCTCTGCCCGCTTCAATAGCGACGCCCGCTCCGTGTCGGCGGCCAGTACCGTCTCCAGCAACGTCTCGTCGCTCGCGGGCGCTTCCTGCGCGACGCCACCGACCCGCGCTTGCCGGGGGATATCGATATCCCCGCCATCCAGCGCCAGTTCGCCCCGGATCATGCGAAACAATGTGGTCTTGCCACAGCCATTACGCCCCACGACACCAACAGTCGTGCGGGGGGGGATGGAGGCGCTCGCCCCTTCAAACAGGGGCTTGCCTTCCATGGCGAAGGTGAGGTTGCGAATTGTAATCATGCCGCGTTGTCTACCCGCCTTAAAGCGCGAGGAAAAGCACCACGCGCCGCTTTCGCCGATGAAAACGTCGAATTATCCCTAGCGGCCTCGCCCCATACCGCGCAATCGTGGATCATCGAGAAAATTGCGCCATCACATGAGGAGGCCAGCCATGACGATCCACGACAAATCAATGCTCGATGCCGTGACCGGCCCCATCGAGACTGCACGCGGCCTTCCCAACCAATTCTACACCGATGCGGATGTCTTCGAGCAGGAACGCCGCGCCGTCTTCGCCGCCACATGGGCGGGCCTCGGTTTCGCCAAAGATATCCCCGAAGCCGGAGATGCGCGCCCCATCAGCTTTTGCGGCACCGAATTGATCATCGTGCGCGGCAAAGACATGCAAGTGCGCGTGTTCCTGAACGCTTGTCGCCACCGGGGCATGATCCTGCTGGAAGAGCCGCGCAAAATCGAGGGTGCCCTGCGCTGTCCCTACCATTCATGGTGCTATGACCTGAAGGGCAAGCTGAAGGCGACCCCCCATGTCGGCGGCCCCGGCCAGAATGCACACCCGGATATGGATCGCGACAAGCTGGGCTTAATCGAGGTGCGCAGCCGCGTTTGGCGCGACGTGATCTTCGTCAATCTCGACGGCAACGCGCCAGCATTCGACGACCACGCCGCTACCCTGCTGGACCGCTGGTCGGAGATGGAGCAACCAATTTACCACGGCGGGGCCGATTCATCCTTCAAGCTGCACGTAAAAACCAACTGGAAGCTGGCAGTCGAGAATTACTGCGAATCCTATCACTTGCCGTGGATTCACCCCGGCCTCAACGCCTATTCTCGGCTGGAAGACCATTACGACATCATTGCCCCGAACGAATTCTCTGGTCAGGGAACGGTCGTCTATAACCCCAGCCTCTCTGACGATGGCCGCGCTTTCGACAACTTTCCCGGCCTATCCGAAAAATGGGATACTGGCGCGGAATACGTCTCGTTCTTCCCGAACGTCCTGTTCGGCGTTCACCGCGACCATTGCTTCGCGATCCTGCTCGAAGCGACCGGCCCGCATACCACGACCGAGCATATCGAACTGTATTATGCCAATGAGACAATGGCCGGAGACAGCCACGCCGACCTGCGTGTTACGAATGCCGCAATGTGGAAAGAGATCTTCGTGGAAGATATCGGCGTGGTCGAGGGTATGCAGAAGGGCCGTAGCGGCACCCTATTCGATGGCGGAAAATTCTCGCCTGCAATGGACGCCCCAACGCATACCTTCCACGACTGGGTAGCTAGGCGCTTCTCAGCCACGCTCTGAGCAATTCCCAAAAAGCAGGGCAAGGTTTATCGCATTCGCCCACGATCCGGTATTCAGATCATGTCGAGCAGAGAAGAGATAGACTTGCGATACCTCGCCACAATGCCCTCCCGTTCAACATGCCGCCCTTCCCTCACGGCATGGCGTCCGGCGGACCAAACATCCGTGACCACATTGTCTTTTGCCGCAAAGACGAGACCGTCGAGAAGCTGATCACGGGACAGGGCGCAGAGAGTGGGGGTCGTGCTGTCGATGGCCATCAAATCGGCGAGTCGTCCGGCGGTGATCTCGCCCGCATTGCGCCCCAACGCCTGTGCGCCGCCCTTGGCCGCGCCGGTGTATAGAGTATGCCCAACCGACCCTTCGCCAACGACCATAACATTGCGGGCAAGGTCGCGTAGACGCTGCGAGTATTCCAACGTGCGTAGCTCTTCGGTCAGCGAGATAATGACGTTGGAATCGGACCCGACTCCAAACGCCCCCCCTGCCTCCAGATAAACCGACCCGTTGAACGGCCCATCGCCAAGATTAGACTCGGTAATCGGGCATAGCCCCGCAACGGCCCCCGACGCGGCCATTGCGCTGGTTTCGTCTGCGCTCATGTGGGTTGCATGGATCAGGCACCAGCGCGCATCGACCGAGGCGTTGTTCAGTAACCACTCGACAGGGCGCGCCCCTAGCCACCCTTCGATATCCGTCACTTCCTTCGGTTGTTCGGCAATGTGAATATGCACCGACCCATCCGGGTTATCGGCCAATACGGCGCGTAAGTCGTCAGGCGAGGTTGCGCGCAGGGAATGGGGCGCGATGCCAAGGCACGTATCGGGCGGCATCCCCGCCAGACCATCGCGCGCCGCATCCACCAATCGTGCATAGCGATCCGGGGTATTGCCAAAGCGGCGCTGCCCATCAGATAATGGTGCCTTCCCCGCCCCGCCATAGGTGTAAAGCACCGGTAAATGCGTCAGCCCAATCCCGGTCGTGGCGGCGGCGGCAAAGATGCGCAACGACAATTCCGCAAGATCGTCATAGGGCGCGCCCCCCTTCTGGTGATGGACATAGTGAAACTCACCAACGGCGGCATAGCCCGCCTCCTGCATCTCCATATAAACCAGCGCAGCGATGGCCTCGACCTGTTCGGGCGTCAGATGGTCAGCAAAGCGGTACATCAAATCGCGCCATGTCCAAAAATTATCGCGCCCCGCCTTACGCCATTCCGTCATCCCCGCCATTGCCCGTTGGAATGCATGGCTATGCAGGTTGCCAAGCGCGGGCAACAGCGTATCGACGCGGATGTCCCCCGCCTGTGCCGTAGCATCGGTTTCGATCCGGCTGATGGTTCCCATGGCGGGTTCGATGGTTAGCCGGACGCTCCCGGCCCAACCTGAAGGCAGCAAGGCATGATGCGCAAAGATCATTCAGCATTCCTTATATTATGTCTAGACATATAAAAGATCAAATCGTAGTTGAACAGAAGAATTCCATTAATGGGGAAGCGGAGATGCGGAACACCGGACGCTTGTTAACGGATGCACATGTTGCGACAATGGTCGCTGGTGACGCCCCCTATGGTCTAATCGAGAATGCGGCCCTCGCGATGCAAGACGGGCGGATCGTCTGGGTCGGGCATGGCGACGCGATCCCCGACGCATATCGCGATTTCGAGGCGATACCGCTAGAAGGCCGTCTCGTCACCCCCGGTCTTATCGATTGCCACACCCATATCATCCATGGCGGCGACCGGGCCGTCGAATTCGAGATGCGCCTGAACGGGGCGTCCTACGAGGAAGTCGCACGCGCCGGGGGCGGCATTGTATCGACCGTCACGGCAACCCGCGAGGCGGATGAGGCGGCGCTGTTGGCAAGCGCCCTGCCCCGTGTTGATGCGCTGCTGGCCGAGGGGGTCACGGTGCTGGAGGTTAAATCCGGCTACGGGCTGGATACTGAGACGGAATTGCGGATGCTGCGCGCGGCGCGGGCGATTGCCGATGCGCGCCCATTGCGCATTGTAACCAGCTTCCTCGGTGCCCATGCCGTGCCCGCCGATTTCGCGGGCCGGGCGGATGCTTATATCGACGATATATGCATCCCCGCCCTACGCGCCGCCCATTCGCAAAGGTTGGTCGATGCGGTGGACGGTTTCTGCGAAGGGATCGCCTTCCAGCCGGAGCAGATCGCACGGGTGTTCGACGTGGCCAAGGAACTGAGCTTGCCGGTTAAACTCCACGCCGAACAACTCTCCAATCTCGGCGGGGCCAAACTGGCCGCACGCTACGGTGCGCTATCCGCCGACCATATCGAATACCTCGATGAGGAGGGTGTGGCCGCCATGGCGGAGGCGGGAACGGTCGCCGTCATCCTACCGGGGGCATTCTACACCCTGCGCGAAACGCAGAGGCCGCCAATCGACGCCCTGCGTACCCATGGTGTGCCAATGGCGCTGGCCAGCGATTGCAATCCCGGTTCCTCACCCATGACATCGCTGCTCCTGACAATGAACATGGCCTGCACCCTTTTCCGCATGACCCCGGAGGAAGCATTGCGCGGCGTGACCATCCATGCCGCTCGCGCACTCGGCCTAGACGATTGCGGCACGCTCGCGGCAGGCCAGCGTGCCGATCTGGCCGTCTGGGACGTGAAGCATCCGGCGGAACTGGCCTATCGTATCGGCTTCAACCCTCTGCACTCCCGTATCTTCGGAGGGACGGCATGAGCGCCCTTACCTTAACCCCCGGTGAGGCCAGCCTTGCTGATTTGGAACGTGTCTTCCGTGAAGGTCTTGCCGTTCGGCTCGATGCCTCATGTCGCCCCGCCATAATTGAGGCGCAGGCCCGGATCGAAGCGGCGGCGAGTGGCGCGGCGGCGGTCTACGGTGTCAATACCGGTTTCGGCAAGCTGGCCAGTGTGAAAATCGAGGCCAAAGACACGGCGACCCTGCAACGCAACCTAATCCTGTCGCATTGTTGCGGCGTTGGTGCGGCCATCCCGCGCAACCATGCCCGCCTGATGATAGTTCTCAAGCTACTCAGCCTTGGGCGCGGCGCGTCTGGCGTGCGGCTCGACCTGATCGACCTGTTGCAAGACATGCTGGAACGCGGCGTGACACCCGTAATCCCCGTGCAAGGATCGGTCGGAGCATCCGGCGACCTCGCCCCGCTGGCCCATATGGCCGCCGTGATGATGGGCGAGGCGAAGGCCGAATACGGCGGCAAAATCCTGCCCGGTGGCGAGGCACTGGCGCGGGCGGGCCTATCACCCGTAACTTTGGGCGCGAAGGAGGGGTTGGCCCTCATCAACGGCACACAATTCAGCACGGCCTTTGCCCTTGCGGGTCTGTTCGGGGCATGGCGGGCCGCGCAATCGGCGCTCGTGACATCTGCGCTTTCGACCGATGCCATCATGGGATCGACCGCCCCGCTGCAACCCGAAATCCACGCCCTACGCGGCCATGCGGGCCAGATCGAGGCGGCGACGACCATGCGCGCTTTGCTCACCGGATCAGTCATCCGCGAGAGCCACCGCGAAGGCGATACCCGTGTGCAAGACCCCTATTGTATCCGCTGTCAGCCACAGGTGACAGGCGCGGCGATGGACATGCTGCGCATGGCCGCGCGCACGTTGGAGATTGAGGCGAATGCGGCCACCGACAACCCGCTGGTCCTCGTCGAGGCTAACCTGATCGTTTCGGGAGGGAACTTCCACGCCGAACCGGTAGGCTTTGCCGCCGATATGATCGCGCTCGCCATTGCCGAAATCGGGGCGATTGCACAGCGCCGTATCGCGCTGATCGTGGACCCGGTCCTCAGCCACGATCTACCCCCTTTTCTCACCCCCGATCCGGGCCTGAACTCCGGCTATATGATCGCCGAAGTCACCACCGCCGCATTGATGAGCGAGAACAAACACCTCGCCAACCCTTGCGTCACCGATTCAACGCCAACCTCCGCCAATCAGGAAGATCACGTCTCGATGGCCGCGCATGGCGCAGTACGGCTGGGGCGGATGCTGGAAAACCTGAACCGCATCCTTGGGGTTGAACTGCTCTGCGCGGCGCAGGGCATCGGCTTTCGCGCGCCTTTGACGACGAGCGAGCCGCTGGCCCGTGTTGTATCGCATCTGCGCGAGAGCGTCCCGGCGCTGACCAAAGACCGCTACCTTGCCCCCGATCTGGAGCAGGCGGCGATGCTGGTTGGTTCCGGCGCAATCATCACGAGCGCCGCCACCCCTATGCCGGAGCTATCCGCATGAATCCCTTCGATATTCATCAAGACACCAACTACATCCTATCCCCATCCTTCACAGGTGCACCATGAGCAATCCCCGCAAGAACACCCGCGATATCTACCCCGCCACCGGCACCGAGATCACCGCGAAAAGCTGGCTGACCGAAGCCCCGATGCGGATGCTGATGAACAACCTACATCCCGACGTGGCCGAAAACCCGCATGAACTGGTCGTCTATGGCGGCATCGGGCGCGCGGCGCGGACATGGGAGGATTTTGACAAGATCGTCGATAGCCTCAAGAACCTCGAAGCAGACCAGACATTGCTGGTACAGTCTGGCAAGCCCGTCGGCGTCTTCCATACCCACAAGGACGCCCCCCGCGTGCTGATCGCCAACTCCAATCTCGTGCCGCATTGGGCGACGTGGGATCACTTCAACGAACTCGATAAGAAGGGTCTGGCGATGTACGGCCAGATGACCGCCGGATCGTGGATATATATCGGCTCACAGGGCATCGTTCAGGGCACCTACGAGACCTTCGTGGAGGCAGGGCGTCAGCATTACGACGGTGATCTGACGGGTAAATGGGTACTGACCGGCGGCCTCGGCGGTATGGGCGGGGCGCAACCGCTGGCCGCCGTGATGGCGGGAGCGTGCTGCCTCGCGGTCGAGTGCAATTCCGACAGCATCGATTTCCGCCTACGCACCAAATACGTCGATGAGCGCGCCGATACGCTGGACGAAGCGTTAACGATGATCGAGCGATGGACCGCTGCGGGTGAGGCCAAATCGGTGGGATTACTGGGCAATGCGGCGGATGTCTTCCCCGAACTCGTGCGGCGAGGCGTACGCCCCGATATCGTCACCGACCAGACCTCGGCCCATGATCCGATCAATGGCTATCTACCGCAAGGCTGGACGATGGCACAGTGGCGTGAACAGCGGGAAAACAATCCAAAAGCAGTTGAAAAAGCCGCCCGTGCGTCGATGAAAATCCATGTCGCAGCGATGGTGGATTTCTGGAACGCGGGCGTGCCGACCCTCGATTACGGCAACAATATCCGGCAGGTGGCCAAGGAGGAGGGGCTGGAGAACGCCTTTGCCTTCCCCGGATTCGTGCCCGCCTATATCCGCCCCCTCTTTTGCCGGGGTATCGGCCCGTTCCGCTGGGCCGCGCTATCCGGCAACCCAGAGGATATCTATCGCACCGATTCAAAGGTGAAGGAAATTCTCGCCGATGATCATCACCTGCATAATTGGCTCGACATGGCCCGCGAGCGGATTGCTTTCCAAGGGCTGCCCGCGCGCATCTGTTGGGTTGGCCTTGGCGTACGGCACAGGCTGGGGTTGGCATTCAACGAGATGGTGCGCACCGGCGAACTCTCGGCCCCCATCGTCATCGGACGCGACCACCTCGACAGCGGCTCCGTCGCCTCACCCAATCGAGAGACAGAAGCCATGAAGGATGGGTCAGATGCCGTCTCCGATTGGCCACTTCTCAACGCGCTGCTGAATACGGCATCGGGGGCGACATGGGTATCGCTGCACCATGGCGGCGGGGTTGGCATGGGGTTTAGCCAACATTCAGGCATGGTCATTTGCTGCGACGGGACCGAGGACGCCGACCGACGCATCAAGCGCGTGCTGTGGAACGATCCGGCGACCGGCGTGATGCGCCATGCCGATGCGGGCTATACGGATGCGCTGGACTGCGCCCGCGAAAACGGCTTGAATCTGCCGGGTATCCTCTGAGGAAAACCATCATGCATTATGCCCCCGCGACCGACGCTTGCCCGCTGCCGTTCTCGCCGTTCAAAAGCTGCACGGTTCCGCGCCCTATCGGTTGGTTATCGAGCATTGATGGCATGGGACGCGCAAACCTCGCACCCTACAGCCAATGGCAGAACCTGACCTTCGACCCGCCAATGGTCATGTTTGCCGCCAACCGCTATCCCGACGGTCGCCGCAAGGACACGGTACTGAACGCCGAAGAAACCGGCTGGTTCGCATGGAACATGGCGACATGGGATCTGCGCCACGCCGTCAACGCCTCCGCCGAGGCGCTGCCCCATGGCGAGGACGAATTCCTGCGTTCGGCCATCACCAAACGCGCGGCGGTCGAGGCGCCCTGCCCGCTGGTCGCCGAAAGCCCGTGCCATTTCGAGTGCCGCTACCTCTCGACCAGGCATCTTCCCGGCAATTCTGCTGTCGGGTCGGTCGATGTGGTCTTCGCGCGGGTAGAGCATATCCATATTGACGAAGCTTTCCTGACGCCCGATGGCAAGCTCGATATCCCCCGCATCAAGCCAATCGCGCGGATGGGATATTACGATTACACCTGCGTCACGGATGTCTTTGAAATGCGCATCCCCGGCGACTCGGTGGTCGCTGATGCGGGCTTGGAAGGGAAGGCATAACGGACTTTCAATACTGCGCCGTCATCCGGTGGCCGGGGCGGAAGGATAGGCGGACATGGGTAACGGCTTGCCCTTCCCACCATGTTGATCGCTCGGTGGTGAAGAGGGCATCCCCCACCATGCAATCAAGATAGCGTGCAAGGGCCGCATCCGCCGCACTGGCCGAGAACGCAATCTCCACATCGGAGAACGGCACGGTCGCGACGAGCCATTCGTTCGGGCCGGTGGTCGAAAAATCCGCCTGCTCGGCCTGCGGTAGGGTCGCCAGATTGATCCAGCGGTCTTCCAACTGATATGCCTTCCCATCCGCATAATGCAGACAGATCAGGTGCCGCGCCCGGCTTTCAGGCTCTAGAGTCAGCCTTGCGGTCAACCAATCCGGCGCAACAACCACTGAATCATCAATCAGTGCGTATCGATAGGTCGATCCGCTCTGCTCGATCTCACTGCGTATAAGGGGGATATCAAAGCGCGCTTGACGAACGGGGGTCATGCGCACCCGCGTTCCTGCTTTGCGTCGACGCTCAACGATGCCGTCATCGGCCAGCTCGCGTACCGCACGATTGACGGTAGCACGCGCACAGGAATACTGCTCGGCCAGTTCAACCTCGCCGGGGATCAGGCCGCCCGGCTCCCATTCTCCGCGAACGATCTTCGACAGAATATCCGCTTTCACGTCGCGATAGGTCGCGGTCATGCTGTTCCGTCCGGTCTGCTTGTATATGCCTGTACATAAGCAAATTCTGCTTGGATGTATAGACAAGGCCACCGCGCACAAAGGTTGGTGATCCCTTCAGCGCCGCGCCTGCGTCCGGGCGGGTGCATCTGACGGTGGATGCCACGGGGTTTAAGGTTTATGGCGAAGGGGAATGGCACGTCACCGCCATGAACCGATACAAGACCATCATCGGTCCCCGTCTGCGTGTGCGCTGCTTCAAACGACAGAAAACCGAAGCGGCCATCGATGTCTCGGTTCTCAACAGATTTACAGCCCTAGGCATGCCCATTTCGGTCGCCCTATGAAAACCCCACATCAAAGACCGATATGCACTCGGCAAGCTTCCATGCAACAACACCATTAGCCATCCGTACCCTGCGGCAAACGTAGTTCAATGGCCTGCCCAACCGCTAGTGATTGTGCAGACGGAACAGAGAAGCGCACCGTTCGAGTCTCTGTCAAAGCGTTTTCCACAGGAATCAACGCGCGCACCGTTACGATAAGGCTCCGACCGTCGCGCGTTCGCGCCTCAACCCGCTCGCCCATCTTCAGGAATCGTAAGAACGCCGTCGGAACATCTGCCTCAACTTCGAGGTTTCTGGTATTCACTAGCGAAAACATCCGCCGCCCCAGCGTGACGAAATCGCCTGCGTCGATCTCCCGAGAGATCACAACGGCGTCATAGGGTGCGCGCACTTTCGACCGTTCGATATCGACGAGCAGTCGCGCTGCCCGCGCTCGCGCCTCCTCGAATTGCGCACGGGCAACGGCGATCTCGGCAGAGAGCCTCGCGGTCTCCACCTGCGAATCCTCTAGGCGCGACGCATTGAATGCGGCGCTGCCTTTCAGAGAATCAAGCCGTCGTAGGGACGCCCGTTCGACCTCCAACGCGGCTTGACGCGCGCCGATTTGTGCTTCGGCGACTGCGATCTGCGTCCGGGCGATTTCAAGGTCCGCCCGACGATCATCGATGTTGAGCATCGCCAAGGGATCGCCAGCACGAACCGTATCGCCAGCGACGACAAGAACTGTGGTGACAGGTGCCGCGATTGCTGCCGCCACATCGCCGGATTGCCGGGGTACGACGTCGCCGATCACGCCAATACTGGCAGGTTCCCGATCCTGAGCATCTACCGATACCGGCCCGAGAAGAAGGGCAAGCAGCGCGACGACTCCGGCGCATTGCGCGTATGTGAGAAACCAGTGCTCCCGGTAGATATTCATACGCACGATGTCCGTTTTGAGAGGAATAACAGCCATTTCTTCGGTCTTCATCCATGTTGTCAGCGACTTCTCGCCGTCGTTTTTCAGGATGTGGATAGCATAAATTGAGGCATGAACTGACATCGGAAGCCACATTTAACAATGGTGGATTTCGTTCCTGATCCCGGACAGTGGAGTAATTTACCCCTGTCTGGGACAGGAGCGAGCAATGCCCCCACGAGTACTATGATCCGCGCTTTCATCTGTCACTCCACTAACACTTGTACAATAATTCATCTTTTGCGATTCTATACACCCATATCAATCGCGCAAAAGATGTTTGTCACCATTCCCTCTAATCGCAGCCATGAAGGCGGCGGTTTCGTGGCGGTTGCGGATGACTCAATTATATTTATACCGAGCACTTCATTAAAACACACGGAGAAGTCGATTTTATGGAAGCGCGCAATCGTACAATCGAAGAATGGTTTGCATGGATCAGTGATGGTTCAGTCGCATTGCCCCGATTTCAACGCTATGAAGCGTGGGGTTGGTCACAAGTCGAAAGTCTACTTGAAAGCGTGTTGCGTAGACCATCACTGCCTGTTGGTGCATTACTGATGCTTGAAGTTGGAGATGAACCTCCATTCAAGGCCCGTTCCATAGTCGGTGCGCCTGATGGTGGTAAGGCGACTTACCATCTGCTTGATGGACAGCAGCGGATGACTGCACTCTGGCGCAGTCTATCAGATGATTACGACGATGTGGCTTACTTCGTTGCAGTTGCTAAATCCGGGACGCCGGAGACGCCCGACGTCGTCTCGATACGTCGTTATCGTAAAGGAGAAACACTCTATCCGGTTTGGTGCGATGATGCCGAGCAGGTTGCGGCACGTGATTTGATACCTGTCTGCCTGCTCCGCCCCGGCCAAGCCACAGCGAATCGATCAAAAGACTGGATCAAGGAAGTCGCTGGCGGCGATATGGATCGCATCCTGGTATTGAATGAGATAACCACCGAACTTCGGTCGCGTGTCGCAACTTACTCACTGCCATTTCTGTCTCTTCCGGTTGCAACGACCCGTGAAACCGCTTTGGACGTGTTCATCAAGATGAATACGCAAGGCACTGCACTTACGGCCTTTGATATCGTCGTTGCGCAGGTGGAGGCTGACACCGGAACTTCGCTGCATGAGCGTGTAGAAGGCATGATCGCGCGCCTTCCACTTTTATCGCGTTATGGCGAGCCGTCGGAGATCGCGCTTGCAGTGGGTGCCGTTCTGGCAGGTCGCGCGCCAAACCGTGCGACATACCTGCGTGTCGATTTCGGCACAGCGTTAGTGAATGTTTGGGATCGCATCGAACGGGGTTTGGAACGTGCCATCACTTTTTTGACTGAGGAGGGGATGGTCAATGATGGGATACTTCCTTCTGATGTACTCGTTACGCTCATGGGTGCCTATTGGTCTGATGCACCCGACGGCAAGGATGCTGAGGGTGTGGCGCGACGTATTGCGCGGCGAGCCTTATGGCGAGGCTCGTTCTCGGAACGCTACCAGAAGACATCGGCAACCCGTGTGGCGCTCGATTATCGTGAACTTGTGACATATCGCGATGGTGACGATACTGCACCGTTACCTGTTCTGTTCGATGAGGAGCGTACCCCACTGCCGGAGGCAATGGCCCTGCGAACAGGTGGATGGCCTCGTACTAAGGATCGTCTAGGACGTGCGATTATGGCGGCGTCGTTGCGAACGGGTGGTTACGATTTTGCCGATGAAAAGCCTTTTTCCGCCGATAGCGTAGAAGGCAGAGAATACCACCATCTTTTCCCAAAGGCGCTTCTAGAACAGGGCAAATGGCCACGACGGTTGATATTCTGTGCTTTAAACTGTGCGCTCGTAAGTTGGCGGACTAACCGGACCATAGGGGCCAAACCACCTTCCGTTTATGTTGCTGAGCGTGCAGAGGAAGTTGGTTTGCCAGAAGGCGAAGTTGATCGTCGCCTTCTTTCGCACTGTGTCCCTCCCGATGCTTTATGTAGAGATGATTATGAGGCGTTTCTGTCGGCTCGCGCGGACATGGTGCATCATATTATGCTCAAATTATGCGCTGGGGAAAACGTCGGACTACAAGATGTACCTGCTGAAGATGCAGGAGAAGCTGTCTGAGTTTCATGCATCATCCACCCAACATATCGGAGGTTCGCTATGAAGACCGTACTAGCCTCGCTGCTTGCCATATTGACCTGCGTCACATCTGTGATGGCGCAGGAGGCGGTGCAGCCTGAGAAGACATTTGCGCTGACGCCTACCCCGGCGGTGGTGGGGAGTAGCTATATGGTCGCCGCTGCGCATCCGGTGGCGGCGGAGGCGGGGCGGGCGGTGCTGGCCAAGGGCGGCACGGCGGCGGATGCCATGGTGGCGGTGCAATTGGCGCTGAACCTTGTCGAGCCACAATCTTCGGGCATCGGGGGCGGGGCGTTCCTGCTGTACTGGGATGCAAAAACACGGCGGCTGACCTCGCTGGATGGGCGGGAGAAGGCTCCGGCGGCGGCGACGCCCGATTACTGGATGGGCAAGGACGGTAAGCCGGTCGGCTGGTGGGATGCCGTGATCGGTGGGCGTTCGGTCGGCGTGCCGGGGACGCTGGCCCTGTTGGAGGAAGCGCATGACCGCTGGGGGTTGCTGAATTGGGCGGGGCTGGTACGGCCCGTCGCGGAGATGGCCGATCAAGGTTTTATTATTTCACCCCGGCTGGAGGCGTCTATTGCCGGGGCCGTGCCGAAGGGTTTGGGAAGTTTCCCTGCCGCGCGTGACTATTTTTTGCGCGAAGATGGGACGGCGAAGCGGGCGGGGGAGCGTCTGGTGAACCGCGCCTTTGCCGATACGCTGCGTGTAGTGGCGGCGAAGAAGTCCACCGCGCTGCACCATGGCCCCTTGGCCAGTGAAATCGTTGCGGCGGTGAAAACACCAACAAATCCGGGCATCCTAACGTTGGAAGACTTGGCCGGATACGAGGTGATTGAGCGTGCGCCGGTCTGCGCGCCCTATCGTGGCTATGAGGTCTGCGGGATGGGGCCGCCCTCATCGGGTGGGCTGACGGTTGGGCAAATCCTGATGATGCTGGAGCATTTCGACATGGCGGCTTACGCGCCGGGTTCGGGGCGTGAGGCGGAAGGGCGGCATCTGATCGCCGAGGCCGAAAAGCGGGCTTATGCCGACCGGGGGCTTTATATGGCCGACCATGATTTCGTGCGGATGCCGTTGGGATTGCTGGATTCGGCCTACATGACGCTACGAGCGCAGGGGATTGACCGTAATGCGGCTGGCGGTGTGGCAGAGGCGGGTAATCCGCCATGGCGTGAGGTAGAGCTGCGCGCACCCGATACGGACCCGGATCGCCCCGGCACCTCGCATATCGTTATTCGCGATTCTTACGGTAATGCCGCCTCCTTGACGACGACCATCGAGACAGGGTTTGGCAGTCGGGTGATGGTCGGTGGGTTTTTGCTCAACAACGAATTGACCGACTTTTCGCGTGCGCCCTCGCGGGACGGACGGCCCATCGCGAATAGGGTCGAAGGGGGCAAGCGGCCACGATCTTCAATGGCCCCGACCATCGTGATAAAGGATGACAAGCCGGTGCTGCTGATCGGGTCGCCTGGGGGGTCGCGTATTATCGGCTATGTGGCGCAATCGTTGGTGGCGGTGCTGGATTGGGGGATGCCGCTGGATGCGGCGTTGGCCTTGCCCCATGTGGTCAATCGCAATGGCGAGGCGACCGATGTTGAGGAGGGGGCTGAAGGATTAGCCGCCGGGTTGGAGGCGATGGGCCATAAGGTCAATCCACGTAATCTCAACAGCGGATTGCACGCGATTGCCATCGACGGGGCCACGTTAACCGGCGCGGCAGATCCAAGGCGTGAAGGCGTGGCACTGGGTAAATAATGCTGCTCAGACCTGTTTAGTACGAAAGCTCATCACGCTCAGAATGCGGGGGTTTTTACCGTTCTCGCCGGAGAATGGCAATTGTATCGTCGAATAGCTGGTAAGGTCACGCCCCGGTTCCCAAGCCATTGTCTTCTCGACAAAATTTGGCGATCCTGTCGATAACGCCTTATTCAGCAGCGTCGTAATATCGGCGAGGTTCTTGGCGGGCATGGCCTCATCGATAAACCGGCCCGCCAGCTTGACTGGCAGACAGGCGGCGGCTTGCTCGCCAACGATGACGCAGCGGAACCGCTCCTCGATTCGCTCATAAAGCATCACATGGGGCAGGAGATGCGGGTGTTCGAGGGGGCGAAAGCGTGACCATTTCGGTGCGCCCTCATCCTCGCGCCGCCATGCATACCAGATGGTGAGAAAATCATCGAGCAACGGCACCGAAACCTTGGTGCCGTCCGTGAGGGCCATATCCTCGCGTAGTATCTGTGGAGCCGTTGCAACAGCCTCGCCGGTAATGCTGAGCGCACGGAGTTCTTGAGCAAGCTTTTCGATAACGAATCCTCCGGGCGGTTGTCGCTCATAAGCGTGGTATCGTGGATTGATTAAAGAATGTTGGATTCCATACAGGTTATTCCCGGTGGCAATGCGGCTGTGGTGGCGCTAGCTTTTGGCGCAAAGCCATGAACGGAGCGTTTCCATGAAATATGTCCCTCTCGGTCGTACTGGTGTGCAGATATCCGAACGGTGCTTTGGCACGATGTCCTTCGGCGGGGATGCAGATGAGGCTGAATCGGGGCGGATGTATGCGGCCTGCCGTGAGGCGGGGATTAACTTCTTTGATTGTGCCGATGGCTATACGCGGGGCGAGGCGGAGCGCATCCTTGGGCGGCTGATGGCGCATGAGCGTGATGATCTTGTCGTCACGTCGAAATGTTTTGTGCCGATGGGCGAGGATATCAACGCGCAAGGGGCAAACCGGCGGCATATCTTGCAGGCCGTCGAGGCATCGCTGACACGGTTGGGGACCGACCGGTTGGATGTTCTGTTCATGCATCGCTGGGATATGGGTGTCCCGCTGGAAGAGACGTTGCGGGCGCTGGAGAAGCTGGTCGCGGATGGCAAGGTTTTATATCTCGGCGCGAGCAATTATGCGGCATGGCAGGTGGCGACGGGCCTTGGTATTTCGGCGCGGATGGGGTGGCCGCGCTTTGATGTGCTTCAGCCGATGTATTCGCTGGTCAAGCGACAGGTGGAGGCCGAAATCCTGCCACTGGCGCGGGCAGAGGGGCTGGCCGTGATGCCCTATTCGCCTGTGGGCGGGGGGCTGCTATCGGGCAAATATGGACCCGGCACGCGGCCCGATGCAGCGCGAATTATCACGAATCCTGAATACGCAAAACGGTATGGCGAAGACTGGGTCTATGACGTGGCCGAGCGGTTTACGGGGTTTGCGCAGGCGCGCGGGGTGCATCCGGTATCGCTGGCGGTGGCATGGGCGGCGGCGCATCCTGATGTAACTTGCCCGATTATCGGCGCGCGGTCGTTGGAGCAGCTTCAGCCGTCGCTCGATTCGGTGGATATTGATATGACCGACGAGCTGCGCGCGGAGATTTCGGCCCTGTCGCGCACCCCGCCCCCGGCGACCGATCGACTGGAGGAGCAAGGGTGAGGCTAACCCGGCGCGATACGCTGATCGGCGGGGCCGCATTGGCGGCGATGCCGCGTATGGCCTTTGCGACGCCGCGTGTGCTGGAACCTAAACCGGGCATGGCGCAATTGGCACCCGCTGAGCGACCTGAAACGGCGATCTGGGGATATGATGGGCTGGTGCCGGGGCCGGAAATCCGGGTGGCACAGGGGGCACGGGTCGAGGCGGTGCTGGCCAATGGGTTGCCACAGCCGACAACGATCCACTGGCACGGCATCCGCATCGATAACGCGATGGACGGGGTCGCGGCCCTGACCCAAGACCCTGTGCCGTCGGGGGAGCGGTTTGAGTATGATTTCGCCGCGCCCGATGCGGGGACGTTTTGGTATCATCCGCATAACCGCACATGGGAGCAGATGGCGCGCGGCCTCTATGGCCCGCTGATCGTGGAGGAAGCCGAGCCGCCCGCTTATGACCGCGATATCGTGCTGATGCTCGATGATTGGCGGCTGGACGAAGATGCGGCCATTGACGAGGCGAGTTTTGGAAGCTTGCGCGACTGGTCCCATGCGGGGCGGCTGGGGAATTGGCCGACAGTGAATGGCGCGCCGCAGCCGGATTATCCAGTGAAGCGGAACGAGCGGTTGCGGTTGCGCCTGATCAACGCGGCCAATGCGAGTGTGTTGGTGCTACGGCTCGATGGGATGGACGCGCAGATCGTGGCCTATGACGGGATGCCGGTGCCACCCACCCCGCTGGAGGGGACGGTGACGTTGGCCCCGGCACAGCGGATCGACCTGATCGCGGATGTGGCGGGCGAGGAACCGGGGCTGTGGCTGGCAGGGCGCGAGAATTTTCGGGCTTGCGGGTTTCCGGTCGAGGGGGCGGCGCGCGCAAAACCACTGACGGATGCGGTGGCGTTGCCCGCTAATCCGCTACCGACCGGGCTGGATATGGACGATCCGATGCGAGCGACCGTCGAGGTCAATGGCGGGGCGATGGGTGGGATGACCGAGGCGCGAATTGGCGGATTTGGAGCGTCCTATCGCGGTGAGGAACCCGTAGAGGGTGTATTGCCACTGCGGACGTTGGCGCGTGAGTATGATCTGGTCTGGGCGCTGAACGGCGTGGCGGGGATGCCGGTCGAGCCGCTGTTCAACGCCGAGCGGGGGCGGACGGTGGCGGTGAAACTGGTGAATGGGGGACGCTGGCCCCATGCGATGCACTTTCACGGGCACCACTTCCGCGAGACGAAAGAAGATGCGCCATGGCGCGATACCATCCTGCTAGGACCGCAGGAAACGAAGGAAGTCGCCTTCATCGCCGACAATCCGGGCCGCTGGATGCTGCATTGCCACATGCTTGAGCACCAGGCGGGCGGTATGGGGACGTGGTTCGAGGTCAGCTAGGGCTTTTCGGGAGCGCCCGGATCTGAAAGTAACCATCCGCTATGTGCCCTAAGCGGCCTCTAGCATCTGCACGCCCAATCAAGTAAATGCCTGTAAGCCAACTCGTGCTCTTCGCGCCCCACAATTCTAGCAGCGTGCAAGCTTTAGAGGAAAAAGAATATGCCGACGGCCATTATCATCGGAGCCGGTCCCGGCGTTTCCGGCGCTCTTGCGCGGCGCTTTGGACGAGAGGGCTATGGAATAGGCCTCGTGGCGCGATCCGCCGAGGCATTGAAAATGCAATGCGAAGACCTTTCGAAGTCCGGTGTTCTCTCAGATTTCTCGGTCGCAGATGCCGGAAACCTACCTGAGTTGGCTCAAGCCGTGGATAACCTCACGGCATCGCTCGGTTCGTGTGACACATTGATCTACAATGCATCGGTTATGCGCGCAGGTGCCCCTCTGGAAGTTTCAATTGAGCGCCTTCAGAAGGAATTGTCGGTCAATCTTTTGGGCGCATACCAGTCAGCTCTACAGGTCGCTCCTGCGATGATCGAGCGCGGTGCGGGAGCAATTCTGTTTACTGGAGGAGGGTTGGCCCTCGAGCCGTATCCCGAGTGGACATCCTTGGCGCTTGGGAAGGCAGCTCTACGAAGCCTGTCGCTCTCGCTTTACAAGGACCTCTCACCCAAGGGCGTTCATGTGGCTGTCTTCGCGATTTGTGGGATTGTAGAAGCAGGCGGGCCGTTCGACCCGGAACTGATAGCTGAAGAGTATTTTCGGGTTGCTACTTCCCCCAAGGGTGTCGGAGACCGAGAAGTCATCATCCAACCGGACGGGACTGATCCCTACTATAACGACCCCGACCGCCGACACGTCGATACCACACTTCGACCGCCACATAGCAAGGATTGAAGCGCTTGTTTTTGTGTGACGTCTGCGACGGACTACCAGCTCAGATTGGTTCTTCAAATCTTGTGGGGCGGACACTGAAAAGGCTCCTTCCGGCCAAACTCAGACGCTTGAACTCAAACTGATACATCCCATACATGACTCATGAGGTTGCTGCTCCCCCTGAGAGTTGAGAAGCTCTCTGGCGGTTAGACCGAAAGGAGAGCAGTGATGGGATATTATGTTGGACTGGATGTGAGTCTCAAGACGACGGCGATCTGCA
>CALFVD010000004.1 GCA_937928005.1 uncultured Neomegalonema sp. | reverse complement strand
TAGTGGATCGACCGAGACATTTGAGTCCCGGTTCTGAAAAACAGACGTTTGATGTAAGCTACTCAAATGTCGAGATAAGTTGATCCACCAAACCAAAATCTAGTGGGTTCGTTTCGTTGGAAACAATCCACTAGTCCTTTTGAGATCCAAGCTTTCCATCTTGGTTGACGCCTTCCCGGCGGTTTGCCCAAGTCATCGTTTCCTTAGGGTCGATATCCGGGTCGCCCAGTACGGCGCTCATTATATCCGCAGGAACACGCGGAAAAATCATCCACCCGATAACAAGACCGAGCAAGATAGCTGCAAAGACTGCGATGAATCGTTGAAGTGAGAACCAGGATGTAATGAGTCCCTCATTATCCCAAATATTCCCGAATATCGCGAATACGATGATTCCGCCGATCAGCGCGACCGCAAAAATCAGTTCGACTGCATAAATTCTGATTGGTTTTTCCGTGCTCATGCTGGCCCGATCCTTCTAAAACGCCGGTTCACATTTCAGAACAGGTTATGGACGCGGGCGGGCTCACACGCAAGAATGAAAGCTATTCGGTGACAATCTCGCCATTGGCTGTGCGCATTGACGTGTATATCCGCATCAAGAACGGCGTTAGGAAGATTGGAAACTGTGACACGGCCACAAATGTCATCACTTCGGGCGGAAATACTGAACTCAACAGCGCAAAGCTTAACGCCACATTCCGGTTCGCGACCAATAGGCCAGCAGTCATCGCCCGTTCTGCGCCATAGTGATAGAAAACCGCAACTGTCATGGCGTACATCATGACGGCCATAGTGATTGCAACGGCTGCATAAAAAAGCAAATCGTCGAAATGGTTTTCGCGGTTCAGGTGAATTTCCTGCATCATGCCTGCGCAGAAAATCATCAAGGCAATCGTTGATGCCCAGTGCATCCCGCGTTGCGTCGCAATCGCGGCGTCACGCGGCATCATTGCCTTGATTCTCCAGAACACACTGGAGATGACGAGCGGCAGTGCGATGAATTTCAGAATATGAATGCCATAATTGACGAAGTTCAGATCCAGCGGTAGCACGCCATTGATTTCGCCGAACACGAGCAGAGAAACAGGCATCATACATGTCGACAGGATCATGCCGCGTATGGCGATCTGACGGTTAAGGCCCACCATCTGCACCAGAGCGGGGCTGGCAAAGACTGATCCGGCGGTTGTGATTGCAATCAATATGGCCGTTATGGTCAGGTTACATCCTGACAGGGTGGCGAAGATAGTGACAATCATGGGAATGCCCGCCATCTGCCACAGCATGAACAATCCGGTAAAAGAATCGGGTTTGCGCAGTAAGGATATCGGACTCTGTGTCTGGGAGTTGAGCGAAAATACGACGACAAAGAACAATGCTGTCAGCACATGCGGTGCAAGCATCGCTGCAAGATCGGGTATAACCAGACCTGCCCCGATCGCTCCAGCAATAAGGAGTGAGGAAAACGTCCGTCCCTGTTCGGAAATGATCGGTGTACGCAAAATCGGTTCCAGCTCGCAGATACGCTTTGATGCATGTCGTCAAGAGGTCACAATAGACCACAGCAATATGAACAAGCCGTTCCGCTGAATCCGAGATTTTGCATGGAATTAGATTCTTTAGGAATAGTTTTAAAAAAGAACTTTTTGTATGCCTTCATGTGGCGCTGTCTAATCGCGACCCAGCACAGGCCAAATCCAAAAAAGGCTGCGGCTTCACCGTTTTTTATGAACGTAGGCGGTAAACACCTTCTGTGACCGGATCGAATTCCGGGTACACGACCGGAGGAACCGCGATGACAAGCCTGAGCGATGCTCGATTTTCCAGTGATACGGAGCAGGAATCCGAAGGTGTGCCCAGTGCGATTCTGCAGGGTCTTCTTGAGGGCACTGATTCGGGTTTGGCGATGTTCGACCCCGTTCGCCGGCTGGTCTATTGTAATGCTCGCTACAGGGATCTTTGCGGATATTCGTTGTCCGATACGCGCCCCGGAGTAACCCTTGAAGAGCTTGCGCGCATCAGTATCGCCCGTACTTCGGACGATATGTCGTCATCTGAAGAGATGATTCGCCGTGGTCTTGAGCGCCTATCATCCGCTGGTGGTTTTTCGTTCCGCTTCACTGCGCCGACCGGGGTAGAGATTTACGTTCATCGTCGGCTGCTTGCGGATGGACAAATCGTCGAATCGGTTCGCCCTGTCGCCGCTCCCGGTGTTGGGGCGCCGGATAATGATCGCATGGAGATGATGGCGAGTGCGGCGCGCGCGCGCATGTCCCATGCGCTCGATTCGATGGCTGATGGCTTTGCGCTTTTCGATTCTGAAGATCGGCTGATTGCTTACAATCGCCGCTATATCGAAATGAATCCCAACATTGCCGATATTATCGCACCAGGTCGCAAATATGCCGACATGCTCGAAGTGAATATCGAGCGGCAAGGGTTTGAGTGCGACAAGGCAAGCGCCAAGGAATTCTTTGAATGGCGGATGCATGAGCATCGCAATCCCGGTGAGCCACACGAGATACAACTGAGCGATGGGCGCTGGATTCGCGTCCATGAAAAGCGCACCTCAGATGGTGGCATTGTCGGCATTCGCACCGATATCACTGAACTAAAGAATCGCGAGCTAGAAATCCTGCGCGTTTCAGACGAACTGCGTAGCCGCAATATCCATTTTGAAGCTGCCCTCGACAATATGGTCCAAGGGCTTTGCATGTTCGGGCCAGATCAGCGTCTTCTTGTCTGCAACAAACGCTATCTTCAGATGTACGGTTTTTCGCCTGAAGTGGTGAAACCGGGCATCCTGCTCGGCGAGATCATGGAATATTCGATCAGTTTGGGCAATTATTCCGCCGCCGACGCAGCCCGCGCCCGCGCAGCGCGTCCCGATCATGCCCGTCTCAAGACCCAAGCAACGCTGAACCAATATCTAGCTGATGGCCGCATCATCGCCGTGATGCACCAACCGATCGGTATGGGCGGCTCCATCGCCACTTATCAGGATGTTACCGAACTTGAACGCTCTCAAGAACGCCTAACCCAATATACACGTCAGCTTGAGGTATCCAACCGAGAGTTGCAGGATTTCGCTTATGTGGCTTCGCATGATCTTCAGGAGCCGCTGCGGAAGATCGAAACTTTCGGCGACCGCCTTGCTACCAAATACGCCGATGATCTTCCTGATGGCGGTAAGAAATACGTTGAGCGGATGCAGAATGCGACGAGCCGTATGCGCCTGCTTATCAACGACCTCCTCGGATATTCTCGCGTTACGACAAATGCAAAGCCATTCTCGAAAATCGACCTTGGCGAATGCCTAGATGGCGTTGTCGGAGATTTACAAATCCGTATCGAGGAGACCAATGCGCGGGTGGATTACGAGCGTCTGCCTGTAATCGATGCAGACCGTACCCAGATGCGCCAGCTTCTACAAAATCTTGTTGGTAATGCCCTAAAGTTTCAACGGCCCGGCGTTACGCCCGTCGTCACCGTTAGTGCAGAGATTATACGAAATGAACATTTCGATGATCAGCCAGATATGTGCGTGTTGCGCGTTGCTGACAATGGGATCGGGTTCGATAACAAATACAAAGACCAAATATTCACGATCTTTCAGCGTCTTCACGGACGCAACGAATACGAGGGCACCGGCATTGGCCTTGCCACCGTTCGCAAGATTGTGGAGCGCCATGGCGGCCTGATTGATGCCGACGGTATCGAAGGTCAGGGAGCGACGTTCATCGTTACGCTCCCAATCCAGCAAAAACAGCAGCCAGAAAACGACTGAGGGGCAATTCAATGCGTAATACTGCACCGATTACAATTCTTGTGGCCGATGACGACGCCGATGATCGCATGTTGATTGAAGATGCGTTTGAAGAAAGCCTGCTTCAAAATCCAGTTGATTTTGTCGAAGATGGCGAACAACTTCTCGAATACCTGCGCCGTGAGGGCAAGTATGAGAATATGAAGGGTAAAGCCTATCCTGGCGTTATCTTGCTGGATCTGAACATGCCACGCATGTGCGGTCGTACGGCGCTTGCCAAGATGAAGGAAGACCCAGAGCTGTGCCGGATTCCTGTGGTTATCCTCACCACATCCAAAGCCGAGGAAGACATCATTCGTACCTATGGCCTTGGTGTCAGCTCGTTCATTACCAAACCCGTTACCTTTGACGGTTTGATCGAGGTGGTAAAAGCCATCGGTCATTACTGGGTTGAAATCGTCGCCTTGCCTCCTGAATGCACTGACCGTGCAGCTTGAGTGACCGCTGAATGAAACGCGACCTCACTGTCCTTCTGATTGAGGACGACGAAGACGACTACGAGATCACACGAGAAACCCTCGAAGAGATCTCCGGCGTCTCCGTCAACCTCGAATGGATCGAAGCCTATGAACAGGGTCTCGAACGTCTTTCTTCGTCCGAAATTGACATATGCTTTGTCGATTACCGGATCGGGGGGCGAACGGGTCTTGAGTTCATTCGTATGGCGCGTGACAATGGCGTTATCGTCCCTCTGGTCTTGCTTACGGGCGTGGGTCAGCATGATATCGACGTTGCGGCGACCGAAGCTGGTGCGTCCGATTACCTCGATAAGTCGGAGCTGGATGCTCGCACACTTGAGCGCACGATCCGATATTCTATCGCCCATGCCGATGCGATGAAGGCGCTGGCCAGCAAGACCGAGCTGCTGTCTACCACACTGGAAAATGCTGGTGCTGGAATTGCAGCTATCGAACAAAATGGCGTCTGCACTGCTCGCAACAGCCGTTTTAATCAGATGCTTGATGCGGTTGCGGGCGAGCAAGGGGCCGCACAGGATACGAATAAAGCCGCCCATCTAATTGATCGTATTGCCGATAGCCTTGATACGACCGAATTAAGCGAAATTGAGATCGGTGGTCTGGATGACGGTGCCGTTTACGCCGTCAGCCGCACGCGCACGCCGCGTGGTGGTGCGGTCTATGTTTCTATTGACGTGACACAGCAAAAAGCGATGCAGAACTCCATTCTGCGCGCCAAGAGCGATGCTGAAGCCGTAAGTCGCGCAAAATCCTCGTTTTTTGCCAATATCAGCCATGAACTGCGCACCCCGCTGCATGGCATTATTGGCTTTTCTGATCTGATCGTACGTGAAGCGCCAACACCGATCCTCACGGAATATGCGGATCAAATCAACCAGAGCGGCAAGTCACTGCTGGATATCATCAACACCGTAATTTCCTTTTCCCGCATCGAGTCGGGTCAGCATACTTTCAACGATGAGACAATCACGGATATTCGTCATTTTATTCTTGATGTGATCAAGCCTATCCAGAATGCAAACCCCGAACGCGATCTTCAGGTTTCGGTCGATGTCGATGCGTCAATCGATGCGCTACGCATTGATCAATATGCGCTGCGAATGATTGTCCATAACCTGTTCGATAACGCCGTTCGTTTCACTGCCGACCCTGCAAGCATTAATATTTCATGTAAGCGCATGTCTGATGGTGCTGGAATTCTGATGATTGTAGATGACGGAATTGGTATCGCTGAAGAAAAGCAAGAGCGCGTCTTCGATGCTTTTTATCAGGCTGACGATACGCTAGGCCGCTCCTATGAAGGTATTGGGCTGGGTCTGCCTCTTGCGCGGCTAATGACCAACGCGCATGACGCGCGAATCACGCTTGCATCGGTGCCGGGTGAGGGCACGCAAGTCACAGTTGCCTTTCCACTGGATCGTACGCTGCCCGTGATTGCCGATACACACGGCATGACCGAAGCCAATTTGCAGTCGGGGCGGTGTGGAAACTAAATAAAATGAAAAATTCAAAGTAAAAAATACGTCAAACCTAACGAGTGAGCCATCAAAACAATGTGGTTTTACTCAATCTCAATCGGGGTTCGGTAAAAAGAACTTCTAATGCGCGATGCTTATACAGGTTTCCAATTCATGAACACGACTTCAGAAGACTACATGGAGCGGAAAAGCGCGGATCGCCGCGCGCTGCCTCGCAATGCGATAGGGCGGCGTGACCGGGACCACGCAACGACTGATCTTGTCACGGCTAAGGGCGAACAGGGTCTAGGACGTACCGATTCAGCAGCGCGCTACATTCTTCTCACTTTCGCCTTGTTCCTCATCGGCCTTCTCGGCGTGCGATCTGCCAACACGGCGCTCGCGCCTCTGCTGCATGATGATGCGCATATCGAACGCACAGCTGAAATTCTCGCCAGTGGCAAAAGTTACCTGACCTACGATCTAAATATCGAGACACGCCGCCTGCGCCACCAACACATCGCCAATCTCGACCGTACACCTTATGTCGCCATCCTCGGTGCGAGCCATTGGCAGGAAGCCCATGCAGAGCTGGGCCGTGGCGTTGATCTCTATAACGCCCATGTCCACCGCGATTACTACGAGGATATTCTCGGCGTCCCTGAGATGTTCATTCAGCACGATAAATTGCCCAAGCGCATGATTATTTCGATCCGTGACAACATGTTCACGAAGGTCGAAGATCGTACAGATTGGCTTTGGGTTCCGATTCTGGATGATTATCGTGCCATGGCCAAACGCCTCGGTATTCCTGCGCATGACCACTTCACCGACCCGCTTAAACCACGCTTGCAACAGACGTTGTCTTTGCCGCTGCTAAAGGCAAACGTGATGCGCTGGCTTAAATCGCCCGTGCAACCCGGTGCGTCAGACCTCAAGAAGCACCCAACACTCGATACGCTTCTACCCGATGGATCGATCTCTTGGTCGATGCTCCATGACGAAGCCTTCACGCCGGGCCGTGCCAAGGGCGATGCGCTATCTTTCGCCTATTCCAAGCGTAATTCGCCGCCGCCACTCTATCCGCCCGCCATTGAAGCGGTGGACAAGATGCTTGAATATCTCGTCGCCCAAGGTGTCGAAATCTACCTCGCTCATCCACCTTTTAATCCGGTCTACTGGGATGCGGTACAGAACAGCCCGTATCTAGACGGCTTGAGGAAGATCGAGGAGCAGACCCGCAAGTTCGCCTCGACCTACGGCCTAAAGATCATCGGTGGTTTTGACCCTTACCCGCTCGGCTGCCGCCCTGATCAGTATATCGACGGTGAACATTCCAACCCTGAATGCCTTCAGGTGATCATCGACCAATTCCTCGAACTAGACGCTCAGAAGCGTTCCTGAAACGCTTCACGGAGACCAGCATGACTTTCACGTCTTTCCAATTCATCTTGCTGTTCCTGCCTGCGTGCTATGTCGGGTTTCTGCTCGTGCATCGCCTGCTTGGCTGGAATGGTGTCTATGCTTATCTTGCAGCGGCATCGGTGGCTTTCTACGCGATGTTTGCGCCCGTATTGGCGGCAATCCTCGTCGGGTCAGTCCTGTTCAACTATATCATGGGCACCGCGATCCGCCTGCGCCGACAGCAGAAGAAACCGGCGGGTATGCTGGCCGTCGCTGCCATCGTGGCAAACATCTTTGCACTGGGTTACTTCAAGTACACGAATTTCTTCATCGATATTGCGAACTCATTGGCTGGAACGGGGATTTCCCATCTGGACATCATCGTGCCTGTTGGTGTGTCGTTCTTCACTTTCACCCAGATCGGTTTCCTGATCGAGGCGTTGAATGGTCAGGTCAAGCGCGTCGGTCTGGCCAAGTACGCCCTGTTCGCAACCTTCTTTCCTTGTGTCACTGCTGGCCCGCTGCTTCTTCAGCGCGATATTTTCGGCCAGATGGAAGACCGCAAGGGTTCCGCCTTCAGCGCGACCATGCTCTCCGTCGGCCTGACGATGTTTGGTATCGGCCTGTTCAAAAAGGTTATCCTCGCCGACAGCATCGCGCCCTACGCCAATCTCGCTTTCGATGGCGTGGCTCTGGGCGCGGCGATAGCCACGGTTGAGGCATGGGTTGGCTCACTGGCCTATACGCTCCAGCTCTATTTCGACTTCTCCGGCTATTCCGACATGGCCGTGGGGCTGGGCTTCATGTTCGGCATGAAACTGCCACTTAACTTCAACTCGCCTTTCAAGGCGACCAGCATCTCCGACTTTTGGCGTCGCTGGCACATGACGATGACCCGCTTCTTCACGACGTATCTGTTCACGCCCATGGCCATGAACAACACGCGCTCGGCTATGAAAAACGGCCATTCCTCGTCACGCAAATGGCTTCAAGCCTCCGCCCTGCCGATTTTCTACACCTTCGTTATGGCGGGTATCTGGCATGGTGCAGGGTGGACCTTCGTGGTCTATGGCCTGATCCACGGTCTTGCGCTGGCCATCGACAATGGTTGGAAGCACTTCAAGATGCCTTCGCTCGGCGCGCCCTTGGGCTGGACCCTCACGATGGCCGTGGTGGTCAGCGGGTTGGTCATGTTCCGCGCTCCATCGGTGGATGTCGCCATAACCATGCTGTCTAGCATGTGGGGGATTACGACGCTCACGGGTGCGGGGTTTGGTTCCGATCTGGTTCTGCTCGACATAGCCGGGGCCACCGCAATGATCGTTGTTTTGGGTGCCATCGTCCTGCTCGCACCGAATTCGCAGCAAATCCTGCGCGGTACGTGGATCAGTTCTGACCCGCAGCCTGAGGATGCAACCTTCACCGACACGCCCGTTCGTTGGACGCCAACGCCCGCTTGGGCCGTAATTGCGGCGCTGATCATGGTGCTCGGCTTCACATCACTGGGGGGCGATACGAGCTTCCTCTACTACAGCTTCTAACGATCCAAGAGCATGGGCATCCGGTAAGCCGGGCGCCCTACTAAGAGCAGCGGTCGGGGGACCGCGTCGATAATAACCACACTGGGGGACCAACTATGAACACGATGCAAGGCGGTGCCGTTACCGTACAGATCGACATGCCAATGGTGGTCGATGTGGAGGTTGCGAGCGATATCGAAAAGGAATCGGTTTTCGTCTCGCCCAAGCTGGAGCGCATCCGCATTTCCGAGGACGGTAAGACCGCAGCTCTCGAAATTCGTGACGGCCTTTACACACAGGAAGTCGTCGAGAAAGCCCACCGCTTCATCGCCGTCATGGCCAAGCAGCGCACCGGCTTCGACATCAAGACCTTCGCCGAGAACGTGCGCGAGGATGACGGCCCCTTTCAGTCTGGCGTGAACGAGGAATTCATCCGTCGCGGCTGGGTCCATGATTACGGCAAAGGCCAGATTGCCTATAACGGCCCCGTCCTGCGTCTCGCCCGCCTTGTCAACGAGACGGCTGGCAAGCTGTATGAGAAAAACTTCGACGCGGTCGACGGCCACTTCCCCGGCTTCATCGATGCGGATGTCCTGCATAAATGCGGGTATTTCGACAGCCATCCGAACCAAGCCACCTTCGTTGGCAACGTGATGGAAGACTTCGATGCGATTGAGGAATTCCGCGTTGCGAACTCCTGCTCTGAAGGTGCGATCTTGCCCAAAGGCGAGCATATGCACCATGATGGCATGTGCATGAACCCCGCCGCCTGCTTCCCTGCCTACCCGACACTTCAGGGCAAGCGTCTCGATGATGCGGGCTTCGCATTGAGCTGGTTGGGCCGCGTGTTCCGCTACGAATCCCGCAATGCTTCAGGTCTTGACCGCCTCTACGAATTCAACGTCCGTGAGATCGTCTTTGTCGGTACAGAAGATTTCGTCGCAGACCGCCGCCGCCGCGCTCTGCCGCTGGTGGTGGAACTGGCCAAGACTTTCGATCTTGATATGCAGATCCAGACCGCGACGGACCCCTTCTTTGCTACTGTCTCTGCCTCGAAGAAATTCTTCCAGGCGGCGATGGAAGTGAAGAGCGAAATCCTTATCCCTGTGCTCGACGGCAAGGGTGGCACGAAGAAGATGGCCTGTGGTTCGGTGAACCTGCACGGGCGTTTCTTTGGCGAGCGGTTCGACATCACCGCCAATGATGGCGAGCCTGCCCATACCGGCTGCATCGGTCTTGGTATCGAGCGGTGGATTCTCGCCGCCTTCACGCAGCATGGCTTCGACCCGATGCGCTGGCCTGCGGGCGTGCGTGACCAGATTTTCGACTGATTACAAAAACACACAAAAAAAGCAGGGCGCATCGCGACCCCGCATACTTGAAGAGGGACTTCAGATGAAACTCACCACGCTCGTAGCCAACGTCCTCGACGTCGACGAAACCCTGCTCTCCGACGAGAGCAACGCCAAGAACACCCCCAACTGGGATAGCGCCCGTCATATCGACCTGCTCCTCGCGGTCGAAGTGGCCTTCGGCGTCCAGTTCTCCATGCCCGAAATCACGAGCATGCAGAACCTAGGCGACATGCGCGTCTTGCTCGAAGAAAAAGGTGCCGACGCGCTGGCGGCCTGATCCGCATATGTGTCATGCCCATGAAAACGGGCATCTCTCGAAATGGCGCAAGATTTCCCCAATCGGGGATACAAGGCCCGGAGCTTTGCTTCGGGTCTTCTGCTATGCGATCATCCGGGGCCGGTTCAGCGCATACACAACCACCAGCACCATGAACGAAAACACCAACAGCCCCGCTGACAATACATGCGCCTCCATGTAGTTCAGCGTCTCTACTTGCTCGTAAATCGCGATGGAGATCACGCGCGTCTCGCCGGGGATATTCCCCCCCACCATCAGCACCACCCCGAATTCGCCAATAGTATGGGCAAAGGTCAGCACCGTCGCCGTCAGAAACCCCCGCGCCGATAGGGGCACCGCCACCGTGAAGAACGCATCCAGCCGTGACGCGCGCAAAGACGCCGCCGCCTCCATTGGCCCCGGCCCTACCCGCTCGAACGCAGCCTGTAACGGCTGTACCATGAAGGGCAGGGAATAGATCACCGATGCCACCACCAGCCCCACAAACGAGAACGTCAGCGTCTCCCCCGTTACCGAAACCCACGCCCCACCCAAAGGCGAGGTTGGGCTGAACAGGATCAGCAAGTAAAACCCCAGTACCGTGGGTGGCAGCACCAGCGGCAGCGCCGTGACCGCCTCTACCAGCGCCCGCCCTCGTGCCTTGGTTGTCGCCAGCCACCATGCCAGCGGCGTCCCGATTATCAACAATATCGCCGTCGTCACCGCCGCCAGATGCAGCGTTAGCCAGAGCGGCCCCAGATCGACACTCATCGTTCGGATACCTCGTATCCGCCTGTTTCAATAATCTCCCCCGCTGCCTCAGACCCAAGAAACGCAAGAAAGGCCACCGCCGCCACATTCTCGTCATCCAGCAGCACCGCATCCTGCCGGATCGCCCCATGTGCTTCCTTCGGCACCGTCCATGCCGTGCCGCCCATATCACCCGCCATCACCGATAATGGCACCAAACCAAAGGCTACATTCCCCGTCGCCACCATTGCCACCGCCTGTCCCGCATTCTCGCCCATCACCAGTGCTGGCGCATCTTCGCCCTCCCGGCCATAATGCGCCAGTGCTTCCATCGCCGCGACGCCATAGGGTGCTAACGCTGGATTGGCGATGGCCAGCCGCTCCACATCCTGTAGCACCGCCTCCGATGGTGTGCTGTTCTTACTCCACAAAACCAGCCGCCCGACCGCATAGGTCATCTGTGCGCTCGCCTTCCCTTCGTCGATTAAGCGCGCGGGCCGCGCTTGGTCGGCGGCGAGGAATACGTCAAAGGGCGCCCCGCGCACGATCTGCGTATACAGCTTACCTGTTGATCCTGAAACCAGCCGCACCTCATGCTCCGATGCCGCCTCGAATGCTTGGGTCAGCTTTTCGGCGATAACCGCGAAATTCGTCGCCACCGCTACTAATGCGGTATCGGCGAGTGCAGGGCAGGGCAGGGCCATGCCCAGTGCAACAATCACTCTCATCCGCCATGTACGTGACATCCCGACTCCCTTTGACAGATATACATCCAGATCACATAGCCTGTGGTGTCAAGGCATCGACTGGGCGTATATGTCTCAAACGAAGACAAATGAGATTGCCAAAAAGGCGCAAAATTTGCAAGTTTACACGTAATAGGATTATCTCATGTAAGAGGTTCGCCATGTCGTTCCGTCTCACCGCTACCGCAAGCATTCTCGCAATTCTTGCGGGCTGTACGCAGGCCATTGACAATCCTGCGCAATCGCCAGCTTATGTTGCAGCGGCGCTTGGCTATGATGCCTATAAACAAGGTGATCTCGCCACGGCAGAAATCCAATTTGAAACGGCTCTTTCCAGCGAGCCGGACAATCCTTACGCGCTGCTTGGTCTTGGTGCTGTCCGTGAGAATACGGGTGATCTCCAAGGTGCCCGGCAACTTTACACTGCTGCAAAAGGTACGGGAACCGAAGCGCAGGCGAACTACACCTACATTACAGAACAACGCCTCGAACGGGTTGCAAATATTGATGTTGCATCGCTGGCGGAGGAAAATCTCGCTCGTCTGAGCGTTCGTCAGGCCGCAGCGGCCGCCCCCAAACCTGCGGACTTCGTATCCTATGATGATGGCATAGCAACGGCTACACCAGAAGTCGCCGATATCGCTCCTGAAGTCTACACCGCACCTGAGCCAGAAATTGTCGGCGATATCAGTGGTGAAAATTATCAATCCGTTGGCTCTTACGAGACTTATATTGCGTCTATCAGTAATGTGGCTGAGCCGGTCTATGCTGAACCTACTTATGCAGATTTAACCTATACTGAATTGGCGACGACGATTGAGACGACCGTTTATACCGAACCATCCTATGTCGCGGCGGAACCGGTGCCCGATATTCAACCTGCCAGTTATACAGATGTGCCTTATTATGATGCATCACTGTCATATGATGAATTGACCATGCCGGTGCAGACGGAAACGCTCGCCAATCTCAACCCAACTTATGCACCTGTCAGCCAGACAGTGGTCGCAACGCCTGTCGGTCCTGCAGGTCGCGTCCTTCAATATGGTCAGGCGTTTGGAGACCCGGTCGACCTCATCAGCACGCCACGGCCTGAGCCGGTGGCCGCAAAGGATGTCAACACCATCACACAGGCGGGTGATCTGATCTTCCTTAGTGACGGCTGAATTATTCTTTCTCGGTTAGCTTCAACAGCTTGCGGTCGAAAATGCGCAGGGCAAGCTTTAGGTCGTGCCCGCGCTTTTCGATCCGGCCATCCGAGCCAATGATTGCATATTGACCCTGTCGAGCCGCATTCTTCGGGCGCTTTTCGATGCGATATGCCGGTGTCTCGCCCGTGCGGCGGAACACTGAGAATACAGCCGCATCCACGCTCATATTCAGTGCATAATCCCGCCATTCTCCGGCGGCCACCAATTGCCCGTATTTCGATAGAATCGAGTTTAATTCCCGCCGGTCGAATGAAACGATATTATCCGCGCTATTCTTGCGGGTCGGGAAGGGTACGATATTGCTCTCAGGTGCCATGCCGCCAATATTGTGCCGCAAATGTCGGTTTGACAAGAGTGAAGCCGCGCTTTTGCATCCCGCGAAAGAAAGCGTTAACCGTACCTCGTGCATCCTGCGCTTGACGCAGCCCACACCAGTCACGACATGGGTGAATTACAAGTGCTACGGGAGGCGGCAATGGGATTCGATGGAATGAACTGCCCCAATTGCGGGTCTGAGCTGCCACATGCTGTGACACGCGCGAAGATGATCGCTTGTGAATATTGCGAATCCACGGTTCTGCTCGAAGATGACGCACTCAAAACCGCCGGAACCAAGGGCGTCATGGCCGAGGAGCCATCCCTCTTCGTGTTAGGCCGCGAGTTGCACTACCGCCGCGAGTCGTTCCTGCCAGTCGGGCAGGCTCGCTTTTCCTATGCGCAGGGCTGGTGGGATGAATTCTGGGCCGTTGATGGGGGTGGCGAAGGGGTCTGGGTTAGTGTCGATGAGGGCGAAATCGCCGTCGAGCGCCCCTATGAGATCGATATCCCGCTTAGGCCCGACCGCCTGAAACTCGGCGCAACCGTTTCCCTAAATGGTGAGACATTTCGCGTCACTGAGGCCGACCACGCGACCTGCACCGCCCTGCGCGGTGAATTCCCGGAGACGCTGCATGTCGGCCAAACCTATGATTATTGGCATCTTTCCGGCCCTATGGGGCGTCTTGTGACCCTAGAATACGCGGATGGTGAATTTGCCGCATCTGAAGGCGTTTGGGTTGATCCTTACCTGATCCGCTCTGAGAACGCACAGGCATGACGGACGGGTTTGATACCAACACGGCGCGCCTTGCCTCGATCAACTGCACGTCCTGCGGCTCGCCGCTGCCTGCGCTTGCGGGGCATCGCGCCAAATCCCTGATCTGCAATTATTGCGGCGCAGTCATGGATCGCCACGACGAATACCGTCTTCTCGCCCAGTACCGCGATATGCAGCGCCCGGACGGTCCTTTTGCCATCGGCATGAGCGGTGATCTATTCGGTGTGGAACACACCATCGTTGGGGTTGTCGGTATCAACGCGACCATCGAAGGTCATGGTTACGCTTGGACCAATTATCAGCTTTATAGCCCGACCCATGGCTATAGCTGGATGACATGGTCTGATGGTCATCTCACCCATTCGCGCAAGACCCGTGACCTGCCTGAAACGGGTGGCAATTTCGCCTATAAGGCTCCGCTGGCGGCGGCTGGGCGCATGTTCAAGATGTACGAAGAATATGTTGCCCGTATCTCCTATCTCGAAGGCGAGTTGACATGGGTACCTGCCCTCGGCGACGCAACACGGGTGATCGAAGCAATCGACCCACCCTACGGTTATGCTGTGGCTTTGGGCGATAGCGAGACGGAGTTTGAGTTCTCGACCTATCTCGACCGGGCCGAAACCCTCGCCGCATTCGGCGTAACTGATGAATTTACCCGCGCCCATACCGTCCATGCGATTCAGCCTTTCATCCCCGGCGCGTTCCATACGGCTTTAGCCAAAGCGGGTAAGGTTTTCGCCCCCATCGCCGCCGTTATCGCCCTTATCTTGCTTGCCATCGGTGGCGGCGAGAAAATCGCCGAAGCCACCATCGCCGACCCCTTTGCGGGAGGCTCTGTCGTCTTTCCGCTTGATAGCAGCCACCGCCTCGTCGAAGTCGGCATCACCGCGAATGTCTATAATTCGTGGAGTTGGTACGATATGGAATTGACCAATGAGGATACCGACGAGACCATCGCCGAATTTGATGGCGGCGTAGAATACTATGCGGGCCGCGATAGCGATGGCGCATGGACCGAAGGCTCGCAATTCGCCGCCTTCCGTTTCAAGCCCCCGGCCCCCGGCTCATATCGGCTTTCGGTCAAAGCAGGCGACCCAAAATCCTCTACCGTACCGCTGAAGGTCGAGGTCAAGCGTAACGTGATGATTACGCGCTATCTCTTTATGCTCGCGGGCTTCGCGCTCTTGATGTGGATTAGCCTCTGGTGGCGGGGTGCACGGTTCGAGAGTAGGCGCTGGGGTGAAGATGAGGATGATGATGACTAGGATCGTATTCGTCATCTTCGCGCTGGCCACCGCTGGCGCTACCTATGCCGGGGTCTATGGTATCGGCGGCGAGGATAAGCAAATCGCTAAATCCATCCGCTCTGGTAGCAGCGGTCGGGTTGGTTATATCGGCGGCGTAAAATAACCCGCGCGGCGGGATGAACGGGAAAGGAAGACGCATGGAAATCTTGGCGGGCATACATGGGGCGGAGGTGATCGCGACGATCTTCTACGCCTTTCTTGGATTGGTGTTGATGATCGTCAGCTATGTGGTCATCGACGCATTGACCCCCTTTTCGCTCCACGAGGAACTGTCGGGCAAGGCGAACACGGCGGTTGCCATCGTGATGGGGTCGGTGATGATTTCGCTCGCGATCCTAATCGCGAACGTCATCAACAGTTGACGGCACCGAATACCGAAGCACCAGACGAGACAGGATCGTCCGATAATCGCACGGATATCGCTCTACTGATTGCGACCTTTGTGTTGGCTATCTGCGGCCTTGTCTATGAGCTAATAGCCGGGGCCGCATCCAGCTATCTGTTGGGTGACAGTGTCTATCATTTCTCCCTCGTCATCGGCCTCTTTATGACGGCGATGGGTGCGGGGGCATATTTGTCGCGGCACATCACGCAGCCGGAAAGCGCCTTTGTCGCCGCACAGATCGGGCTGGGTGTGATGGGCGGTTTCTCCGCCATGATCCTCTTTGCCGCCTTTGCGTTGGTCGAGAATTATCAGCCGTTTCTCTTCCTCGTTTGCGGCGTGATCGGCACGTTGGTCGGCTTGGAGATCCCGCTGGTCATCCGTATCCTCGAAGGCCGCAAAGCCCTGAAGATTACCCTCTCCAACGTCTTGACCGTTGACTATATCGGCGCGCTCGCGGCGGCGCTTCTCTTCCCCCTCGTCCTCGTTCCGCAGCTTGGCCTGATGGGGTCGGGCTTCGCGCTCGGCTCGCTTAATCTGGCCGTTGCCGCGATGGGCCTATGGCTCTTCCGCGCGCAATGCGGCATGGGTATCCGCCTTGCATTGGTCGCTGGTATCGCAGCGATTGGGGCGGGGGCGTTTTGGAGCGAAGACGCCTTGGGCGGTATGGAACGCCGCCTCTACGAAAATGAAATCGTGCTGGCGCAAGATACCCCCTATCAGCGCGTTGTTGTCGCCCGTAATGGTAAGCGCATTCAGCTATTCCTAAACGGATCGATCCAGTTCGATACCCTTGATGAGCATCGCTACCACGAATCCCTCGTTCACCCCGCCATGATCCATGCTCCGCGTATTGAATCCGTCGTCATCTTCGGCGGTGGCGACGGCATGGCCGCCCGTGAAGTGCTCCGATATCCGGGGGTAGAGCGCGTGACCTTGGTCGATATTGACGCCGCTGTGACAGATCTTTTTCGCGATCATCCCATGCTCGCCCCTCTCAACGACCGCGCGCTCAGCGATCCTCGCGTCACGATCGTCAACGCCGATGCGTGGGAATTCCTGAAGGCTGAGGACACGCTGTTTGACGTCGCCATCCTTGACCTGCCGGACCCAAAGGATCTGGCCGTCGCAAAACTCTACAGCCGCGCTTTCTATGCCACGCTTACCAAGCGCATGGCGGCGGGTGGGATATTGGTCACGCAGGCAACCTCGCCCCTATACGCCCGCAAGACTTACTGGACCATCGCCGCCACCCTCGCCGCGACTGAGGCGCCCCTTGCCCCCGGCGATACCCTTCGCACGCAAAGCTATCATGCTTATATCCCCAGCTTCGGCGAATGGGGCTTCGTCATGGCCGGGCCGCGCCTAGGCGATGCGCCGCGTCGCACCTTACCGGATGGCCTGCGCTTTCTCGATGAGGAAACGTGGCAAGCGATGACCCGGTTTCCCCCTGATATGTCCCGCCTAGACATGCCCCCCGCCACCTTGTTCGATCAACCCCTCCCGCGTCTATACGAGGAGGGCTGGGGAGAGTGGTTCCGATGAGAGTCATCATCGCTTTTTCAACAAACTTCGGTCTGCTGAAAACGTTTCAGCGTCCCCGCCGCCGAAGCAGCCGCTCCAATACGATGGAGGTGCGGGGGCGGTAGGTGTGGGGGGTCTTGCGGTCGCTGGCCGGGCGGCGGGTCATGCGCCAGAGGCCAAAGATCATCAATCCCGCATGGGCCGCGCCGATATAGGCGAACATTGCCGATGGGCCATAGCGCCCAATCAACTCGGATGCGACCAGCGGCGAGACGACCGCGCCAAGACCATACATCAGCACCAGTGAGGCGTTTAGCTCGACGACGAAATCGGGTTCCGCGTAGTCATTCGCATGGGCCGCGCTGACTGAATAGAGCGGAAAAGAGCAGGCACCGAACAGAAAAGACGCGGTGAGTAGCTCGTTAAAACTCTGTACCTCTGGCCGGGTGACGAAGAAGGCGCAAGCCGCCAATGCGAGAACCGAAACGACGATCAGCAGTTTTCGCCGGTCGTATTTGTCGGAGAAATACCCCATGACCGGCTGGGCCATTGCGCCGCCCAAGACCGCCGCCGCGAGGAATAAGCCGATCTGACTGGGCACCAACCCGTTTACGTCGCCATAGAGTGGGCCGACCATGCGAAAGCTGGAGGTCGAAAGGCCCACAGTCACGACGCCCGCCGCAGCCATGGGGGAGAGGCGAATCGCCTTCAATACCCGTAATTTCGGGGTGGTTGGCGAGGGCGGAGGCTTGGCCGTCGTCATAACGAGGGGCAAGAGCGACAGGCACAAGAGACAGGCGATGATGTTGTAGGAGACATAGGACGCTGGCTCCAACCCGGCGATCATTACCTGCGCGCCGAGGGAGGCGGTTAGATCGACAAGGCGGTAGACGCTGGAAACGCGGCCCCGGTTTTGATTGGTCGCCTTGGCCTGTAGCCAGCTTTCGATAACCGTATAGGCACCCGCAACCGTCGCACCCGTGGCGATTCGCAAGATGGCCCATGCGGTCGCCGTCTCGAACAGAGGGTGCAGCAATGCGCTGATTGCGCCGGTGGCGGCAAAGGCGGCAAAAGCGCGACTATGACCCACGCGCGCCATAATGGCCGGGGTGGCGATGCAGCCGCCGATGAAGCCAAGGAAATGCGCCGAGCCGAGCAGGCCGATCTCTCGCGCCGAAAAGCCCATGACGCGACCCGATAGCGCGTCGAGCGGGCTGAGCGTGCCGGAGCCGAGTTGTACGAAGATAATTGATAGGAACAGGGCGGCGAAGGAGAGGATGAGGCGCATGCGGGCCGCTTGTCGGTTGGGGTGGTCGGACCTCCACCCTTATGGGAAGTGTGGTTCCGTGCCTGAATTGAGCGGATGCAGGCACAAAAAAAGCGCCGCCCAGCAGGACGGCACTTAATCCACTATCGCGAAAAGACAAATCTTACTTGATTTTGCCTTCCTTGAATTCGACATGCTTGCGCGCAACAGGGTCATATTTGCGAACGCTCATCTTCTCGGTCATTGTGCGTGCGTTTTTGCGGGTAACATAGAAGAAGCCGGTGCCCGCTGTGCTGTTGAGGCGGATCTTGATCGTGGTTGGCTTGGCCATGGAACGTCTCCATCTGGTAATGTGGGGCCGTGGGGCAAAGCCAGCGGCAAATCAGGCGCGTGCATAGGGGCGTATGGCGGGAAAAGTCAAGCCTTTCCCACTATCACAGGTATCAGGCCGCCCGCTTGATCAATACATCAGACAGACGCTCAGCAGCGGCGGTTTCTTCGATCTTCTCAACGACGGCAACTTCACGGGTCAGGCGCTCGAACGCGGCTTCGTAAAGCTGACGCTCGGAATACGATTGTTCGGGCTGGTCTTCGCCCCGGTGCAGGTCGCGCACGACTTCGGCAATGGAGACAAGGTCGCCAGAATTGATCTTCTGTTCGTATTCCTGCGCACGGCGTGACCACATCACGCGCTTGACGCGGGCGCGGCCCTGAAGTGTGTCGAGCGCCTTGGTGATCGTGGTTTTGTCAGACAGGGGGCGCATTCCGCAGCTTTTCGCCTTTGCGGTCGGCACGCGCAGGGTTAGCTTGTCTTTCTCAAACGAGATGACGAACAATTCGAGTTTAGCGCCCGCAATCTCTTGCTCTTCGATCGAGGTGATGCGTCCGACCCCGTGAGCCGGATAGACGATATACTCGTTGGCGCGGAAGGCGGCGTTTTTCGTGGTTTTTGCCATCGTTTTTTCGTCTCCGATGTTGTTTCTTTGCAGATTCGCCCCGGAAAGCGACGAACCCGTTCACCCACGCCTTAACCTGACCGGAGGCGCGCCTGTCCCAGAAAAGAACGACGTGCATCGGTATATCGCGCAAAAAATGAACCAGTAGCGGCAATGGAGCCGTACCAGCGCGATGAGTTAGATTCGGTCAGTGTTGAATGACATAAGTTTTATAACACAAATCATCATTTTCTTCAAGACCGATGGTGCGCTGCACCTAATACTAAGGTGCGAGGTGTACGGAATAAGCTAGTACGGGCGCGGTTCAAGGCAATAATGCAGGTTATAGGGGATACATCTATGCCTCCGCATTGACCGCGCCCGATGGGTGGGCGAAGAGGGCGGGGTCGTATCGATGGAGATATACCATGAAAACGGTCCTACTGATTCTCACCCTTACGTTGTCACTGGGCCTTGCTGCCTGTGGTAAGAAGGGGGCGCTACAACCTCCCGGCACCCAAAACGAAGCGGAGCGCCCGACCCGCACGCTTTTCTGACGACCTGACCTTCCCGAACCCGGATACCCGACGATGGATCACTTTCTATACCGTGATGGACGGCTTCATGCCGAAGATGCGGATATCATGGCGATAGCCAATGATGTCGGCACGCCGTTCTATTGTTATTCGACCGCTACGCTAGAGCGGCATTTCACGGTTTTTCGGGATGGATTGGCGGGGTTGGACCCGCTGATCTGTTATGCGGTTAAGGCGAATTCCAATCTGGCGGTACTGGCGACGCTGGCACGGTTGGGGGCGGGGGCGGATGTGGTGTCCGAAGGGGAGTTCCGACGCGCGCTTGCAGCGGGTATTCCCGGTGAAAGGATTATCTTTTCTGGGGTGGGCAAGACCAAGGCGGAGCTAGTCTTTGCGCTGGAAAACGGTGTTCGGCAGATCAATGTCGAATCGGAGCCGGAACTGGATGCACTGAACGCCGTTGCCGTGGCGATGGGGGTGCGTGCGCCGGTCTCATTCCGAGTGAATCCTGATGTCGATGCAAAGACGCATGAGAAGATCAGCACGGGCAAGGCGGAGAACAAGTTCGGCATCGCCTATGAAGACGCGCCGCGTATCTATGCCCGCGCCGCCGCGATGCCGGGGATCGAGGTGGTCGGCATCGACATGCATATCGGCTCGCAGCTAACCGATCTGGAACCGTTTCGTGAAGCCTATACCCGGATGCGTAGCCTCGTAGAGCAACTGGAGGCGGGTGGTATTCCCGTGCCGCGCCTCGATATCGGGGGCGGGCTTGGGGTGCCCTATGAGCGAACGAATGAGATGCCGCCCCTGCCAACGGATTACGGCAAAGTGGTGCAGGAGGTCTTTGCCGGATGGGAAGACCGTGAGTTTGAGTGCGAGCCGGGGCGGCTGATTGCGGCGAATGCGGGTATTCTGGTGGCCGAGGTCATCTATGTGAAGGAAGCAGGCGAGCGGCGGTTCGCGATTCTGGATGCGGCGATGAATGATCTGATCCGGCCCGCGCTCTACGATGCCTATCACGAAATCGTGCCTGTGGTGGAGCCTGCACCGGGGACGCCGACCTTTGAGTATGACGTGGTTGGGCCGATCTGCGAAAGCGGCGATACCTTTGCCAAGGCGCGTAAAATGCCGGAACTCAAGGCCGGAGACCTTGTTGCGTTTCGCTCGGCGGGCGCTTACGGGGCGGTCATGTCATCGGAATATAATACCCGTCCGCCCGCGCCGGAGGTAATCGTGAAGCGCGACGAATTCGCCCTTGCACGCCCGCGCCTCACATATGACGATATGTTGGGTAGGGATAAAGTGCCGGATTGGCTAAGTTCGGACTGATATCCGACCGAGGAGAACCCGTATGAATGCCACGCCAAAATCTGGCCTGACCGACATTCTGACGCGCAAGCTTGGCTCTGCGCGGCGGACGCTATGGATAGAGCGGATTGTACGGGCATTCTGGCCGCTGTGGTGCGTGGCGCTGGTGGCGCTGGCGTTGGTGGTGCTTCGGGTCTTTGGCTCTATGCCGGGAATTTGGGGGACTGTGCTGGCCGGAGTAGTCGGGCTGGCGTTGCTCTGGACGGTGGTGCGTGGGGTGCGCTCGCTGACTGCGCCGACGCGCGCGGATGCGATGCGGCGACTGGATGACAGCCTTGGCTCACGCGCGGTGACGATGCTCGACGAGGATATCGCGGTTGGGCAGGGCGATGCGGCATCGGAGGCTTTGTGGCGCGCACACCGGGAGCGGGTGGCGCGGGAGGCGGCTGAGGCGCGCTCGCCGGATGCGGATTTGCGGCTGGCGCCTTTCGATGGGTGGAATTTGCGATTTGCGGCTTTTGGGGTGTTCCTCGCCGCGCTGGGCTATGCGCAGGTGGGCGGGGTCGACCGGATCGCCGCATTGCTGGACCCGACACCCCCCGCCGCCGAGGCCGCGACCTTGGCCCCCGCGCTGGAGGCTTGGGCCGCACCGCCGCCCTATACCGGGGCTGCACCGATATACCTGACGGAACGGTCGGGTGAGGCGATTACGGTGCCAACGGGGTCCGTGCTGACCCTACGGGCGAGCGGGATCGAGGCGATGCCGGTGCTGACGGGCATGGAAGCCGAATTTACGGAGGAAGCGCCCGGTATCTATGGCCTGACGCATGATCTGATATCGAATGCGGAAGTGGCGGTATTGTTTGGCGAGACACCTATGGCGGATTGGCGCTTTACGATTACGCCCGACCTGCCCCCCTCTGCCGAAATTGCGGATATGCCGGAGCCGAGTGCGGAGCGTGCGCTGGCTTTTTCGTATATTGGTCGCGACGATTACGGAGTGATGGCCGCGCGGACATCGGTCATTGCGGATCGTAGCGGGATGGCGGATGCGCCGGAGGAGATCGACCCGCCTATCGATCTGGAGCTGGGTGTCTTTATCGGATATGCCGATAAGCCGGAGCCGGTCGCCTTTGAGGAGGATTTTACCGAGCATCCGCTGGCCGGTTCGCCGGTGCAGATGGTGATTACCGTCGAGGACGCCGCCGGACAGACCGGCGAGTCGGAAGTGGTGCAGTTCATCTTACCCGCCCGTGTGTTTACCGAGCCGATGGCCAAAGCATTGATCGAGCAGCGGCGGGCGCTGGCATGGGATATCCGCGATGCGTGGGACGTGCTGGACCTTCTGGAAGCCGTGACGGATTACCCGGACGATTATTTCACCGATTCCAAAGCCGCGCTGATGACGACGAGCGCGATCAAGCGGTTGACCTATGCATTGGGCGAAGATCGGGTGCTGGATGAGCGGGCCGATATCCTAGATCTGTTGTGGCAGGCGGCGATTCGGCTGGAAGAAGGTGATCTTTCGGACGAATTGGAACAGTTGCGCGCGGCACAGCGGCGGTTGAAGGATGCGTTAGAGCGCGGGGCGTCGGACGAGGAAATCGAGCGTCTGATGGACGAAATGCGTCAGGCGATGCGCAATTATCTCGACGAAATGATACGCCAAGCCCAGCGCGATCAGCAAAATGGCGAGCAGCAGCAGGGCCAGCAGCAAGAGCAACGGACCCTGTCACGCGAAGACCTCGAACGGATGCTCGACCAGATGGAGCAATCGGCCAAAGATGGCGCGCGCGAGCAGGCCGAACAGATGCTATCGCAACTGGGGCAGATGCTCGAAAACCTGCAAATGGGTCAGAGCCAGAACGGACAGGGCGGCGAACAGCAGCAGCAGGAACAGGCGTTGCAGGAGATGATGCGCCGCCAGCAAGATCTGGCCGATGAGACGTTTCGTGAATTGCAGGAAGGCCAGAATCAGCAAGGCCAGCAAGATGGTCAAGAGGGCGAGCAAGGCCAGCAACAACAGGGCCAACAGCAGGGTCAGCAAGGCCAAGGCCAGCAACCGCAGGGCCAAGAGGGGCAAGGCCAGTCTGGCGAAGGGTCACAGCGCGGACAAGGTCAGCGGGGCCGTGACGGCCAGCGCGAAGGCGGCCAAGGTCGTGGTGAGCAATTCGGACAAGAAGGTCAGGGCGGACGTCAGCGGCCAGGGCAGCGATCCGGTGAAGGCGGGCAGGGATTGTCACGTCAGCAGGAAGGTCTACGCGGTGATCTGGACAGCATAATCCCCGGCGTGCCCGATGATGGCGACGCACGCGGGGCGCTGAACCAGGCCGAACGCGATATGGAAGCGGCCCGTGACCGCCTGTCCGAAGGCGATCTTAACTCGGCGCTGGACGAGCAAGCCAAAGCCCTCGACCGACTGCGTGAGGGTGCGCAGGCGTTGGCCGAGGAAGGCCGCCGCGAAGCGCAGGAAAGCGGGCAGGGTCAGGAAAATGGTCGGGGCAGCAATGCCGATGCAGGCCAGAACCCGGACCAGCTCGATCCCTTTGGTCGGGTAGGCCGCACATTCGGGCCGGATGACGGTCAGGGCGTTGAGGTTCCGGGTGAGCGGGCGCGCAATCGGGCGCAGGAAATTCAGCGCGAAATCCGCCGCCGTCAGGGTGAGCGTGAGCGGCCAACGGATGAGCGGGATTATCTGGACCGGTTGCAGGATCGGTTCTGACGACCCCAATGTATCGCCGCCGCCAAGGAGGGCCGGTAACGTGCTGACGAATTCCGATTTGGTGGAATTGACCGGGTTTCGCCGCGCGCTGCATCGACGCCCTGAAATCTCCGGGGAGGAGGTGGAGACGGCGCGTGCAATCGTTGGGGCGTTGGAACCGCTGTCACCGTCGCGGATCGTGACCGATTTGGGTGGCCATGGAGTCGCCGCCGTGTTCGACAGTGGCGTGGATGGCCCGACCGTCCTGTTCCGGGCCGAACTCGATGCCCTGCCCATTCAGGAAAAATCCGATATGCCATGGGTGTCTGAAGTGCCGGGCAAAGGGCATCTGTGCGGGCATGACGGCCATATGACGATGCTGCTGGGGCTGGGCCGATTGATTGCGCGCCATCCCGTTGCGTGGGGGCGTGTGGTGCTGATGTTCCAGCCCGCCGAAGAAGATGGCAGCGGCGCGCGGGCGGTTGTGGCTGATCCCGCCTATGCCGATATTCGGGCGGATTGGGCCTTCGCGATCCATATCGAACCGGGGCGTCCTTTCGGGTATGTGTCCATTCGTAAGGGGCTGGTTAATTGTGCGTCGCAAGGGCTGGCAATCCGGCTGACCGGGAAGACGGCCCATGCGGCGGACCCTGAGGATGGTGTCTCGCCCGCGCAGGCCGTTGCCAAGCTGATCCCGGTGCTTGACGCGCTGGGGAATGGTGGCGCGCTGGGTGATGATTTCCGGCTCGTGACCATCACCCATGTTCGGATTGGGGAGCCGACCTTTGGGATTGCGCCGGGGGAGGCAGTGATTCATGCGACCCTGCGTACGGCACGCGATGACGCGATGGAAGGTATCGCCGGGGATGCCCGCGCGTTGGCGATAGCGGCGGCTAGGGAAGCCGGGTTGGAGATCACTTTCGATGTTTGTGACGATTTCGCAGCCTCGATCAACGATCCCGACGCCACGGATATCGCGATTGCGGCGATGACCGCTATCGGTGTCGAGAATGGCAGTGACGGTCTACCGATGCGGGCATCAGAGGATTTTGGCGTTTTTGGATGGACGGCCAAGGCGGCGATGCTGTGCTTGGGGCCGGGGGAAGACTATGCGGCGCTGCATAATCCCGATTATGACTTCCCGGATGACCTGATCCCGGTTGGCACGGCCATATTCGAGCGGATTGCGCGCGACCTACTGGGCCGCGCTTGAGGGTTATTCCTCTAAATCAACCAGCACGCGGTCGAAATCGACCGGAGGTTCGGGGATGCGGACGAAATAGCGGGTGCTTTCGCCCGGCTTGATTGTCATGGCGTCCATGTCTTCGGGGCCGATTACCGTACCGTGCAGTTGTTCGTTATCCGCATCGACGATGCGCACGCGCAGTTGGGGGGCGGGTAGTTCCTCATCGCCGATATTTTTGAGCTGTGCTTCAACCAGCATGGCTTTCTCGCCTTCTTCGCCCTCGTCATACCCTTTGAGATCGTAGCGAATATTGCTGGGGATCAGAACAGGGGCGGGTTTACCGGTGCCCACGAGCCGTTGGGCGGTGGTATCGACGCGGGTTGTATATTGCTCGATATAGGGGGCGAGAGAGGGGGCGGCGCGCTTGAGCGGTTCGCGGAAGATATAAGCGAGGATTGCGGCAAGTAGAAAGAGGGCCAAAGCCCAGAGTAGCCATGAGAAAAAGCCGCCGCCGCGCTGCCGCTCACGCTCGGCGATCTCATCGCGAATGGTTTGGCTTTCCGGTGCCGCCGCTATGACATTTGTCGCCGTGGCGGCGGTGGCTTCTGTTGCGGTGGTCATGGCCGTTGCCGTTGCGGTGGTGGCACCCTTGGTACTGACGGTCGCGCCGCCCTTCAGTGTCGTTGCGTGCGAAACCGTAGGGGCGGCGTGGAACCATGTGTGCTGGCAATTCGAGCAGCGCACCTGTCGTCCATTGGGAATGAACTTTTCAGCCGGTGCGCTGAACCGTGTGGCACAGTTGGGGCAATTCAGCACGATGCTCTGGGACATTCTCGTCTCCGCAGCCCGGTCCGGTAGGCGATCTTGTGACCACCTCGGCACGACCTGTATCAAAATGGGTCATATGAAATTACATTAACGGTCATGGAAACCTTGTCGCAAGCCCTTTGCTCTGCGAAGTTGCGCATCGTATCGATTGGTATGGCTTGGGAGCGACGCTTTGATTCTGTTCGAGAATGTTGGATTCCGCTACAATCGCGGTGCTGAGGTGCTGCAAAGCGTGAATCTGGAGATACCCGCCGGGTCGTTCCAGTTCATCACCGGGGCGTCCGGGGCGGGCAAGTCTTCGCTGCTGCGGTTGCTATATCTCGATGAGAAGCCAACCTCCGGGCGTATCTCGCTTTTTGGGCGTGACGTGACCACGCTCACCCGTGACGAAATCGCATGGTTTCGCCGCCGAATTGGGGTGGTGTTTCAGGATTTCCGATTGCTCGACCACCTGACCGCCGCCGAGAATGTTGCGTTACCGCTGATCGTGGCGGGTGCGCGCGAGATGGCGTATCGGGATAATGTGACCGAAATGCTACAGTGGGTCGGCTTGGGCGATAAGATGGATGTGCGCCCGCCTGAGTTATCGGGTGGTGAGAAACAGCGCGTGGCGATTGCGAGGGCGGTCGTTGCTTCGCCGGATATCATTCTTGCCGATGAACCGACCGGCAGCGTCGATCCGGCAATGTCCGAGCGGATCATGGCGTTGTTCGTGGAGATGAACCGGCTGGGCAAGACGATCTTGCTGGCCAGCCATGATGTGCCGATGATCGAGCGATACAAGTTGCCGATCACAACGTTGCGTGGTGGCACCGTGGATGACGGGATGGGACGGGCGGCATGAGTGCATTGGGACGAAAAAGCGCACTGATCCCCTTCACCACCGCAAGCGGGCTTATGATGGTGCTGTTGATCGCGGCGATGGCGTTTCTGGCCTGTTTCTCGCTGGCTGGCGCGCTGGGCACGACGCGGATTGCGGGGACGTGGACCGAAGGGTTGGCCGGGGCCGCCACGGTGCGGATACCGGGGGGAGAGGATGACCGCGCGCGGCGGATATCGCTGGTGCTGGATATCTTGCGTGATGCGGATGGGATCGAGGATGCGCGGCCCCTGAGCGAGAAGGATGTGGCCGATCTGTTGACGCCGTGGTTTGGGGGAGCGCCGGAACTGGGCGAATTGCCCGCGCCAAGTATTGTCGCCGTGACCCTTGATGGTCTGAACGAGCCAGACCCATCGGTGATTCAGGCGCGGCTGGACGGAGCGTCGACGGGCGCAATCTATGACGACCATGGCCGGTGGCGTAACCGGGCGGCCAAGGCGGCCCATGCCATTGCAAACTTGTCTTACTGGGCCGTAGGTCTGACCGTGGTGGCGATTATGGCGGCGGTTTTCGTTGTCGTTTCCATTGCGATGAGCGCGCATCAAGGGACCATCGGCGCGTTGCGTATGGCCGGGGCCGAGGATCGTTTCGTCGCGGGGCTGTACCAGAAGCGGTTCTTCTGGCTGGGCGCAATTGGTGGATTGATTGGGTCGGGGTTGGCGCTGGCGGCTTTTGTTGGTCTTGACACGCTGGCGAGCGTGCGCTCGGCTTTGCCGATGCTGGAGGCACCCTATTACTGGCCGTTCGTATGGGTTGGGATCGTGGTCGTCTGTGGTGTAATCGCGCTGTTGGCGGCGCGGTTGGCGGTAATGGCGACGCTGAGGCGGCGGGCATGATGCTGTTCATCCGGTCGCTGATCTTCAATATCTGGGTCTATATTTCGATGGCGATTTACGGCATCGGCCTATCACCCATCGGCCTGACCTCGCGCGCGGGCGGGTATTGGGTGATGAAAGCATATTCGCGCCATGTCCTGTGGGTTGCGCGCCACCTGCTCGGCCTGAAATGGGAGGTGCGCGGGACGATACCGACGGAACCCGCTCTGCTTATCAGCAAGCACCAATCTTTCATTGATATGATGATGTTCATGGTCGCGCTGCCGCAGGTGAAATTCGTGATGAAGCAGGAATTGCGCTGGACGCCGTTCCTTGGCTGGTATGCGATGCGGATCGGCACTGTCTCGGTGCATCGGGGCAAGGGCGGCTCGGCGGTGGCGTCGATGACGCGCCAATTCCTCGCCGAACATGAGGCTAAGCCGGGGCAGATCACTATCTTTGCACAAGGCACCCGCACGCCGCCGGGGGTAGAGCGGCCCTGGAAAGTCGGCTCGTGGCGGCTATACGAGACGTTTGCGCATTTGCCCTGCATTCCCGTGGCGCTGAATACGGGGCTTTTCTGGGGTAAGGGCAGCTTTTTGCGGCCACCCGGTACGATGGTGCTGGAATTCCTCGACCCAATCGAGAAAGGATTGGCGGCGGAACCGTTTCTTGAGGGAGTCGGCGGGCAGATCGAAACCGCCTGTGAGGCGTTATATGCCGAGGCGGCAGCCAAGGGCGAGGGCATCAAATGGCAGCCTCAGAAGGCGTAAAGAGCGGGATCACGCTGGGCGTCTTCGTCGGATTTGCGTTTCTGATTGGAGGCGTGGGCGGGGCGGCGACGCAGAGTGCGTTGGAGGATTGGTATCCGACGCTTGAGAAATCGGCGCTGAATCCGCCGAATGCTGCGTTTCCCATCGCGTGGACCGCGTTGTTCCTGATGATGGGGATTGCGGCGTGGCTGGTCTGGCGCGAGGGATGGCGCGAGCCTAAGGCGGTGAAGCGAGGGCTATGGCTCTATTTCGTGCAGCTCGTGTTCAATATGCTGTGGTCGATGGTGTTCTTTGGGATGCAATCGCCGTTGGGCGGATTGATCGTCGTCGTACCGTTCTGGCTGTTGATCGTGGCGATGGCGAAGAAATACCATGAGGTGTCTCGCCCCGCGTTCTGGCTGACGGTGCCGTATATAATGTGGGTCGGATTCGCGGCCTATCTGAATTTCATGGTGTGGTGGCTGAACTGATGGATATCGACACGCTTCTGAGCTTTGCCCTGATCGCATCGCTACTGGTCATGTCGCCCGGACCGAATGGTGTGTTGGTTGCCAAGACGGTGCCGACTTCTGGCAAGGCAGCGGGGTTTGCGAATGTCTTTGGATTCCTCGCCGCGTTTTATGTCCACGGCACGCTCTCGATTTTGGGGATTTCGTTGATTCTCGTGCAATCGGCGCAGGCGTTCTTTGTGGTGAAGATGCTGGGGGCGGGCTATCTGTGCTGGATCGGATTCAAAGCGTTGCGTGACGCTGTCAGAGGGGCGGCGATGGCCGTGGCCATCACTCCGGCGCGGGAACGGCAAACGTTGTGTGCGGCCTTTATCGAGGGGTTTTTGACCAATGTGCTGAACCCAAAGACGTCGATGTTCTATCTGGCGGCGTTTCCGCAGTTTATTTCGCAGGCGGATGGAGCGATTGGGGCGTCGTTCCTATTGGTTTTCGTCCATTCAATGCTGAACTTTGCGTGGTTCGCTATGATGGTGTTGCTGTTCTCGCAGCTTGCGCAGGCGGCGCGGGGGGATCGTTTTCAGCGGTGGCTCAAGGGTGTTACCGGAATCGTGTTCGTTGGTTTTGGTGTGAAACTCGCGACGATACGGCCCTGATATATGGATGTGCGAACCGATGAATGGTTTGACATGCCGCGTGGGATTGTGGCGGCGCGGCCCCTTTGGGCGATCGGGGATGTGCATGGCTGCATTGAGCAGTTAGAGGCGCTGCATCGGTTCTTGCGCGATATGGTGCGGGAGCCGGGGCTGCTGGTCTATTTGGGTGATTATGTCGACCGGGGGCGGGATTCACCGGGGGCGCTGTCGATGGTTGCCGCTGGGCCGGGGATTGCGGAGCTAGAGGTGGTCGCCCTGCGCGGCAATCACGACCAATATCTGATCGATGGGGCGGGGCTGGAAGGCGGGGTTTCGACCGACACCTTCGATAACTGGCTGACCTATGGCGGGGAAAGCACGTTCGATGATCTCGGCGTTGATCCGGCATTGTCACCAGAAGCGCGAGGGGCGGCTTTGCGGGCGGCGCTAGGGGAGGCGCGTGCAGATTTTCTGCGTTCGACGGTTTTGCGGCACCGCGAGGGGGATATTGTCTTCGCCCATGCGGGGCTGAACCCGCAGCGTGAGATGGCGGAGCAGGGGGCGCGTGACCTGATGTGGGTGCGCGGGCCGTTTCTGGATTGTGCGGATGGGGAATGGCCGTTCGGCTGTGTGGTGGTGCATGGGCATACGCCCTATGCGTTCGGGGTCGATCACCATCGGATCGGTGTAGATAGTGGATGCTACGATACCGGGGTGCTGACGCTGCTAGAGATGCGCGGCGAACGGGGTCGATTTCACCGGGCGATGAGGTGAACCCCGACGATTTTACCGGTTCTTAATCCCGGCGATATCGCGATTTTCTATGGATGATACATCTGTCCTGTTCTGGGTGGCGCATTGTGCCGGAAAGGCCCATCACGGGAGCGTGATCGTGATTAACCAAAAGTTAAAACTATATAAATCACTGTAATTATTTGCAAATTTTATGTTTTTCAAGATTTGGCGTGTCTATTGCTCATATCGGTGCATACGCAGACAAAACCACACATACTGGAGACACGAACAATGACCCGCAAAACAATGACCGCCGTTGCATTTTCCCTCGCAACGCTTCTGACCGTCAATACGGCTTCCGCAACGATCTTCTCGATTGATTACCATGATGATGGCGTTTGGAACTCGTATGACGATGTGAACCAGACGTATTCGATGAAGTTCAAGGACGATGGTACGAAGGATGGTTTCTGGCTGGTCGTCTCTAGCGGTATGAACCCTAAGACCAACGCGAATGAATATGCTGTACTATATGGTGATCGGGAGACGAACCGCATCACCGCCTATAACTATAACGGTCGGAACAACCCCAACAGCTATCGCAACGGTACGTTGCTCGGTACATTTGACAACGCTTTTGTCGATGGTGGAAAGCATGATCGGTATGGGTATGACATGACCATGTTCTCGATTGATGTTGGCGCGATCAATAGCGCGTTTTCTGATGCCGATTGGGACGGGGTTCAGCTAGGGGAACAGGCGGGCATCTGGTTCCACCAGACCGCTGGGACCGATATCACTTACAATGCCGATGGTTCGATCTCTAACTTTGGCTTTGATAGCCAGATGTGGCTCGACAGCGCATTTGAAACGACGCTTGGTCGTGACAATTCTGTCTGTGACAGGCTAACGGCATATTATTGTGCAGCAGGCACCGCCCCTACCGGGAATAGTGGTTCCACTCCCATTCCGGGTGGCACGGCTCCTACTCCGGGTGGTGGCGGTTCGGTTCCCGCTCCGGGTGGTTTGGCGCTGATCCTGATGGGGCTTGCGGGTTTTGGCCTAAGCCGCCGCCGGAAATAAGGGATCTGGCGATCCTTGAGAAGAAAAACGAGGGCGGGGGCGTATTCGATTACGCCCCCGCTTTTTTTGATGATCAGCGGGTCAGGCGGATCAATTCAATACCGCTGGCATCGCGTAGGCTGACGCCGCCGCCAATGGCTTGTACGGTCGTAATGTTTGGTATGTGGCGCTGGAATGGGCCTTCAAACGGAGCAGCGACCAGACATTGACGCGCAGTAACGGCGATTGTGCCGAAGCTTAGCGACGAACCAGATTGGGTGTAGCTGCCCTGTGCATTGTTACAGCCGAGCGAGGCGACAAAGTTGCCATTGTCGAGGAACTCGATGGTGGGCGAGCCAAAGCCCGCATCGGTATTGAGCGCGCCGTCACTCAGCACACCGGCGATTGACCACATGCCCACAAGGGATGCGCCGACTTGGCCGGGGACATCGCCGTCACGCTGGAAGGTCGCGCGGGTGACGCCAGTCGAGTCGAGCAGGGCGAGGGTGTCGCCTTCGCGGCCCGGACGGAAATCGGTCGCGGTCTCAAGGATCGAGAAATAGGATTGCTCCTCGCTTAGTTGAGGGCACGCACGGCGGGTGGAGAAGGGGGCGCGGAAGTTGATCTTGAAATTGGTGAAAGCGGTGACATCGCCGCCATAAGTGTTGCAGGCCGCCCGCCCGCCATAGCGCCCGCCCGCCTCAAAATTCAGCGTTGCAGGGGCGATAACCGGCTGTCCGTCAAGGGTGGCGAGTCGCCACATCGTGCCATCGAGAAAAGTGGAGGGCGATGCCGCCGGGGCGGGCGTATAGGTTGGCTCTGGCGGCGTCACGGGCACAGGCTCGTAGGTTGTCGCGGTTGCAGGGATAGGGCGGCTGTAGCTTCCGCTGAGGTTGAAGTCATAGTTCTGGAAGACTTGCGTTCGGGGCAGATAGGCTTCGGGCACAATCGTCACGGTTTCGCCGGTCGCCACATCGCGCACCGTCGGGTTGTCACCATAGATGATGTTAGCCTGACATTCGAGGCCATCCGCCATCGCCGCCGTCGAGCCAAGAAGGCCAACGGCAAGTACACACCATGAAAGTTTCATCCGACTACTCCGTTAATGTTTACCAAAATGCAGCGTATCATATCGGCACGAATATGAGAGCCAACAATGTACGATTTCGAGTGATTGTGGCGTCGTTTCAACAACTCTGGCGTGATGGCGCGCACATTTTGGCAGCTTTTGCGGGTAGTCCTCTCTTAACGTGATCGAAAGTGCAATGGGGTTTATTTCTCGGAAAACGGTATGTCGGGAGGAACACCACCATGGAACGGATCATCACAGCAGCCATTATCGGCATCACATTCGTCGGCGGCTACGTTATCACCTCCGGCCCTTCCTCGCCGTCGGTAGTGGCGCAGACGGGCGTGAAACCCACGGTGACGGTCGCCGCGACAGAGCCGGTGATCAAGCGCTCCCCTGCCCAGACCGCCTATTACGATACCTGCGTCAGGATCGGAACACGGACGCGGGAGAACAAGCCGAATGCTGATTTCGGCAAGGGTAATACGCCTCAGAAAGCCTGTGGTTGCGCTGTGGAGAAGATCGTCGCGGGCGGTGTCAGCGACAAGGAACTGGTCATGCTGAACCGCGCACTCAAACCGATGGTGGAAAGCGCGACGGCGGCACAGATCGGGAGCGCCGATGACCGCAAGGCGGCAAAGAAGGAATTCCTCATGGCGTCCTTCACGATGATGGGGCAGCTCGGTCAGAAGCGGTCGGATGTTGTTCTGCCGGTTCTGAAACGGTCGCTGTCCTGCCCTGGCATGAAGCCGGTCGGTAAAGGTAAAAAGCGATGACGATCAGCAAGTCTGACTCCCCGGCCCCCGATAAATAGCGGGAGCTGGGTCGGCGGCGTGCCTCGCCAAGGTCAGCTTTCGAGGACGCGCCTTGCGATGACGCCCGCCTGAATCTCGGCGGCACCCTCGAAGATGTTGAGGATACGGCTGTCGCAGAGAACGCGGCTGATGGGGTATTCGAGGGCAAAACCGTTGCCGCCGTGAATTTGCAGCGCGTTATCGGCGGCGGACCATGCAACGCGGGCACCGAGCAGCTTGGCCATACCTGCCTCCAAATCACAGCGGCGGTCGGCGTCTTTCTCGCGGGCGGAGAAATAGGTGAGCTGGCGCGTGACCATGATCTCGACCACCATCGCGCCGATCTTGCCGGAAACGCGGGGGAAGGCGAGGAGAGCTTGGCCGAATTGTTCGCGGTCTTTCGCGTATTGCAGGCCAAGCTCCAGCGCGTTCTGGGCTACGCCAACGGCGCGGGCGGCGGTTTGGATGCGCGCGCTCTCGAAGGTCTTCATCAACTGTTTGAAGCCCTGACCCTCGACTCCGCCGAGGAGGGCGTCTTTGGGGATGCGGTAATCGTCAAAGGCGAGGGTGTATTCCTTCATGCCGCGATAGCCGAGGACTTCGATTTCGCCGCCGCTGATCTCTGGGTTGGGAAAGGGGTTTTCGCAATCACCGCGTATCTTGGGGGCAAGGAACATGGACAGGCCGCGATGGTCGGTGGTGTCCGGCACCGTGCGGGCCAGCACCGTCATCACATCGGCGCGGGCGGCATGGGTGATCCATGTCTTGTTGCCGCTGAGAACCCAGTCGTCGCCGTCTTGCTTTGCGCGGGTTTTCAGAGCGCCGAGGTCGGAGCCGGTATTGGGTTCGGTGAAGACGGCGGTGGGCAGGATTTCGCCGCTGGCGAGTTTGGGGAGCCATTCTTCGCGCTGCTCATCGGTGCCGCCACCCAAGATCAACTCGGCGGCGATTTCGGAGCGGGTGCCTAAGCTACCGACGCCGATATAGCCGCGCGAGAGTTCTTCGGAGACGACGCACATGGCGGTCTTGGACATGCCGAAACCGCCGAGGTTTTCGGGGATGGTGAGGCCGAAGACGCCCAGATCTGCCATTTCCTGAACGATCTCGATGGGGACGAGTTGGTCCTTGAGGTGCCATTCATGGGCGTGGGGGATGACCTTTTCGTCGGCGAAGCGGCGGAATTGCTCGCGGATCATGTCGTAATCTTCATCCAGACCACAATCGCCATAGGTGGCGACCGCATCGCGGCCCGCAATGATATGGGCAATCTGTTCACGGATCAGGGAAGTTGCGCCGCCTGTAATCAGCGCGCGGACGGGGGCGGCGTCGAGGGCGCGGCGGGCAGTTTCACCTGCGCCCATATCATCAAGGCGGGCGTATTCGCCCTGAGACATCGGAATGCCGCCGCCAATCTGGGCGAGGTATTCGCCGAATGCGGCTTGCAGGATCAGGGCTTCGAGCGTGCCGAAGCGGTCTGCGGCGGTCAGGCGCTCGGCCCAGCCGTGCATCTGGCGCAGGGCTTCGGCGTAGGTGGCGAGCCATGCGAGGGAATGAGCGGCGTGCTGTTCGCGCTCCAGCGCGGCCCCGGAAACGCGGCCCTTTTCGTCGCGGGGGATGCGGGCGGCGAGGCCCGTGCGGGCGGCTCCAAGGATCGATTCGACCGCCTTCACCGCCTCCGCGCAGGTCGGGATCAGGTCGGGGATCAGGGTATCCTCGACGGTCTCGGTCAGGGCGGTATTGGCGCTCATGGGGCGTCTCCGTGCGGGCGTTTGTTGCAGGTGCGAACAAGTATACCGCAATGCGGCAGTCGTCAACAGGACGCGCAACAAAGCGTCGATTAGGCGCAGGTTAATGGAAGATTATTACGGTATGGCGAACCGACGAACCGGATTGGCGCGCTTAATGCTATCTAAAGATTGCTGCACGTCTCGAAGATTCTGAAAAGTCGGTTGAGTACGAACCGCAGCAGGTGCGACCTGTATTGCTTCGGTAACGGCGGCACTTGCCGTAGCCACTTCGCTTGCCAAAGAGACGTTAGCTTCGACTAATTCTGTGACTTTACTTTCCAATAATGTATTCTCTTCATTGGCAATTACTATAGACCTCTGTGCAATGTCCAGATCACGTTGGGCAGTGTCCAGTTGCGTCTTTAGAGCAGCGGTTTCGGACTGCGTCTGTTCGTAAGCTGCCTGCAAACTTTCAAGTTTGGCTTCGAGTGCTGCAACTTGTTCTTCCTCTCTGCTGGCTGCAGATGCGAGGAGCGACATTGTCTGTGTTTCGTGTTCTGCTTCAAGTGATGCGTAGGACTCTTGGACTTCGTCAAGTTCGACACGTAAATTTATATTCGATTCTTTAAGTATTAATGCTTGTGCTTTTTGATCCGCAACGTGCGATTCAAGTAATTTCTTTTCATTTTGATACTCACTTGATCGTAAGACCAGTAGCGCGACTGTCAATAATGCCGCGCCAATCGTCATGGCTATTAGTATGCGGGAGCGTCCACGGTTGCGGACAGCGCGCTCTGCCTCGTTCGCAAGCCAGATAATTTCCTGCCGGTCACTACCCGCTACCTTTTCAACCATTTTAACATTTCCTCACGTACTAATCCAAGATCGGGTTTCGGTGGTGGTCCTGCTTGGTGTGCATGAATACGCAGATATCCCTCCGCAGGCGGTATCGTTTTGTGGAGAGCGCGGTACTCGTGAAGAAAGTAGCCGACACCGCATAGAGTGGTTCCTCCGCCTGCCATCGAGACTATTTCTTCGTAAAGTACGCCCTTGGCATCAGGAAAAAACGTGATCATGAACCATATCGCAATTACAACAACCGTGCATACTGTGACTGCATAAACCAAATGTCGCGTCGCTTCTTGACGACGTGCCTCAATCATGTCGCGTACGACATCGGGGATGTCGCCGGGTTTTTCAATTGGAGATAATAATGTTGAAGACATGAATCCTCCAGAGGATATCGCTTAAAGTAGTTTAGCAAATCTCTAGTAGTCTGCAAGCATTCAGATTTAGCTATTGGGTATGGTGGTTAGAGCACCCCCGCCAAGTCCCGCGCCTGCGCCCATACCGCGTCCTCCAGCATGACCGGGTCGGTCGGGGTCTTGCCCTGTCCGGGCATTCTTGCGCCTTCGTCTAGGGCGACGCCTTCCGCGACTTGCGCCACGCGAGCGAAGAAATCGCCGGAGGTGTCGGGGTCTATCAGCAGGTAGTATTGGCCGAGGTCGTGGTGCGGGCCTTCGGGGGTCTTCAGGGGCTTGACGTCGCGGCTGGCGAGGCCGCCGGTCATGCCTGCGGCCAAGAGTTCGGCCATGAGGCCGAAGCCCCAGCCCTTGTAGCCGCCCATGCTGACCAGCGATCCGGTCAGGGCCGCCGCCGGGTCGGTGGTGGGGTTGCCATCCGCATCGACGGCCCAGCCTTCGGGGATCGACTCGCCCGCCGCTTTCGCCATCGTGATCTTGCCCAAGGCAACCGTGGTGGTGGATTGGTCGAACTGCATGGCGATGCCGCCCGTGCCGTCCGGCACGGCGAAGGCGATGGGGTTGGTGCCGAGCACGCGGGTGCGGCCCCCCGGCGGGGCAACGATGGGGGAGGCGTTGGTCATGCCGAGGCCGATCAGCCCCGCGCGGGCGATCTGGGCGGTGAAATAGCCCAGCGAGGTGCAGGTATGGGCGTGCCCCACGGCGAGGCTGGCCACACCGCATTCGCGGGCGGCGGTAATGGCATCGGGCAGGCCACGGGCGAAGGCGGGCTGGGCAAAGCCGAAACGGGCATTAACATGGACTGCGCCGGGGCGGGGGCGGGTGACGAGTGGCTCGACATCGCCTTTCACGCGGCCCGTGGATAGCTGCGTGCAGTAGCTCTCGAGGTAGTAAAGACCGCAAATGCGGTTGCCGTAACTCTCCGCCTCGCGGACGGCATGGGCGACGTGCTGCGCGATCCACGGGGCCGCGCCATGGGCTTCGAGGGCGGTGCGGGTGGTGGTCTCGATCTCGTCCAGCGATACCTGTGGCATTGTCGGCTTCTTTCTCAGTTTTCCACCCGGAATTGCAATAGCAGGGTGCGTTGGAGCGCAAGGAAATTGTCGTCGGAGATGGCGTAGAGGATCGTCCGGCCCTGCTTATCCGACGTCGCGGCCAAGCCTTCCATGTTTTCGGTCAGGGGGGCGGCGGGGGTGTCGAGCAGCAGGGCGGCGTCGATCTTTGCGCCCGCGCGTAACGCGGTGAGGGGAAAGCGGCGGATGCGCATGGCGAAACCGCCGATCAGGGTGAAACGGCGCTCCAACACATAGACCCATTCGCCATTCGGTCCCAAGGCGATATCGGTAGGGGCGAACCAGCCATGGCGGGCGAGGCGGAAGGTTTCGACCTGTTCGCCGTCGAATATCCAGCCCTCATAACCCTTTTTCCAATCGTCGGTAATCTCCGCGATGCCGATGAAGCGGCCATCGGGCAGGACCATCATGCTTTCCAACCCGCCATTGTCATTGAGCGCGTCGAGGCCGGGGTCGCGGATGATGACTTCTTCGGGGGCGTCAAGTGCGCTGAAACGGGAGATGCGGTCCATATGCTCGAAGGAGACATACCAAGCACCATCTGGCCCCCGGCGCAGGGCTTCGGAATCGGTATTGGGGGATTGCAGGTATGCGCCATCTGCGCCGTGTAGGCGCGCGACATCAAGGCCATCTATGCCGATGAGTGCGCCGGTGGGGTCGAGTTTCAGGCGGGCGCGGGCGTAATGGCCCTTGTCGGTAAGGGCTGTGAACGCGCCGTCCTCTTCCAGTTCCAACCCTGAGAATCCGCCGAAATCCGCGCGCGGGGATGACCATTCGACCGCGCCGAGCAAGGTGAGATTGCCGAGGCGCTGGCCTAGCGGCATGGTCTGGCGCATCTGAGCTGTTCGCGATTCCTTTTGGGCGAAGAAGGCGCAGGCGGCGAGGGCGATGACGAGGGCGGCGAGGAGAACGAGGCGTCTGATCACTGACTTTTGAATCACTGGGCGGCGACCACGGCGCGGCATTGCTTGGGCAGATCATCCAATGTCAGCGGTGGTTTCGGGGGGGTGTCGGAGGGTTTGTACGGCTCATTGGTGAACCACCAGTCCAGTTCCTTGCCACAGCCATCGCCAGCGGGGGGCGGTTGCTGGTTCTTGCATTCGGGTGATCCGGCGGGGCAGGCGAGGCGAACATGGAAATGAGCGTCATGGCCCCACCACGGGCGGATCTTTGATATCCACGGGCGCGCGCCGGGTTGGGTAGCCTCGCACAGGGCGCGCTTGATGACGGGATGGACGAAGATACGCGCGACGGCGGGGTCGGCGGCAGCCAATGGGATCGCGCGGGCGGAGGATTTGGCCCAGAGGGTCTTGTCAAGCGTGCGGCGGCCCTTGACCACATCATAGGAGGACAGGTTTTCGCGGGCTTTTGCGTCGGGGCGGGTGGTCATCGGGCGTAGCCAGATATCGACATCGAGGCCGGTCTGGTGCGAGCGGTGTCCGCTACGCATCGGGCCGCCGCGCGCCTGACCCATATCGCCGATGAGCAGGCCGGTCAGGCCCGCCTCGGTCGCACGATCCGAGAGGCGAACGAGGAAATCGGCGAGGGAGGGATGCGCCCAGTGCCGATCACGCGATAGGCGCATTCCGGCCCAGTTCGGCCCATCCACCGGGAAGGCGACCGCGCCCGCATGGCACCCCTTGGCATAGGAGCCGAACACCTGTGCCGCGCCGGGGGCGGGGGTCTTGGCTTTGCCGAAGATTTTAGAGGCGGGTTCGGCGGCAAGGGGGCTGGCCGCGAACAGGAGGAGGGCGAGCAGAATGCGCATGGTGGGGCGGCTCCAGACTGATGATCGTCTTGGTACAGGCGAAGCGCCTCACCATGCAAGCGTATGGGGCCATAGGCAGTGGCGGCGGATTTGAAAACACAGGTTTTGTGCTGTATCGGCCTGCTATATGCGCGGAGTCGTCATTAAGGAAGTTCGCTAAAGCGAATTGCGATAAGCTAATACACTTTGCGACGGTCAAACCGAGTTGTAGTCGATGTTTCAAAATGCTATTCTTCTCGTACCCGTTCATATGAACGGGTTAGGAGATTTGATGTTCACGATTGCGGAAAACAGCTAATCCCATTGATGGGATTGCCGATTAGATAAGGCCGCCGATTACTTGGCGCAGTCTTCATTCTTTTGCGGCCTGAACTGTCTCATTAACCATTGAAATTGACCGTGAGCGACAGGCTTAAAGCCCGTTGTTTTGAGCGAAGTTGCTTGAGTATCGGCAAATTGAAAGACGAGCTGACTATGATTATCAGACCTACAAAATCCGTAGATATTCCATTACTAAAGCTGGTGCTTGATGGCACCCGATTGTTTCCCAGTGAAATGCTACCAGACATGATGAGAGGCTTTCTGTCGAATGATGACAGTGAAGACGTTTGGTTAACCTGTGAAGATGATGGCGAAGCTATCGGCTTTTGTTACGCTGCCCCTGAGGTTCTCACGGAGGGCACTTGGAATATGCTCGCTATAGCAGTGCTTCCATCAAAACAGGGGAGCGGAAAAGGCGGTGCAATCGTCGCTGAACTCGAAAATCAGCTCTTAAAGCAAGGGCATCGAGTGCTAATCGCGGATACATCTGGAAAGGATGATTTTACCCAGACGCGGGAATTCTATCGTAAGAATGGCTACACTGAGGAAGCCCGGATTAGGGATTTCTGGGCGGCGGGGGATGATAAAATCGTATTCTGGAAATCTTTGAAATAATCTCGGCGATCGCCCTGGTAATGCGGGGCGGTTTTTAACATCTGTCACGACCTCTATCGTTTTGCGACTCCATCAAATGGCTGCACTTGGCCATTTGCAGATTTCCGCTTTTGCGACGCAATATTGGCTTTTGAACCGATCTGCTTTGGTATTATGCGCCATGTGTTTTTCGCTCTCCTCCATCTATGTATTATGTCACATATTTCATAGATGGAGGGGGTGATCGTCAGTCTTTTGGGTGCATTAAAGCGAATTGCGATTATCCTGAATCATCAAGCGCCATATTTTGCGCGGCTCTTGGCGCAAAATATGGCTCAGGTTTATCGCAAATCGCTATAAAGCGAATTGCGCAAACGTTGAGCCACAAAGCATCAGGTTTCACGCGAGTCTGGGCGGGAAACCTGATTCAATAAATGCGCAAATCGCTACAAGTTTCTGGCTTTGCATCATGTCACCGCATTGATGAGCTGTTTGCGGAAGATGAAGGCGAAGAAGCCGAGGAGCATTAGCTTGCCTTTGGGGATGTCGATCCCGCGTTCCTCGACTTTACCACTGGCGCGGATATCGTCCAAGCTGACGGGCAGGGGCGCGACATTGTCGAGACCTTCCCATTCGCCCACGGCGAAGACATCGCCGTAATACTCGCCGTCTATATTATGCACGGCGCGCCCGAAGATGGCTTTGGCTTCCTCGAACCATTCATCGCGTTTGGCGCTGGCATTGTAATCATGTGCATAGCCGCCGCAGCCGGGGGCGAGGCCGTCCTTTCTCGTGGAAAAACGGACGGGTACGTCGGTCACGCCCGCCACGGCCTGTGAATGATGGCCACGGGCGAGGATTGCGGCGATTTTGGCCCCTTCGGCGCGATGGATCGCCCAGACGACCGGGCGATGGGAGCCGAGTAACAAGACGACGGGATCGGATGTGGGGGCGACATAGATGTCGATCTGGCCGGTTTTATCTGTATCGCTACGCCCTACCTTGAAGTCGGATTTACGTTTCGGGGTTGCCTCATAGGTGCCAAAAGCGTGCAATTCCACGTTGCGGGGCAGATCGGGGAAGCAGGCGGCGGTATCGGTTTCGTGGGTCTGTTCGTGAAAGCGGCGACAGCCGGAACCTATCCCCATGCAGCGCCCGTCATCCATCGTGTAATAGGCGCTTGCCCCCATTGGTGCCCGGTCGAGCGGGATGCCGGGGGCGAGGAAGATGATCGAGCGAGACGCCCCGCCGATCAGGAGTTCGGTGCCGTTGAGCGGGCGCGTCTGGACGTAGAGTTTGCGCCGGTCGCGCTTAATGCGGGTCGAGGCGTGGGGGCTACGCCGCAGGGCCGTTGCTTTCCATGCGTCGATATCGGCTTCTGTGGCGGGGCGCAGGGCACCGCTGGCCAGCAAGGCATCGCGCTCGACCTGTCCGGTGGCGGGCAGGGTGCGCAGGTTTAGGGTGCGCGCGACTTCCTGCGCGATGGTCATGGTGCCGCGTATCCCAAAGCTCTTGATCGTGCCGCTTGGAGTCTTGATGGTCAGTGTGGTGCGCCCGAAGGGGCCATCCTGAAACATGGCGGTGATGCCGCCGCCGAAATCGATATGGCGGGCGGGGTCTTCGTCGAGATCGGGCAGGTCGCCGCCGGTCGATTGTGTGGTTTCAGTAGGGGCTTCGTCTCCGGTGGCGTGGTCATAGATGGCCCCGCCAATATCGCCGACCGCATCAAGGCCATCGGCGATGGCACCATGTTCGACGGCATCCTCATCGACTTTGGGCGCGTCATCAGCCGTGCGTGAGATTTTCTTGGAACCGCCCGTGAAGAAGGAGAATTTCCCCGCCGTTGCCTCGCTCGCATATCCCACCGTGGCCAGTACCACGACCGCTCTCATCATTGCTTTGCGCATTCTTTCCTCCCCCAAGGTTTAGGGGAGAAGATACGCGGGTAAGGTTGAAATTAGTTGAAGGACTACCCTTGCAGGACGAGCGAGCGGAGGAAGGCGCGGGCGGGGTCGCCATCCCAATCCACGAGACCCCAGACACGGGCGACGACAGTGCCTTTTTTATCAACGATAAAGCTGGTCGGGGTGGCGATGGAAAAGCGGCCAAAATGTTCGATGGAGAAGAGCGAGCCGTTGACCTTTTCCCAGTCCATGATCGGTTCGAGGTTGGACAATTCGTGTTGTTCCAGAAAACCTGTGACCATGCCCATATCCTGATCCATGCTGAGCGCCACGACGCGCACGCCCTCGTCTTTCATTTCACCGGATAAACGGTTGAGGACAGGCATTTCGCGCACGCAATAGGGGCAATTCTTTTGGTATAGCGTGACGATCAGTACGTCGCCCTCATAATCGGCCAGCGTGCCGGTCGAGCCATCGGGATAGCGCAATTCCTCGCGCGGGACGGTGATGCCGGGGGCCGAGAAAATGACGTTACTGGCGAAGGCGGTCTTCTCCTCCTCCTGCGCCATTGCAGGCGTGCCGAGGGAGAGGGTGGCCGCGAGCGCGGCAGCGAGGAAGGAGGCGAGACGCATGAATTGGCTCCGTGTGAGACGGGGTGGTTAGTAATTGGTGAGATAGTTGCGGGCGATATCGACGAAGGGCGGCTCGGACCAGCGGAGCGGGCCGAATAATACGTCTGTCAACCGGCCTTCGCTGTCGATCATCAGATGTGAGGGCGTGGCGACAAGGCACATGGAATTGAAGGTGGCATTATCGGGGTCGAGATTGGCGGTGATCTTGTCGTAGGAACGGCGGGCGAGGAAATCTTTCACTTCGGCGGTGCCCACTTCCACGCCGCGCAATCCTTCTTCAAGCCGTTCGACGGAGATTTGGACGAGCTGATCGGGGTCGATGCCGGATGCCTCGCCTAAATAGGCGTCAAGCCGGGGAAGGTCGATTTTGCAGCCCGCGCATTGGGGGTGCCAGAAGGTGATGATCTGGGCCTTGCCGCGACGTTCCTGTAGCGAAACTGTCTTACCGTCCGCATCTTTCCACGAAAAGTTCGGTAGGTCGAGGGGGACAGGTTCGTGCCAACTGCGCTCGCCGCCCGCGATGATATCCCGGTATAGGGAATCCATACCTGGCCTGTTACACGCGATAGCGGGGGTTGCCACGAGCATGGCAAGGGCAAAAGCAGAAAATTTCCTGAACATGCGCGTTCTCCTGATGTGTGTCGTTCAGCGCCTTGCCCGCCGGACCCTGACCATGTCCAGTAAGTACGGTTCACAATTCGCTGAGGAAAGTGGACAAATCCCTAACGGTGAGGTCACGGCTGCGTTAGTTTCTGCCGCAACGAGACATGACGTATGGATACAGCAGGAGTGGGGCAGTAGCATGGCGAAACCCGATGATAAGCAGCGGACGCGCGAAGCGCAGGCGCGGCTGGATCAGATGCGGCAGGAAGCGGGCGGCGCGCTGACGGGCGAAGAATTGCGCACGCGCGCCGGGATCAATGCGCCGGATGCACCGGAAGATCCGCCGTTGGACTGGCGGATGACGCCGAAAAACGTCGCAATTCAGGCGGTGGTGGTGGCGATTTTTCTGGCCGTCCTGTGGTTCTTGCTGACGGCATTCTTTGGTGGGTTCGGTGAGGTGTTAAACCGATGACGGCACCGCTGCGCGCGCGTTTTTGGGAGAAAGTGCCCCTTGCCGAGATGACGACGCCCGAATGGGAGGCTTTGTGCGATGGCTGTGGCAAATGCTGCATGTTAAAGATGGAAGATGAGGATGAGCCGGGGCTGATCGCCTATACCAATATCGCCTGCCGTCTTTTTGACGAGAAGACCTGTAAATGCACAAGCTATCCGCTGCGTTCGGTATTGGTGCCGACCTGTATACAGTTGACGCCTGACAGCATCGGTGAGGCGCGGGAATGGATGCCCGTGACCTGTGCGTATCGCCTATTGGCCGATGGTGATGCCTTGCCCGATTGGCACCCGCTGGTGACGGGAAACGCGGATTCGACTCATGAATCAGGGAATTCGATGAAAGATGCCACGGTGCCTGAATACGATGTCGACGAGGATGAATGGTACGATTACGTGATCGAAGGCGGGCATTGATGCGGTTTTTCAGCGATAGAGCCAATCCATGGATCATCGAGATGACAGGTGTCTGTCTGGGATGATGATCATGCGCCGCCTGCTGCTGGTTTTGATGCTTGCCTTGCCGGGGGCCGCCAGCGCACAGGATATACCCGCACTGACCCCTGCGGAAATGGCCGCCGCAGCGGTCACGCTGGATAATGCCGAGCGCCTGTTCGACAAATGGGAGAAAGACGCACAAGCCATCGACGAGCGGTTGCAGTCAAAGGATGTAAACCCCAAGGCTTTGTCGGAAATCCGCCTGACCCTCGACCCGCAGCGTACCCATGCCCGAACGCTGGCGGAGCAGGCGAAAACGCAGCTTGCGCCCCTCATTGCCCAGCTTGAAGCCCTTGGCCCCGCCCCAGAGGATGGGGCGAGCGAGGACGCGGCCATTACTGTCGAACGGACCGATATCAACAAGCGCATCGCGACCCTGCGCGCGGTCGTTAGTAAGTCTGATCTGGCCTTTACCCGCGCCGACCGCTTGATTGATGCCGCCGCCGATATGCAGCGCCAGAGATTTACCGATCAATTGTTGCAACGCGGTCCTTCGCCGATTGATCCGCGCCATTGGGTCAGCACTGGTATCGGTCTTGGGGCGATTGGGCGGCAGACGGTTAATGAGGTGATGACGCCAGAGGCCCGCGCGCACCGCAGCGAAACATGGCAGGAAAAAGGGCTAAGCGGGATTGCGGCGCTGGTTTTGGCCATTGTGTTGCTGGTCTTCGTTCGGCGCTATGCGCTGTCCTATCTGGCTAATGCAATTCGGCGGCGGCCCGCAAGCGAGATTAATGCCGAGACGGAAATGTCGGCATTCGGCGGATTAAATGCCCATGCGCCTCTCGATGGTTTCAATGCGTCAGTGGAGGGGGTGCCGGAGCCATATCTGGGGCCGCCGCCGAACCGGGCGCGGCGTCTGGCGGTGGGTATTGGGGTAACGCTGACGCGGCTGTTGATACCGTTGGGCGCATTGTTGATTGCGCGCTATGCGCTGAACGCCATGGAATTGCTGGGGCCAACCGGGCAGATCGTGGTCGATGAGATGTCGCGCGGGTTGCTGGTGATTGCCGCGACCTATGCGCTGGGCTTTGCGTTCTTTGCGCCCCGGACACCGGATTTGCGCCTGTCGGGGTTCGATGACAAAACCGCGCGGCGGGCCTCGTTCTATGCGATGACCATTGCTTTGGCGCTGGCGCTGAATATCGGCTTTCTGGGGGCGGGCGAGAAACTCGGCCTGTCGGTCGCGACGCTGGCGGTTATCAATCTCTGCACCGTTTTACTCGCCGCATGGGGCCTGTGGCAGGTGGGGGGGATCTGGGGCCAGACCTCGTATCTGACGGCACAGCCGATTGACGAGGATGAGGCGGGCGAGGATAACTGGTTTGCGGAAAACCTGATCGTTACGGGGCGGCGCGCGGCCTATATATTGGCGGTTGCTACGCCGGTGGCGGCGGTGGCGGGGTATTATGCGCTATCGCGATACTTGCTGCAAAGCGGGGTTCTTAGCGTTGCTGTGATCGGGTTTGCGGTTGTTCTGTTCCTTGTGGCGCGCGAAGCGTCGGAGACGCTGTACGAAGCGGGAAGCAAGCGCGATGAAGGCGGGGCGGAAGAGGGCGTCGGCCTGTTTCCGGTCTTTATCGGTTTTGTGCTGGCACTGGCGGTGGTGCCGGTTCTGGCGCTGATCTGGGGCGCGACAACTGGCGATTTGCGGGAGGCGTATTTCGGGCTGACCGAGGGGTTTGCGGTCGGGGAGACAGTGTTTCGGCCCGGCGATATCCTGATCGCGGCGCTGGTATTTGCGCTGGGCCTGTTCTTGACGCGGGTGCTGCAATCGATTGTGCGGCGGGCGGTGATGCCGCGCACGAAGCTGGATGTGGGCGCGCGGTCGTCTATCGTGTCGGGGCTGGGGTATCTGGGGTTCTTTATCGCCGCGCTGACGGCGATTTCCTATGGTGGGCTGGACCTGACGAACCTAGCCTTCCTCGGTGCGGCGCTGGGCGTGGGTATCGGCTTTGGCTTGCAGAATATCGTCAACAATTTCGTCAGCGGCATCATCCTGTTGATCGAGCGGCCCATCAAGATCGGGGATTGGATCGAGGTGGCCAGCATCCATGGCACGGTGCGCAAGATCAATGTGCGCTCGACCGAAATCCAGACTTTTGACCGGGCGAGTTACATCGTTCCGAACTCCGAACTGATCTCTGGCGCAGTGACGAATTATACCCATGAAGATGTAATGGGGCGGGTCATCTGTCCCATCGGGGTCGCCTATGGCACGGATGTACGCAAGGTGGAGCGTATCCTGCTGGAGATTGCGCGGGCGCATCCGATGACCTTGCGCCGCCCGCCGCCGCAGGTGGTGTTTCAGGGGTTTGGGGCCAGCTCGCTGGATTTTGAGCTGCGGGCGTTTTTGCGCGATGTGAACTGGGTCATTTCGGTGCGGTCAGATGTTAATTTTGAGATCGATCGCCGCTTTTGCGAGGAAGGGATCGAAATTCCGTTTGGCCAGACCGAAGTGACGGTCAAGAATGCCGCCGAAATGATCGAATTAATGGGCCGTGGCGCAGCAATGGGGCAACCGCCCGCCACCCGACCAGAAGGAGATATGAGCGTATGACCGAGCTATTGTTCCGCGACGATGCCGCCCTCGACCATTGTGAAGCGAAAGTGGTGGCGGTGTCTTCCGCTGGAATCGTGCTGGACCGGACGGTCTTTTATCCCGCTGGTGGTGGGCAACCGGGCGATGTCGGCACGTTGGACAATGCAAAGGTGCATGACACGGTGAAGGGCGAGGACGGGGCGGTTCTGCACCTCTGCGAAGGGGAATTGCCCGGTGTGGGCGAGACGGTGACGGCAACGCTCGATTGGGATCGGCGATTTGCGCATATGCGGATGCACACGGCGCTGCACCTGTTGTCGGTGGCCATTCCGCTGCCGGTTTCGGGCGGGGCTATCGGCGCAGAGAAATCGCGGCTGGATTTCGATATGCCCGACGCGCCGGAGGATAAGCAGGCCATTGAAGACGCGCTGAACGCCATGATCGCGGCGGATCATCCAATCAGCGAGGAATGGATTACCGATGCGGAACTAGCGGCGAATCCGGGTTTGGTGAAGACCATGTCGGTGATGCCGCCATCGGGGCAGGGGCGCGTTCGGTTGATCCGTATTGGTGATATTGATCTGCAACCCTGCGGGGGCACCCATGTCGCGCGGACGGGGGAGATAGGGGCGGTGCGGATCGGCAAGATCGAGAAGAAAGGCAAGCGGAACCGGCGGGTGAACCTGCATCTGGTTTGAGGGTATGCATTTATAGACCTGCCGCCGGGGCTGCGGAATAGTCAATTGGTGCGAAGGATGACTCCTTATCGCTCATCTATGAAATATGTTACGTATTTCATAGATGGTGAAGGGAGTGTGGTGTGCAGCGGGTAGGCTTTGATCCGGGGTCTCAATGATCGGCGTGTTGTCTATCGAGACCCCGGCGCGGTGGCCGGGGCTGCGGAGCAGTCATTTGGTGCGAAGGGGTGACTCTTTATCACTCGTCTATGGAATATGTTACGTATTTCATAGATGAGTGAAGGGAGTGTGGTGTGCAGCGGGTAGGCTTTGATCCGGCGTCCCGATGGTCGGCGTGTTGTCTATCGAGACCCCGGCGCGGTGGCCGGGGCTGCGGAGCAATCATTTGGTGCGAAGGGGTGACCCTTTATCGCTCATCTATGGAATACGTCACATATTCCATAGATGGCGGAGATGTGTTGCACGCGGTGTGCAGCGCGCAATGTGCAGCAGGTAGGCTTTGATCCGGCGTCTCGATGATCGGGGCGTGCTGCCCATCGAGACCCCGGCGCATTGGCCGGGGATGCGGAACAGTCATTTGGCGCGGTGTGCAGCGCGCGGTTGACTTTTTGCCTATAATGCGTGTTGATGTTCGTGATTTGTTTTTCACGGAGGTATAGCGCGAATGGACTGGGACATCGTTATCGAGATCAATCGGAAGGTGCTGCTGCGGTTCGTGGCGGCGC
>CALFVD010000003.1 GCA_937928005.1 uncultured Neomegalonema sp. | reverse complement strand
GCTTCTTCTGTGAAGGATGGTCTTGCAGACGGGCAGGCTGGCGCTGCTGGCGCTGATGCTGCGAAGGCGAGCGGGGCTGTGAAGGGTGCGGCGTCGAGCGCCACGGCAAGCGCACAATCTGCGTCCTCTTCTGCGAAGGATGGTCTTGCAGACGGGCAGACGGGCGCTGTTGGCGCTGGCGCTGGCGCTGCTAAGGCGAGTGATGCTGTGAAGGACGCGGCGTCGAGCGCCACGGCTAGTGGGCAATCTGCGTCCTCTTCTGCGAAGGATGGTCTTGTAGACGGGCAGGCTGGCGCTGTTGGCGCTGGCGCTGCGAAGGCGAGCGATGCTGTGAAGGATGCGGCGTCGAGTGCTACGGCTAGTGGGCAATCTGCAGCCTCTTCTGCGAAGGATGGTCTTGCAGACGGGCAGGCTGGCGCTGTTGGCGCTGGTGCAGCTAAGGCGAGCGGGGCTGTGAAGGATGCGGCATCGAGCGCCACGGCCAACACGAAATCTGCCCTTGCATCGGCGAAAGGTAGCGATGGGCAAAGCGCCTTGGCCTCTGGTGAGGCTACGGATGGCTCTATGGCCGTAAAAGCCGGTGCGGTTGCGGCGGCGGCGGCGGGTGGAATCGCTGCTAGCCAATCTGGCTCCGCCTCTGCTGGACTCGGCGATGCGGTCGGTGACAAGGGTGATCGTGATGCTTCGGCGGTCGAGGCGCGCTCGCGTGAGCTGGCCGCCCGTGCGGGCACCACGCTTGGCCAGGAAGACGGCCATACCACGGGCATGGAAGACGGGGCATCCGGCGCGAGCGCGATGGATGTCGATATACCCGCTGCACTCTCCGAAGATGAAGTCGAAGCGCAGCGCCTGATTGATGAGGGTGGGCCTGTATCGCGCCCGGCCAACGCGCTGATGTCACCCCATACCGGACGCGCGCCCGATGACCTTACGCGGATCAAGGGAATCGGCGATATAACGCAAGGGAAACTCAACGAGGAAGGCGTTTTCTATTACGATCAAATCGCCGGGTTTGGCGCGCGTGACCTTGCATGGGCCGATACAACGCTGGGCTTCAAAGGCCGCGTGGTCCGGGATCGTTGGGTGCCTCAGGCTCGGGGGCTTATGGGCACGGGCGCGGCGGCGTCCGGGATCGCTGGCGATGCGGCGGCGAGTGGCTCCGGGCCTATGCGTGCGCGTTTCACGTCTCTGGCGGAGGAAGCTGAGGTCGATTCCACGCGCGGCAGTGGCATGGATGCCGGGGTAATCGAAATCCCCGATACCTTGAGTGAAGCCGAGATCGAAGCGCAGCGGTTGATCGATTCCGATGAGGAAATAGGCGCTCCGGCAAGTGCACTGGATGCGCCGCAAGCGGGCCGCGCGCCCGATGACCTTAAACTCATCAGCGGTATTGGGCCAAAGATTGAGGGCACACTGAACGAGAAGGGGGTCTATTATTTCGATCAGATCGCCGGATTTGGTGGGCGTGATCTTGCATGGGCCGACCGGACGTTAGGCTTTCGGGGGCGTGTCGTACGCGACCGCTGGGTGCCGCAAGCCACAGCACTGGCCGCGCAACGGGCACAGCAGGGCGGTAGCGGATCGACAAGTGGCGCTGTCAACACGCCGCTCAAACTGTCAGAAGCCGAGGCGCTACGCCTGATCGAGCAGGAGGGCGGCTATGCGGCCACGGCGGCGAACCGACCGACCATGCTGATATCTGAGCGCCCGAAGGGCAGTAATCGCGATGACTTAACCGAAATTCGGGGCATCGGCGACAAGCTGCAATCGAAACTCAACAAGATCGGAATCTACCATTTCCAGCAAATCGCGGAAATGAAAGCCGAAGAGATTGCATGGGTTGATAGCAAGCTGAATTTCAAGGGTCGTATCATCCGCGATCGTTGGATTCCGCAGGCCGATAAGTTCATGCGCGGCAAGAACACCAACAGTTCTTGACGCGCACCATTAAAGCGAATTGCGAAGTGCCATATTTTGCGCGGCTCTTGGCGCGAAATATGGCTCAGGTTTATCGCAAATCGCTGTGTCGAGATTTTCCCGCCCCGGCCTTCGCCGAGAATGACACAGTATTTGTGGTGTGCTGATGAGATGTGCGCATATTCTGTCGTGGGGCCGGTCGGGTATGCATAATCCATATATGCTGAAATCGAAAACGACAAAAAGCGCGGTCCCCTATGGGCCGCGCTTTTCAATCTGGAAAGCGTGGAAGGGTGGGGCGCTTATGCGCCGCCTTCGCGCTGTGCTTTCTTACGGGCCAGCTTGCGGGCGCGACGGATCGCTTCAGCCGATTCGCGCGCGCGGCGCTCGGATGGCTTTTCGTAGTGCTGACGCAGCTTCATTTCACGGAAGATACCTTCGCGCTGCATCTTCTTTTTCAGGGCCTTGAGCGCCTGGTCGACATTGTTGTCACGAACCAAAACTTGCACTGAGCGTTCCACCGTCGTTCATTATGTAAATTCAGAAGGTGCCCTATATCAGGGGATATCTCGCTTGTCGACTCGTTGGGAGGATTTTAGCGTGACAGATGACGAAAAACCCATTGTCGATCCCTTGCCTGCTGCGCGCGCTGCGGTTCTTGATGCGGCGCTGCCCGATGTTGTGTTCGATGGTTGGTCTGAGGTGTTGCTGCGCCGGGCGGTCGCGCAGGCCGAGATCGACCCGTCCCTTGCGAAACTGGCCTTTCCGCGTGGCGCACTCGATCTGGCCGTCGCCTTCCATCGTCGCGGCGATGCGCAGATGGTGGAGCGGCTCGACACGCCCGAATTCGAGGCGATGGGCTTTACCGCAAAGATCACCCATGCGGTGCGCACGCGACTCGAAATCGCCGGTCCCTATGAGGAGGCGGTGCGCCGCGCGGCGTCGATGTTCGCGCTACCCCTCTATGCGGCAGAGGGAGCGCGCATAACGTGGGAGACGGCGGATGCGATCTGGAATGCCGCTGGCGACACAGCACAGGACTACAACTGGTATACGAAGAGGTTGACGCTGTCGGGCGTGTTCTCGTCCACGTTGCTCTATTGGCTTGCTGATACATCGGAAGAGAAAGAAGCGACATGGCGCTTTCTCGACCGGCGAATCGCTGGGGTGATGCGATTCGAGAAATTCAAGGGATCGATGCGAAAGAACCCATTGGCCCGTGCGCTGATGTTGGGGCCGAATGCGGTATTGTCCAAAGTCCGCGCGCCCCATAGAGGGCGCGGACCTGAAGGGCTGGATATCGGATTGCCGGGGTCGTCAACCTGATGTTATTGGCCACCACCGCCGGTGACGAAGCCACTGTTTTCGTTTAGGTCTTCGATCAGGAACTTACGCGGGTCGATGGCGAGACCACTGCGGACGTTGCGCAAGGTGATGACGCTGGAGCGATTCTGCGCATCCGTTATGATCCATTTTTGCAACTCAACCGGGTTTGAGCCGAAGATCATCGTGATCGAGCCGTCATTGGGGTTGCTGGGGTCGATGGCCCGCGCCCGAACCACACCAGGGGCGCGTTCGACAGACTGAATCGCGCCTTCTGCACCCAGATCAACATTGTCGCGCAGCAGCAGGTAGAGCGGCGTGCGGCTGAGTGGAATGCGGTCGGTCTTGTTCAAATCACGGTTCATAATGCCCGCCCAAGTTCCATCGGCGATGACGGTGGTGGGGTAGGGGTCGAAATATTCAAACCGCAGGCGACCGGGGCGGCGTAGGAAGAACAGACCCTCTGCCGTGCGCCCGTCCGCTGATTGCTGGACGAAATCGCCCTGCATCGTGGTGATGCCGTTTAGGTACTGATTCAGCGCCGCAACGATGTTGGGGTCATAGCTCTGCGCAATGGCGGGAGCGGCGAGCGGCGCGGTCGCGAGGGCAGCGGCGGCACCGAGGAGAAGGGTTCTGCGTTTCATACCTGTAGTCCTATCCCGTGAAAGGGGCAATTATCGGGCTTCGATGAGAATTTCGCGTTTGCCCGCGTTATTTGCGGGGGTCACGATTCCCTGTTGTTCCATCTGTTCGATCAGGCGCGCGGCGCGGTTATAGCCGATCTGTAGGCGGCGCTGGATATAGCTGATGGTGGCGCGGCGGTCATGGGCGACGATGGCGACGGCCTGATCGTAGAGGGTCTTGTCATCGGTATCGGCACCGCCCAAGCCAAGCAATTCGTCGATTTCGCCGCCGCTGTCGCCTAAATCCTCGAAAGTGACCTGATCGCCCGCTTCGCCATGGCTGCGCAGCTCATCGGCAACGCGCTGGACTTCTTCATCCGAGACGAAGGGGCCATGTACGCGGGTGACGCGCCCGCCACCTGCCATGTAGAGCATGTCGCCTTGACCGAGTAGCTGTTCTGCGCCCTGTTCACCAAGGATCGTGCGGCTGTCGATTTTTGATGTGACTTGAAAGCTGATCCGGGTGGGGAAGTTGGCCTTGATCGTGCCGGTGATGACATCGACGGAGGGGCGCTGGGTCGCCATGATGATGTGGATGCCCGATGCACGCGCCATCTGGGCGAGGCGCTGGATGCAGGCTTCGATCTCCTTGCCCGCGACCATCATCAGGTCGGCCATCTCGTCGACGACGACGACGATGAAGGGCAGGGTTTCGGGGTCATATTTCTCGGTGATGACGTTGCCGAATTCGTCCAGGGCTTCCTTAGAAAGCTGTTCGCCTGCCTGCTGCGCCGCGCGCATCTTGAGGTTATAGCCCTCGATGCCGCGCACGTTCATCATCGCCATTTTCTGGTAGCGCGTCTCCATCTCGCGCACGACCCATTTGAGGGCCATGACGGCCTTTTTCGGATCGGTGACAACGGGGGAGAGAAGGTGGGGAATGCCGTCATAGACACTGAGTTCCAGCATCTTGGGGTCGATCATGATCAGGCGGCATTCTTCGGGCGTATGGCGGTAGAGGAGCGAGAGGATCATGGCGTTGATCGCCACCGACTTACCCGCGCCGGTCGTACCCGCGACCAAGAGGTGGGGCATCTTGGCGAGGGATTCAAATTTGACCTTGCCGTCGATTTCCTTGCCCAAGGCGAGGGGCAGGTTCATGTCGGATTGCACCAATCCGTCGAGAATTTCGCGTAGATGGACCATCTCGCGGTGTTGGTTTGGCATCTCGATCCCGATGACCGAGCGGCCCCGGACAGGGGCGACGCGGGCGGAGAGCGCGCTCATGGAGCGGGCGATATCGTCCGAGAGGCCGACGACACGGGCGGCTTTGGTTCCGGCGGCGGGTTCGAGTTCGTGCAGGGTGACGACCGGGCCTTGGCGGGCGGTCATGATCTCGCCTTTCACGCCGTAATCTTCGAGCACCTTCATCAATTCGTCCGATTTTCCGCGCAGCTCGGCTTGGGTGGCGGGTTTGACGCCGCGTTGGGGCTTTGCGAGCAAGCCCAGCGGTGGCTTTATCGAGCCGCCGGGGGTGGGGGCTGCGCGGTGCTTTGCGGGCTTTGTCCTCTTGGTGGGGGCGGGTGGATCGGTGCGGTCGGCTTTCAGTGGCGGCGGGGCATAGCTGCTTTCCTCAGCGTCGAGTTCGTCCGCCGCGATGGGCGCGCGTAGGGGGACGACGCCGTCGAGGGTGGGCGGATTCTCTGCCTGTGGAATCGGGCCGCGCAGTTTTTGTGTCAGGTCGCGGGTGCGCGTCAGGGTCGATTCGGTTAGGGCGATGCGGCGCTCGCGGGAGAATAGCTCACGATACGATCCGGCAATGTGACGCCATAGGATCATCGCTTCGTCGCGGGTAACACCGCAGGCGATAGCCGCCGTCAGGATGGCGATGAGGCAGAAGATCAGGCCCGGAATCTGAAACGGGGCGCTGAAATCGAGCGCGGCCAATGCCTGCGCAAAGGGGCGGATCGTGAAATCACCAAGCCAACCGCCGTGGCCCAGCATCCCATCGATCCGACCCGGTAGCGCGGAAAGGAAGGCACTTGTGGCGATGATGGCAAGGATGGCCGCGCCCGCCATACGGATTGGTGCGATGACGAGACGGTCCCATGAACCGGTCCAGAGCCGTACGGCCCATATGGCCAGCGCGACGGGTATCAGGGCGGTGGTGCGCCCAATGCCGAGCAGCAGCATGGCGGCGAGGTTCGCGCCCATCGCCCCCATCCAATTGCCTACGGGCGCATCGGTTGCGTTCAGAAAGCTTGCATCGCTCGCCGAATAACTGGCGAGGGATAGGAAAATGGTGGTGGCCACAATGCCCAAGATCACGGCAAGCGCGCGGTTGGTCATGCCATTGAACAGGCCGGGGATGCCCGCTGTGGGGCCGTCGGTCGTCGTGGTCACGCTGTTGCCTCCGAAGGGGTTTGGGTCTTGGCCGTTTTTCGCATAACGCCCGCAATCGCTTCGAGACCGGGGCGCAGAGCGCCCGGCGGCTCGACAAGGGCGGCACGGATGTAACGGGTGCCGGGGTTCATTCCGTCGATAAAACGGGGATCACCTCGTCCGAGATAGGCGCCGGGCAGTACGCGCACGCCATGGTCACGCCATAGCTGAACCGTCGCGGCCTCGCCGTCATCAGTCTCTAGCCACAGGAAAAATCCGCCGCGCGGGGCGGTGTAACCGGGTAGATCGCCCAAGATTTCATCGGCGAGGGCGTATTTCTCGCGATAGAGGGCGCGATTGGCTTCAACATGGGTTTCGTCTCGCCAAAGAGCCTCCGCCGCATGCAATACGGGCAAGGGTGAGGGCGCACCGGCATAGGAGCGCAGGCGATTCATCGCCGTGATCAGCGCCGGGCCGCCCGCGACGAAGCCACTACGCAGGCCGGGGGCGTTCGAGCGTTTGGATAGGGAATTGAAGACCAGAACATGGTCGAGCGAGACGCCCTCCGCCAATGCCGCCTCCAAGCCGCCCGCAGGTTTAGGGCCATCTGGGTAGATTTCAGAATAGCATTCATCAAAGGCGATGGTGAAATCGTAATTCTCGGCGAGTGCAGCAAGACGGCCAAGCTGTTCGCGACTGGCCACGGCCCCTTGCGGGTTCGAGGGCGAGCAGTAATAGGCGAAGGCCGTACGCGCGAGTAGGTCTTCGGGTAGGCTGGTATAGTCCGGTAGCCAGCCATTCTCTGGTGTTGCGGCGACGAAGATGGGTTCGGCCCCAACCGCGAGCGCGGCGGCGGCATAGCATTGGTAGAACGGATTCGGCAGCAAGACGGCGGCGCGCTTGCCGTTTTTCTCGGCAGGGCACAGGGCCATCGCAGCCATGAACAAACCTTCGCGCGTACCATTGAGCGGCAGGATCATGCGGTCGGGGTCGATGGTGCCGGTGGGCAATGAGAATCGGTTGGTCAACCAGTCGCCGACCGCCGCGCGCCAACCGGGAGTGCCGTCGATAGGCGGATATTTGGCATAACCGATCGCATGGGCGGCGAGAGCTTCGTGCAAGATCGCGGGCATGGGGTGACGCGGCTCACCAATGGACATGGCGATGGGTTCGCCACCCGCAGGGTAGCGTTCAAGCAATGCCCGCAGACGCGGAAAGGCGTATTCGGGCAGATCGGAAAATCTGCGCGGTATCATGGTTTACTGCTCGCTCTGCCCCGATCTTAGCGCCGGGACTTATGGTTAAGTCTTTGCGACCTTTTGGTATATGATACGTTAAGGAGAGGCGAGTCGTCCAGTTTTTCGAGCAAGCGCGGGCAACGCCTATCTCTAGCGGATGCCGTTGGGAGGCGGCATCCGCGACATTGGGCCGTTTCGGCTCGAAGACGCTCTGCGTCGCCCTGCGACTTGATGGTGGGGTCTATTATTCAGCTAAATCAGATGGATAGATACCGCGATCCAGTCGCGGTATGACAGTTCTTCATAGAGAGATCGTAACGCGCGTTGACCTTACGCCTTCATCCGCCATGCAAGCGCAAAGCGGCCAAGAATGGGGGAGATGGCGGCGTGGTCGGCATTCCCTTTTGGATCGATGATCGCCATGAGACCCTTTAGCTCGTCATTTTCCACCGTGATATCGGCGGCGATGTCCTTCTCGGCCAAGGCGTCGGTTAGTACACGGGCAATGGCGCTTTTGCGCAGATCAGGCTTAAAGATCTTACCCACAGCGGTTTTTGGCAGTTCATCGACAATTTCGACATAGACCGGGCGCGCAGCGCGCTCGCTGACATGCTCGGCGGCGTGTTCGATGATCTCTTCTGTGGTCGCGTTCATGCCTTCGTTCAACTCGACATAGGCGCAAGGGATCTCGCCCGCATAGGCATCGGGCTGGCCGATGGCCCCGACAAAGGCGATAGCAGGGTGCAGCATCAATGCTTCTTCGATCATGCCGGGGTCGATATTATGGCCACCCCGAATGATCAGATCTTTAGCGCGGCCCGTGATCCAGAAATACCCTTCTGCATCGCGGCGACCCAGATCGCCGGAGCGGAGCCATTTTTTGCTGGTATCATCCGTGACAAAGACGCCTTCGTTTTTGTCTTCTTCCTTATAACCGGGGAAAACATGGGGGCCAGCGATGCATAATTCGCCGATTTCATCCGTGCCACATACCGAAACGAGCGTGTTATTGCCGTCGATAATCATCGGTTCCATCTGCGTATAGGGCAGCGGATAACCGACCGACCCAATCTTGCGCTCTCCGGCGGGTGGGTTGACCGAGCAAACGACCGTCGCCTCGGTCTGGCCATAGCCTTCGAGGATGCGGATGCTGGTCTTTTCCTCGAATTGCTTGAACAACTCGACAGGCAGGGCGGCGGAGCCGCAGATGCAGTAGTTGAGTGTCGAAATATCCGCGTCGATCTTGCGCTGGTTTAACGCGGCAAGCGCGGTGGGTACGGCCATGAAGAAGTTGACCTTGTACTTCTCGACCAGTTTCCAGAAGTTATCGATCACCCCTTCGCCCCGGAATCCGGCAGGGGTCATCAGGACGAGACGTCCGCCGTTCAGCGGGGCAGCGGCCCCCATGACATAGGCACCGAAGCAGTGGAACATGGGCAGGCAGCAAAGGATCGTGTCTTTCTCGCCGAACACGCCGTCATTGACGGCATGGGCCTCGTAGAGAATGCCGCCCGCCGTATGCTGCGCCAGTTTCGGATCGCCCGTGGTGCCGCCGGTATGCATATAGGCGACGATACGATCTTTGCCGCCTTCGGGCATGTCAAAGGTCAGGCGGTCGCCGGGCTGTTCGGCGATGGCCTTGGCCCAGCTTAGCACCTTTGCGTTGTGGCTGGCCTTTACCTTGGGGCGGATCAGAGGGATGATCCATGACAGCGGCGGCGTGACGTAGCGCAGCATGTCAATTTCGATCACGGTGGTCACGCCGGGGGCCATTTTCAGGGCTTCCGCTGCGCGCTCGGCGATGTCGGTTTTGGGGAAAGCTTTGAGCGTCACCAGCACCTTGGCATCGGCATCGCGCAGGATCGAGGCGATTTGCTCTGGCTCTAGTAGCGGATTAATCGGATTGACGATGGAGGAGGTCTGACCCGCGAACAGGCCCGCCATCATCTCAGGCAAGTTGGGCAGGAGGAGCGCGACGGATGATTTGCCGGTTGCGCCGAGGCTGTGAAACAGGTTGGCGGCGCGGGTGACTTCATCCAGTAGGCGCGTGAAGTTCCAATCGAAACTCTTCGATCCGGGGTCGCCCTTTAGCTGGAACGAGACGGCACAGCCATCGGGGTCACGCGCGGCAGCATTGGTAAGTAATTCGTAGGTCGATGTTTCTTTGATGCGATCAGATAAGGGTGTCGCTTCGATTGTGGCGATATCCTCTCGCGTCGAGATTTTGCATTCCCATGGCATGAGCAGTCCTCCCTGTCGGCACTGTTATCGCGCCCTTTTCAAGGAAAAGGTGTTGCACGGAGGGACGCTGTACGCAACAGGACTTAGGGGAAGCGTCAATTTCGCTTCCCCGGATCGGATTGCTTACCGCGCGGGGATGCGCAGGACTTGGCCCGGATAGATCTTGTCGGGGTCGGAGAGCATCGGGCGATTGGCCTCGAAAATCTCGTTATAATGTGCGCCGTTGTCGTAATGTTGTTTCGAGATTCCCCAGAGCGTTTCGCCCTTCTCGACGGTGTGATAGGTGGAATCGGCGACTTCATCGGTAGTTTCGATCTGATCGTTAACCTTCGCGACCCCGGCGATATTGCCAATGGCGACAATGATCTTCTCGCGCAATTCCTTCGACATGGCCTCGCCGCGCAGCTCGACCTCATCTTTCGTCACTTTGATGTCGACCTTCTCGGCGTCGAGACCATGGGCCTCGACTTCCTTGCGCAGCGCATCGGCGGATGGTGCCTCTTCCTCGTCATCGCCAATCCCTAGGCGTTTTCCGGCGCGTTTGATGAAGTTGATCAGTCCCATATCTGCAATGTCCTGCGCAGTGATATCCAGT
>CALFVD010000002.1 GCA_937928005.1 uncultured Neomegalonema sp. | reverse complement strand
ATGGCCAAGATGAAGATCGAAGTACAGGCCGCCCGCGCCGCCAAGCACGGCCATAGCCTGCGGGACCGTCTTATCGGCCACCTGCCCCGCTACGCCCCATTTCTATCGCGCCTGCCGGTGTTGGCGAACGCTCGCGATACTATTCCCGGCCTCGCCGCCCTTTCCGAGCGGATAACGGGCTTCTCGAAGGATCGCCGCCTTCCCCATTGGCACCGCCCCACCCGCGCGAAGAAAACCGAGACCCCAGACGTCTACCTCTTTGCCGACACATTCAATCGCTATTTCGAGCCTCAAAACATCGCCGCTACCTTGCATGTTCTAAACGCGGCTGGCCTATTGGTCGGTGAAATCGGCGACGACAACCCTCGCCCCCTCTGCTGCGGTCGTACATATCTCTCCGCCGGTATGGTCGAGAACGCACGTCAGGAGTTGACCCGTAGCATCGCCGCCTTCCGCAAAGCCATCGACGCAGGCATCCCCATCGTAGGGTTGGAGCCGTCCTGCGTTCTCACTTTTCGCGACGAAGCCCCTCGCCTGATCGATGGCTGGACGGCGGAGATGGGTGCGATGATCCAGACCTTCGAGGAATACGCCGAAACCCTCGACCTGCCGCTCAAACCTATTGCGGCGAAACGCGCCCTCCTCCACGGCCATTGCCACCAGAAAGCCGCCGATATCATGGGTCCTGTCCAGCGCCTCCTCGCCCGCATCCCCGAACTGGACGTTGAATTAATCGACAGCTCATGCTGCGGTATGGCAGGCGCATTCGGCTATCAGGCGGAAACAAAAGACGTATCCCGCGCCATGGCCGAACTCACCCTCGCCCCCACCATCCGCGCCGCCGACGCGACCACCATCGTCATCGCCAGCGGCACCTCCTGCCGCCACCAGATCGCCGACACTACCGACCGTACGGCCCGTCATGTTGCGGAAGTGCTTGCCGAAGCATTGCCAAAAGGGGCGTGATTTTGCCGTTTTCTAATGGCAGAAAGCCACCCATGAAACAGATTATCCTCGCCACCGCCCTAGTCTTCACCGCAACCCATGCCAATGCTTCCTGCGTGCCCATCGCACCGGGTTTGCCGGGGTGGGAACGCCTCGATTTCAAAAGCATCCCACCAAACACATGGGCGGAAGAGAATGGCGCGTTAAGCGTCATGTCGAACTCTGGTGCATCAATACTCTACACGAACGCACCAAGCAGTGACCAACCAGTGCTCACATGGCGCTGGCGCATTGATCAGTCGGTTCCCGCCACTGACCTGACCCGCAAGGGCGGTGATGATCGCTCAATGGCCCTCACAGTCGGATTCGCCTACGATCCTTCGACAGCCAGCATGGGCGAGCGGGTGAAGCGCGTCGTCGTCGAGTCCATCGCTGGAGCTGATGCACCGGGTCGTGTGATTGAATTCGTCTGGGGAGGAAATCAACCACGGGGCAGTAAAGCGCAAAGCCCCTATTCCGGCAGTTCTGGTCAAATCATCACCCTACGCACCACCGCCGACCCCGTAGGGCAATGGCAAACCGAAAGCGTCGACATAGCCGCTCTTTACCGTGAAATCTGGGGTAGCGCACCCCCGCCTGTTACCCGCGTCGCCCTGTCCGCCGACAGCGACGACACCAAAACCGTCAGTGCCGCCCGTATCGCAGATCTGTGTTTTGGAGGGCGATAATTATCCGTTAAGACAATGGCGCAATTCGCCATAATAATTCCTAAAGCAAATTGCGATTATCCTGAATCACCAAGCGCCATGTTTTGCGCGGCTCTTGGCGCGAAACATGGCTCAGGTTTATCGCAAATCGCTATAACGAAGCGTTAACCTAAGTTAATGATATATTTACTAAAAAACTCATAATGTGATGGAACCAAAAACAATCGAGGCGTGTTTATAAGACATCGTAAGTTATATATCGTCACTCAAGGAAACGACCATGACTGTACCTACGTCAGCAGAACACTACGCCGAGGCCACCATCGTTAGCCCCTATCTCGAACGCCCGCTGCGAACCTATGAAGAAGCACTCGCCGATATACGCAAAAAGCGCAAACCAACGAATGTCTGCGCTTTCTTCCCAAAGGTTACGAGTCGCGACAGCACTTGCCCAACCCGGTCAAACGCTGCCTAAAAAATTCATAGCGAATCTTGGTTCGTTACACTGCCGTTTGGTGAATCACCTAGTGGACTGTTTCTGACGAAACGAACCCGCTGGATTTTTTTGGTGGATCAACTTATCTCGACATTTGAACGACATAACCGAGAGGTCCGCGCAAAATTGTGGGGTTCAAATGTCTCGGTCGATCCACTACGTATCAAGCATGATGACCCGCACATAGTCACCCATCCGCTGTGGCGGATCACTGACCGGGCGCACCATCAACGCATTGGCGCGTGACAGTAGCGCAAGACGCGAACTGTCCTGACTATCGAACGGTGTGCAATGTAACACGCCATCGCGCATCACGCATTCGGCCCGCATGTAATGCTCACGAGGCCCGTTCTGTCCGATATCGCAAGCTAGCACCGCCTCGCGCATTTCCGGCGCCCGCGCCTCGACACCCGATAGAACAGCCAGCGCAGGCGCAAGAAACACTCGCCCGCAGACCATCGCTGATACTGGATTTCCGGGCAGCCCCAGCATTGGCGTGCCATTCAAGCGCCCCGCCATTAGCGGTTTGCCGGGCCGCATCGCAACCTTGTATAGATTGAGGTCCAACCCATGCTGAGTTAGCGTAGGGCGGATCAGATCATGGTCGCCAACCGATGCCCCACCTAGCGTCACAAACAGATCGGCCTGCGCCCCCTCCAGCGCCAAACATCGCAGCGCATCCGCCTCATCTGGCGCAATCGGTTGTATCTCCGCCTCCGCATGCAGTGACCGGATAAGCGCCGCCAGACCAAAATTATTCGACGAGATAATCCCACCTGCGCCCACCGGATCACCCGGCAAGGCCAACTCATCCCCCGTCGCCAGCAAGGCAACACGCGGCTTGCGATAGACCGTAATCAGCGAATGCCCTGCCGCTGCAAGCAAGGCAATGTTCTCCGGCGACAACCGTCGCCCCGTCGATAGCAGCGCATCCCCTGCGGCAAAATCCAAACCCGCTCGGCGCAGGTAAGGCGCTTCATCCAGTGTTTCGCGCAGGGTAATCGCATCCCCCTCACGCATTACATCTTCCTGAATAACGATCCGGTCCAAACCATCAGGCACAGGCGCACCGGTAAAGATGCGCACGGCTTCGCCAGCATCCGCCGTTCCGCCCCACGGATGCCCCGCCGCCGCCTCGCCCACCACCCGAAACTGTGCTCCCGGTTCAACCTCGCCGCCGCGCACGGCATAGCCATCCATCGCCGAGGAATTGAACGGGGGCTGCGTCCGCCGCGCCACCACATCCGCCGCCAGAACCCGCCCGACACCTTCGGTAATCGCCACGACTTCGCGGCCTACGGGCGTCATCAGCGATAGGATACGTGCGCGTGCTTCCTCGACCGAGATCATGCCGCTTCAAACGGGCCGGATTTGCCCCCGTCCTTGTGGGTCAAGCGCACCGCTTCGATTCGCATCCCCTTATCCACCGCCTTGCACATGTCATAGATCGTCAGGGCCGCGACACTCACCGCCGTTAACGCCTCCATCTCCACGCCGGTCTGCCCCGTCACCTTGGCCGTTGCCTCGATATCGATGGCATTCGCGCTCTCATCGGGAAGGAAATCGACGGAGACTTTCGACAAGCCCAGCGGATGACATAAGGGAATCAAGTCACTGGTGCGCTTTGCCCCCATGATACCGGCCAGCCGAGCCACCCCCAGCACATCGCCCTTCTTATGGCCGTGGGCGAGGATCATCGCCAGCGTCTCGGCCCGCATCACGATTCGCCCGCGCGCCGTGGCCGTCCGCGAGGTGACATCCTTGGTGGAAACATCCACCATCGCCGCCGCGCCGCTCTCATCGAAATGCGTAAACCCACTCATATCGCCTCCCTGCACTCTAGGGGCGGCAATACAGCGAAACCGACATAGCGAGCAAGGCGGATTGGTCGGAAGCTTTAATCGGCACAATCACCATGCGAAAGATCGAAGGGTGGAAAACACTCGTTCACCCTATCAAGCCTATCGCTCTTGATCTCGTCACATGATCAGTCACAAATCCCACCATCTGAGAAATTTCACCCGATTTCGACACACAACTAAGCCGCCATCGGCAACGGGCAATTGTCGTTTCCGTCGAATGGCGCTTATTACCCACGCGGTTACTAAGTCATGTTATTCATATACAGTGATAATTACTAATTATTCTGTTTTAGGTGCGATATTCGTCCTTGTAAAATGTGTGTATGAGGATGGATAACATGGCATCGGGGCATCGCTGGAATTCGGTGGGTGACGATTTTGTCCGCTATCTCGTTACGGCTTATCAGGTAAATGGCGAGGTGCATTGGCCCACCGTCATCGCATCGACCGCTGCGCTTTCGGGTGAGATGGCATTGATCGCTAATGAACCGCGCCTACCGGAATTTGGGGTGGTTGAGAGCCGAAGGGTCGCCGAAGCTGTGCATGATGGCGATGTGAAAACCCATACACTTTGGGGATATTCAACGATGATTGCCAGTGAGGCATTTGGCGTCGAGGTTGAGAATCTGCCTGATTATCGCTCCATTGTCGAATTGCTTGGTGTGCAGCTTTTGCCCGGCTCGTTTCCGGCATTGGACGTCGCCGCACATGTTGCGCCACGCGAAACGCCATTAAACGGCGGCGCGCGTCACCGCAAAGCGATCCATGCTTTCGCCGGTGATGCGGGGTTCAGCACAAATGATACCTCCTATGCCCTTGCGACGGCTGCGATGAAGATGATCGGCGCAGTTCAATCTCTTGGCGTGCGTGATCTAACGATCCTTGCGCTACAATCGGGTGTGGCAGGCTCGCGCTTTGTGCCGCTCTACGAACCGGCGCTAAATACAGCGCAAAGCAGTATCGACGTCGTCTTGGGTCAGGAGCAAGTCGAGGCCGAAGCGCCCGCCCCCGCACCAACAATGCCCACAGCCGCGGCTGTCGCTGCTGCATTAGGAAGGACCGAAGAAGGTGGCTTTGGACGCCGCACCGCGAGCGGCGGTCGGTAACAAAGCTCACAACCGCGTACGTCGTGTACCACGATATATCACTACATTCACAATGCCCAATCCCGGTCATTCGATAGTGATGGGATGCGCTTGCGGGCCTTATCGATCATCGTCAGGTCAAGATCAGCATGGATGATCCCTTCACCCTCGCCTGCATCCGCCAGCACATTTCCCCATGGGTCGATAATCAGCGAATGGCCATAGCTTTCGCGCAAAGATGTCTCGTCCTTGCCATGATGCGGTCCCCATTGCGCCGGGGCGATAACGAAACACCCCGTCTCGATGGCCCGCGCGCGCAGTAGGATATGCCAATGCGCCCGCCCCGTTGGCGCGGTAAATGCGCTCGGCACCGTCAAGACCTGCGCCCCAGCCTTAGCCAATGCCCGGTACAGCGCCGGAAACCGTAGATCATAACAAACCGTCAACCCCAGCGATGCCCATCCGGCATCGGCTATTACCGCCCGATCACCGGGACGATAGGACGCCGCCTCAAGAAAGCGCCCTTCATTACCCAGATCAGCCTCGAACATATGGATTTTGTCATAGCGCGCGATGATCTCGCCCTGCGTATCAATCAAGAACGAGCGGTTCACCGCCCGCTCCGCTTCACCTTCCGCCTTCAACGCCAGTGAACCGATCAGCACACCGACCCCTCGCTCCGCCGCAAGTTGGCGGATTGCCGCCAAACACGGATCATCCGCTTCGTTACAAATCGTTGCAAACAGCGCCTCGCGCCCCGGCGCAATCAGGTTCGTCACCTCAGGCGTGGCCACAAAATGCGCCCCCGCATCCACCGCCTCGCCGATCAAGGCCAGCGCCCGCGCACGATTATGCGCCGCATCCCCAGTCGCGTTTGTCTGGATCAGCGCAACCCGCGTCATTGTCAGGATTTCAACAACGGATCTAGATTTCCGGCCCGCTCCAGCCCATTCAATTCATCGAACCCACCGACATGCATATCATTGATGAAAATCTGCGGCACAGTTCGGCCCCCTTGAGAGCGGCTAATCATCTCATCGAATTTCGGCGCATCGGAACCGACAGGATACTCCGTGTACTCAACACCTTTGCGGTCGAGCATCCTTTTCGCCATCATGCAATAACCACAGGTGGCTTTCGTATAGAGTTCGACTTTAGGCATCATAATTCTCCGAGAAGATTCGTATTTTTCGATACATAAGGTATCAATTCGTGTAGCAAAAGTGAAAAAGAACTAAAAATGAACATCTTCGCGTGTGACCCGCGCAAAAACTAACACATCGACATTTGCGGCCCCGGCATTGCGCAGGATTGTCGCTCCCGCATTAAGCGTTGCGCCTGTCGTCATCACATCATCAACCAGCACGACACGCTTGCCCGCCACATCCGCCCCCTTCGCCAGCGCAAAAGCACCGCGCACATTACGCTGCCGCTGCTCAAAGCTTCGCCCCCGCTGGCTGTCGGTCGCACGGGTGCGCAGCAGCACACCGCTTCCATGCGCCACCCCTTCCGCCCGCGCAATCCGCCGCGACAACTCCGCCGATTGGTTCAGCCGCCGTTTCAGTCGCCGCGTCCAATACAACGGGACCGGCACCACTATATCCGCCTGCATCAGCACATCGCGCCCCGCCTGCCGCATCCATCCCGCCATGGGCCGTGCAATCTCCGCCCGATCGCCATGTTTGAGCGCCAGTACCAATGTCCGTGCGCTGCCTCCATATAACGTCGCCGCTCGCCCTCGGTTCCATGCCATTCGCAACCGCGCACAATCCTCGCATTGCAAGCCCTGCCCTGCCCCTACAGCCAAGGGCCGCGCGCATCGCTCGCATCCGGCCATCGAGATCAGCCCCAACGCGCCCCAGCATGGCGTACACAGAGCATAAGGGTCAGATACATCCGCCCCACAGGCCAAACATCCCGGCGGCCAGACCATCCCCGCAACCCTCGCGCCGATCCGTCGCATCATCGACCGGCCCGCCTTGCGATTATTTCCTGCGATTTCCTCCATAACGGCCTATACCCTGCCCCATGACCACCGATCTGAACAGCCCCGGCCCGTTTGACCGTAGCGCACTGCGCCAGCGCCGCAATCGTGCCGCCGCGTCCCTTGCCGATGCCGATTTCCTGCTTACCCGCGTACAGGATGATATTGCTGAACGGCTCGACGACGTGAACCGCCGCTTCACCCGCATTGCGATTATCGGCGCAGGCGACGGCAACATAGCGCGAATGCTCACCGCGCGATACGCCCCCGAAATCCTCGTCCAAATCGACGCGGCCCCCGCCATGGCTCGCCTCGCCGCCCGCGCCTGCCGAAAAGCTTATACTCTCATCGCGGACGAGGAGCTGCTACCCCTCGCGCCCGAAGCCTTTGACCTCATCATCGCGCCATTGACGTTACATGCGGTCAACGACCTGCCCGGCGCCCTGATCCAAATGCGCCGCGCATTGCGACCAGACGGCTTGCTCATCGCCGCTATGCTCGCCGGAGAAACCCTTGCTCCCCTACGCGATGCCTTCGCCCGCGCCGAAATTGAGACGGTCGACGGCCTTAGTCCCCGCGTCTCGCCCATGGCCGATCTGCGTGATCTCGGCGGCCTGCTCCAACGCGCGGGCCTTGCGCTGCCCGTTGCCGACCGCGACCGCCTGACCGTTCGTTACGCCAGCCCTTTGCGCTTGCTCCACGACCTACGCGCGATGGGCGAAACCAATGTACTGGCCGAGCGCCGCCGCATCTTTCTACGCCGCGATACCCTGATGCGTGCCCTCGCTATCCTTGCCGAAGATCATGCGGACCCAGATGGGAAAATCCCGATCCACTTCGATATTGCCTATCTCCATGGTTGGGCACCCGCCGCCTCACAGCCCCAACCACTACGCCCCGGCTCCGCAAAGATGCGCCTCGCCGACGCCCTGCATACCACCGAACATCCCCTCGATGATAAACCCAGCCATTGACGCGCCGCACAATACACCTAGCTATCAGAAGATAAAAACCAGAGGTACGCCCATGCTCGATGCAGCGCCCACGCATGAGAAAACACCGGATACTCCGCTTGACGTTCCCGGCGCAGGGCGGCTGACCCATGCGAATACCGATCATCCACCCGTTCCCCGTGCCAAGGTCGGCGTTTTGATTGCCAATCTCGGTACGCCTGACGATCACAGCTATTGGCCGATGCGTCGCTATCTCAAAGAATTCCTCAGCGACCGGCGTGTTATCGACATCAACCGCGCGCTGTGGTGGCCATTGCTGAACGGCATCATCCTAACCAAGCGTCCCTTCTCGTCGGGTGAGGCGTATCGCTCGATCTGGAACGAAGAAGCGGGCGAATCCCCCCTTCTGACCATCACCAAGGCCCAGACAGAAAAGCTGCGCGCGGCCCTGACCGCCGAATACGGCGACGATGTAGTGGTCGATTACTGTATGCGTTACGGCAACCCATCGACCAAATCCGTTATCGAGCGGATGCAGAAAGCGGGTTGCGAGCGGATCGTTTTCTTCCCGCTCTACCCCCAATATGCGGCCCCCACCACGGCCACCGCCAATGATCAAGCCTTCCGTGCCCTGATGGACTTGCGTTGGCAACCCTATATCCGCACCGTGCCCGCCTATTACGAGCATCCGCTCTATATCGAGGCATTGGCCCAGTCGCTTGAGCGGCATATGGCCGAGCGCAAGGCCAATGGTCAGCCGCCTCCCGATGTCGTCGTCACCTCCTATCACGGTGTTCCAAAACGCTATCTCATGTCGGGCGACCCTTACCATTGCCAATGCCAGAAGACGACGCGCCTGCTGCGTGAGCGGCTTGGCTGGTCCAAGGATTTCCTCGAAGTCACCTTCCAGTCCCGCTTCGGCACCGAGGAATGGCTTCAACCTTACACCGTCAAACGGGTCGAGGAACTCGCCCATGAGGGCAAGAAGGATATGGTGATCCTCGCCCCCGGTTTCTCCGCCGATTGCGTCGAGACGCTCGAGGAGATCAACGAGGAAATCAAGGAAGCCTTCGAGGAAGGCGGCGGCGAGGTTTTCACCTACCTGCCCTGTCTCAACGACGACGACGCCCATATCGACATGATCGTCGATGTCGTAAAATGCGAATCTGGGGGATGGTTGTAATTTTTCTTAGCCCTTACCTTAAAACGTACGGACGATATTAACCACTACCTCGCCCACATTGCCTCTATTCACGCGATTCCGTCCCATTATGGCGCGCGTCTTGCTCCATCCGTTACCACACAGGTTCACCGGATGTTAGGAGCGGGACGGCATGATCACAGCGGGGATACGGGACAGCATCGGGGCGGCGATCATGCGGCGAGCGCATAGGTACGGCAGAGTGGCGGAACGGGCGCGACAGAATCCGCTTCTGGTGCGGGCAGGCTATACCCTCGCCGGTCTCTTTGTCTTCCTCGGCATCATGGATGTCTTCTCGACGAACTGGGCGCTTTCTGTTGGAGCCTATGAACTCAACGACGGAGTACGCGCTGCTCAGGAGTATCTCGGCTCGGCATGGTATGTGCCGAAAATGGCGCTTCAGGCGATGGTTGCGGCCATGATCGTCTGGTCGCCAAACCGCATCACGATCTTCATTATGACGGTAATGTGTGGCTGGACATCCAGCATCGTCACCAACAATTTCGTCATCGCCTATAGCCTGTCCTGAGGCAAGCGCAGCATGATAGGCCGCCCGAAACGGGCGGTGATTTTTCTTTCGCTCGATCAAGCAGAACCGTAATCGTCACGAGCGCCCCGCGTATTTTCAGTTTGCGTTTTGGAAACTCTATGGGAGCAGTTCGTCGATACGGTTTTGAGGATGCCCATTTGCGATGGCTTCGAGGGTTGCCTTTATGTATGCGAATGGTTCGACGCGGTTGATCTTTGGTGGTTTCGATAAGGGATGCGATGCGACGAAGGCGGGGATGGGTCCGGCGACGGGATATCGCCTGCAATCGGACCCTGTCCTTCCCTCCCAGAAGAAAGCCCGGAGGGCAGCAGCCGGGTAGACCCGCTGGCCGATATCTTCGAGAGCGATGTTGTCCCGCTACTGCAAGCCACCCCCATTCTGCATCCATCAGATCATTCGAGTACCGGAACTTTGTGCAATTGCGCTACGCCCTACTCTCGTCAACCCAGAGCTGGCATTCGTTTCAGCCAATGGTGCCGCACACAGCACCACAATTGACTCCGATGAATTATGTTCTTTCTGGTCAGGTTCTAAAGTCAGAGTGATGTCTAACGAGTTGCGCGCTGCATTTGAATAAGGACAGACGTGATGCGCCTCTGTGATCAATTTTTCGGCCAGATCACGTTCAACCCCCGGCAGAACCACCTCCAACCTCACATCCATGCCGTAACCACCCTCTAAGCGCGGCCCAATACCTACGGTAGCGGTCACAGATGCATCATCAGGGATATTTACTTCAAGTATTCTCGAATGCTTTGCCACAAACTTCATGGCATCAAGGAAACACGCAGCATAGCCCACTGCAAAAAACTGTTCGGGATTATTTCCTGGGCCGCCTGTCCCACCACACTCCTTCGGCGTTGATAGTTTTGCATTGAACCTACCGTCAAGAGTTGAGACGCGACCATCGCGACCACCAGTTGCGCAAGCCTGTGTGCTGCAGAATATTTCTGTTAACATGACTTTTCCTTTTGTAAGAATGCCGCGCATCACCGAAAGGGAACACAAGCCTTCTGCGTGAAATCAGCTTTTGAAAGACCCGGTGGCAAAACTGCGCAACCGGGTCTACTTCCCGCTGCCATAGCGTTACTTGGCGGCGATCATAGAGACTTCGACCAATACAGGAACACCGGGCTTGCTACCGGGCAAAGCCCCAACTTCTACGGCGGCGCGGGCAGGTGGCGTCTTGCCCTCTCCCCAATACGTGCCGTAGACCTTGTTGAAAGCGCCGTAATTGTTGATGTCAGTCATGAAAACGGTGACGCGAACCGCGTCGTCAAACGTATAGCCCGCTTCATCAAGAACGGTCCGCAGGTTCTCCATGACGATCTTTGTCTGATCGGCCATGTCATCCGTGCCGTCCTGCGCATGTTCTGGAATTGCGCCTTTCACGTAGGGAATTTGCCCTGAAACAAACAACATTCCATTCGCCAGCTTGATGCCGGGGCTATAGGGCGCAATCGGGTTGGAGCCTTTGGGATAGACTGCAGTACGAACATCGCCCGCGACAGCAGTGGTACTGGCTGTGACAGCAAATACACTCGCGATTGTCAGAATTTTTGCAGGGAATTTCATTGGATGGCCTCCTGTTTTTGAATGATTATTTCGCAGCCTTGATGATGAGATTGGCGACGAATTCAGGATTCGAGACCATGACCGCATGGCTGGAAACAACCTCGTCGGAAGTCGCGCCGATTTTTTCCGCAAACTCGCGCTGCAGCGCCGTTGGCGTCATATGGTCGTCGCCCGCGATGGCGTAGAATGATGGTTTTTCTTTCCACGCAGTTTTCGTAACTGGCTCGCCCAGTGCCTTGCTATTGAGCAATCCTTGACTGGCCGCAATGAAGGCGGTCTGTTCTTTTGCGAGATCCTGCGCGAAGAATTTTGCAGCCGCGTCATCGGTTAGGTAGAAATACCCGTCTTCATCCTGTTTAAGCGCCGCAATTCCCGGAGCCGGATGAACATCTAGCTTTGCCGCATCACCAAGTGCTTGCCCGGCATCGGGCGCATAAGCCGCGACGTAAACCAGTGAATGGACTTTATCGTCATCGCCCGCCTCGGTGATGACCATTCCGCCCCAGGAATGACCGACTAAAACCACCGGCCCTTCCGCCCGTTTGATGGCCCGATTGGTAAAGGCCACATCGCCCTTTAGGGATTCCAACGGGTTCTGCACCGCAATCACATCAAGCCCGGCCTTTTTCAGATAGGGTGTGACCTTGCTCCAGCTAGACCCATCAGCAAAAGCACCGTGAACAAGCACGACCGACTTTGCCGTCAGATCAGCGGCGGAAGCGAATGACCCCTGCGCGATGGATGCACCAAACACAGCACCACTCAGCACCAACATCTTAAAAAATTTCATATTCTTGATCCCATTAAGCCTGAGTAGACGCAGCTCAGTATGTTGCATTGTAGACTATGTTATAGCGCCCTATATAAAATAAACTCAATTAAAGTTTACGGTCAAGCTGAATCGCACAAAAATATTACCGCCTATAAATCAGGTGGTTACGGTCAAAAATGACTTGATATTAGGTGATTCGTTGGATTACATAGTGGGCAAATTGATAGGACTCACAAACATGAATTCATGCGTCACTGACAAAGACGGACTGCTCAGAATCGAAGACCAACTTTGCTTCGCGCTCTATTCCACATCCCGCGCCATCACGAAGCAGTATGCAATCTTGCTCAAAACAATGGGGGTCACTTACCCGCAATACCTTGCCTTGATGATCCTCTGGCAAAGCGATGGTCTTTTGATTCAGGAAATTGCCACCATTCTTGAGGTGGACCAAGCCACGGTGACACCACTTGTACAACGGCTGGAAAAGCTTGGATTGGTGGAGAGAAAGAGAAGCGTTGAAGATGAGCGCAAGGTTCATGTGTTCCTAACCACAAGGGGCAAGGAACTCTATAAAATGGCTTTGGAAGTTCCCAGTGGCATCGGATGCGCAACGGGCGTTGATGAAAAAAAAGCCAAGCATTTGATCAAAGAAACAAAAGCGATCAAAGATTTTATCAAGCACAACTCATAGATCAGCGTAGCTCTCGAGGAACTCACAGCGAGTTGGCTACAGCACGAAGGCTTGGGCAAAGCGCCAATAGCTCTTTCTGCCCAGAAAACCTGAGCCATGTTTCGCGCCAAGAGCCGCGCAAAACATGGCGCTTCGTGATTCAGGATAATCGCAATTCGCTTTAGGCGGACAGCGCGTCCGCATCTTCATCACCGAGCCACACACGCAGCGTTTTTTGCAATGCTTTGGGGCTGATGGGTTTGGAGATGTAATCATCCATACCCGCAGCGATACATGCCTCGCGGTCGCCAGAGAGGGCATGGGCGGTGGTGCCGATAATCGGCACCCGGCGGCCCGTTCCCGCCTCGGCCTCGCGAATGGCACGGGTGGCCTCATGCCCACCCATTACCGGCATCGAGACATCCATGAGCACAGCGCGCGGGCGCAACGCCAAAGTAGCATCCAAAGCCGCTTTGCCATCGCCAACAATCTTGAAATTCAAGTCGAGGCTTTCAAGCACTTCACTGACGACAAACTGATTGATTTCATTATCTTCTGCGACAAGCACGTCGATAGACGGCGCTGAAGTGCCTTCCGCCTCGATCCACTCGCGTTCTTTGGCAAGCTCTCGCTGGGCGCCATTCACGCAAATTCCGCTACATGCCTTGACGATCTCGTTCAGCAAAGTTGAGGAACAAGCGGGCTTGACCAGATATCCATTGATACCCAACGAGCGGAAATCCGCAGAATCGGTCTGAATATCGATTGAGGTCAGCATCACGATGGGAATGGATGCCAGTATAGGGTCTGCACGCATGGCTCTGGCGACATCAGCGCCATTCATTTCCGGCATATGATAATCAAGAACCACAGCATCAACGGCTTCACCCGCTGCAATACGCTCGAGCATGGTTTTCAACCCGATTTCGCCGGAACTCGCCTGTAACCCCTCGAAGGTCCATGATGCGACTTGCTCAAGCACAATGGCGCGGTTGACCGCATTATCATCAATTACGAGGATTGATGCGCCCGTCATGTCGCGCGGTGGAAGCACGGCAGGCTGCTCAAGAAGGTCAACGGGTAAATCTATGGTAAACCAGAAGGTCGAACCTTCGCCCTCGACACTCTCACAGCCGATTTCACCACCCATGAGTTTGACGAGACGCGAGGTGATGGCAAGGCCAAGACCTGTACCCTCGTGACGCCGGGTGGAGGAGCCGTCTACTTGACTGAATTTACCAAAGACATGCTCGATCATCTCGGAAGGAATACCGACACCAGTATCGACCACACGACAGGAGAGGGTGAGATGGGAAACGCCCTTCCCGTCTGGCTTGCCCACGCTACCATCCAGATTAACGAGAACATGGCCCGTATCTGTGAACTTGACGGCATTACCCATCAGGTTAGTCACAATCTGGCGGATACGGCCCACATCCCCTACTAGATTGAGGGGAAGATCAGGCGCAACCCGGACGACGAGTTCGATATTCTTCTCCATCGCACGGGTCGAAACCAAGGTCGCCACATCGTTAATGGCATCCGCGATATTGAACGTCTCTGGATGCAGCGTAAGTTGGCCCGCATCAATCTTCGAGAAATCGAGGATATCATTAATGATCGTCAGCAGGGCATTGCCTGAGGTGACGATGATATCGGCGAATTTGGTCTGGCGCTCGTCCAACTCGGTTTTGGCAAGGATTTCGGCCATGCCAAGAATACCATTCATCGGCGTGCGGATTTCATGGCTCATATTGGCGAGGAATTCGGATTTCGAGCGTTCGGCGGTTTCGGCAACACGGCGCGCCTGTTCCAACTCTAACTCGCGGGTTTTGAGGGTGGTTACATCAATGCGTGTTCCGACACGTAGGCCATCGGGAGAATGCCTATCCATGCGCTTAATCCAGCGGCCATCATGCGTTTGGAAGACATGTTCCTGATCGACACCCTGTTGCCATTGGGCATATGCATCGCGCGCCCATTCTTCTTCGCGGCCCACGAAATCAGATATTGCGCCGGTTTTGGCGAATGCCAGTAGAACATCATAAACGCTCATACCTGTTTTGATATCCACACCCGGAAACTGTTCAGCAAAGGGCGCATTCCATGCAATGAAGTGATCATTTCGATCCCACACGGCCATACCATCGGGCATAGCGCGGATGGCTGCACTCAGAGTTTTAAGTGATGTCTGCGCGACGGTATTCAGACGATCAAGGCTAGCTTCACGCTCTTTTTCATGGGCGATATCGGCCCAAAGACGAATGAAGGTTCCATCTTCAAGACGCCGATCCGTGATCTTAACCCAGCCATTACGTGTTTTGTATTCGCATGTTGCATAGGTGCGCGCGAACTGCGCAAGGCATCGGGCTTTCCACTCTTCGGGGTCGGTGTCGTGCAGCGCGTCGATTTCCAGTTCACCCGAACTGAGCATGAGGCGCTCACGATGGACGAAATCCACATAATCGTGCAGGGTTTGGCCGTGCTGCATCACTTCATCGTAGAAGGCGAGTGTTTCGCGGCGCATCCTGTTATCAAACATGAAATTGCCATCCCGGTCATAGACGATAACGCTGGCTGGCATGTTGTCGATGACCCCACGCAACAACTGGTTCATCGCATCCACGGCATCCACCGGCATAGCGATAGGTGGGGCAACTGGCTCACTTTCACCAATATCTTCAAAGGTCAGCAAGACCCGCCCATCCGATAACGTCGAGCCGGATGCGTTCAGAACACGCCCATCCATCAGCGGGATATCACGGCGGACGATACCAACATCAGCAATTGCCGCTTGGACCTCGCTGATATGAAAGTTCCAGCCCTCATCATCGAGCGGATAGAGGCGGTTTGCACGACCGAGCGCCATAAAATCAGCAAAGCTGTGGCCGGGGCTTAGAAAGGCTTCATCGATTGCCCATGCGCGATACAGGAGTGTGTTCATCGCGATGATCTGCATATTCTTATCGAGGATCATCGCGCCAACGGCCATATTGCCGAGAAGAAGCGATAAATCTGCATCGCAGATTGAGGCGGGCGCAACCGTGAGTGGTTGCGGATTAGAATCCTGTTCAATGGGTGCAGCGACAAAGCGCGTCATCGTGCCGATGATATACGGGGTGTTGTTCAGCGAGCCTTCGCGGCGCAGCTCAAAAGACCCCGTGCCGGTCTGCATTGGCATTGCGATACTTTGACGTGTACCAAAAACGAGGACACGGTCGCGGCACTTTGTGCTTTCGGAGTCGAGCTTGGCGGGGAAAATATCTTCGCAGACCTCTCCCAATATTGCGTCACGGTTGAGATTAGTGGCCTCGACGAACGGATCATTGACCGAAACAAAGCGAAAATCGCGATCCATGATAAAGGCGGCGGATGGAGCGCAGGCCAACGAGGCCTCAAGGTCGAGAAGTAAGGGATCGGTGGTCATCTGCACAGCCTAAGATAGAGGAAGGATGTGTCAGGCGTAGCGGGAGATTGGCTAACCGAGTGTTAAAGTCATCCTTCATCATCCGGCCATGCTTCGGCCAGTGCCCCCTTCAACCGCAAAGGCGCGGCGCGCAGGGCAAGGCCGGTAGTATCGTCAGTTTCGACGAAAACGCCGCAGACGCTGGCATCGCCGATCTTTGGTTCAAAGCGCCCAGAAGGTAGACCTGTTACGAACCGACGCATCGGCTCTTCCTTATCCATGCCAATCACACTGTCGTAATCGCCGCACATGCCTGCATCGGTCTGATAGGCGGTGCCTTTGGGTAGGACGCGGGCATCGGCGGTGGGGACGTGGGTATGGGTGCCCACACATAGACTGGCGCGACCATCGCACCAATAGCCCATTGCCTGCTTTTCCGACGTAGCTTCGGCATGAAAATCGACCACCGCCGCGTCACAAACTGTGCCGAGCGGACAAGCATCCAATTCGCGTTCAACGGCGGAAAACGGATCGTCATGTGGTTGCATAAAAATACGGCCCAGCGCGTTGATGACGAGAACGCGGCGACCATCGGGCAGATCAATCAGCGTCGAACCGCGCCCCGGCGCACCCTTCGGCAAGTTCACCGGGCGAACGATTCGTGGTTCTCGCGACAGGTGGCCAATAATTTCGCGGTTGTCGAAAGCATGATTGCCTAGGGTGATGGCATCGGCACCGGCATCAAAGACCTCGTTCGCAATCTGTGACGTGATGCCAAAACCCCCAGCGGAGTTTTCGGCATTGACGATCACACAATCAAGCGAGAGACGCTGGCGCAAGCCGGGAAGCGCCTCAATTGCAGCGGTGCGACCGGAACGACCAAGCAAATCCCCGAGGAAGAGAAGGCGCATTCAACTCGCCGCGTCGGCATCCCCAGACGCCTCCGTACCGGTATCGGCAACAGCTTCCACGACGACCGGCTTCTTACGCGGGCGGCCACGTTTTGGCTTTGGTGCCTCTTCAGCCATGCCGTCATCGGAGGCGACGATTTCAGGAGTCGCCGGCGTATCCTCGACCTTTGGCTTACGGGCGCGGCTGGCGCGCTTTTTCGGTGCGGGCGCGACTTCCTCAGCGGGTGCCTCTGGCTCGGTGCCGGGGCGCGGATCACCAGCGAGGGGATTGGGTCGCGCGCTGTCGTCTTTGATATCGGCAGGAGACTGGCGCACGCCGTTTATACCGCCATCAGCAACGGTTTCAGCCTCTTGGGGGCGTTCTTCGCTGGGCGTTTCGTCGGTGACTTGACGATCAGCGTTTTGATGTTCGGCATTTTGCCGTTCAGGGCGTTGACGGTCGGAATTGTAACGCTCGCGGTCGCCCCGGTTATTCTGTCGATCATCGGATGCAGCGCGGTTGGCTTCGCGTTGCTCACGTTGCTCGCGCTCACGTTCATCACGCTGTTGCTGTTGCAGCGCCCGCTGTTCACGGGCCTCGGCCTCGGCGGCCATCGCGACAGAGACGATGCGCTGAAAATGCTCGGCATGCTGAAAAAAGCTTTCGGCGGTGATGCGATCACCGGCGGTCAGCGAATCATTGGCCAATGCGGTGTATTTGTCGATGATTTGCTGGGCGGTGCCGCGCACCTTACCCTCTGGCCCCGCGCTTTCGTAGACGCGATTGAGGTTATTGCCACCTCCGCCGCCACCGCCCCCTCCGCCACCTGACGAGCGGCCACGCGATTTTTGACGGTTACGATTATTACCATGATTATGGTTTTTAGAGATCTGCTTCATATATCGTTCGGAAAGTCGATCAGCATAGCATTACCCTTGGGTTATGCGAAGACAGGACCGGTCTTTCAAATCCTCAATCAGGCGGGTTGACCGCGTTTATGACCGTGCGGATGGCACAATCATGCAACGGCTTATTCCCGCGATATCGCGGCGAAACGTCATGTTCTCGAACCCGGCCTCGGAAAAAAGGCGCTTAACCGCCTTTTCCTGACCCAAACCGATCTCAAAGAACGCCGTTCCGGTTTCAGAAAGCGCCCGGCGTAGTGTCGAGGCAATTGCTCGATACGCGGCCAGACCGTCTTCATCGGCGAATAAAGCCAGCTTCGGATCCCATAACAGGACATCGCCCGAAAGCGTCGGCGCTTCATTTTTACCGATGTATGGAGGATTGCAAACCACAAGGTCAAAGGTCTCGTCAACCTTTTCGAGCCAATTAGAGCAAACAAAGCGCGTTTTTTCGCTCAGATGCAGGCGATTTGCATTTTCTTGTGCTACTTTTAGAGCAGCAGGCGAAATATCGACGCCCATGCCGGTGGCGTTCGGCAAGCTATGCAAAAGCGTGAGGAGTAAGCATCCAGACCCCGTACCCATATCGAGAATGCGTATGGAGGTTGTGGTGTCAGCATATTCCAGCACCGCATCAACGAGTGTTTCGCTATCAGGGCGAGGATCGAGAACATCGGGGGTGACGCGGAAGTCTAACCCGTAAAATGCGCGCAGGCCGATGATTTTGGAGACCGGCTCATGGGCCGCGCGGCGGGAAATAACGGCATTGTATCGGGCAACCTCGCCAGTGGTCATCGGATCGTGTTCACTGGCGATCAGGGCGGCGGAGTCGATACCGAGGATGTGGAGCAGCAAGTCACGAGCATCACGGGCGGGGCTATCTGAATCGGGCAGGCGTGTCCTGCCCGCTCGCATCGCCGCGCCCCGCGTCATCACGCCTCGAGGTCGGCCAGCTTGGTCGCCTGATCATCAGCGGTTAGGCCGTCGATCAACTCATCAAGCGACCCGGCTATGACTTCGTCGAGCTTGTAGAGCGTGAGGTTAATGCGGTGGTCGCTGACGCGACCTTGGGGGAAATTATAGGTACGGATTCGTTCGGAGCGGTCGCCGGAGCCGATTTGGCCCTTGCGGTCGGCAGCGCGGGCCTCATCGGCTTCGCGGCGCTGCATGTCGTAGAGGCGCGCACGCAGAACATCCATCGCCTTGGCGCGGTTGGTATGCTGCGATTTCTCCGATGACGTGACGACAAGGCCCGTGGGCAGGTGAGTGATGCGAACCGCCGAATCGGTGGTGTTGACGTGCTGCCCCCCCGCCCCCGACGCGCGCATGGTATCAATACGCAGGTCGGCATCGTTGATTGTCACGTCGATTGCCTCGGCTTCGGGCAGAACGGCGACTGTTGCCGCCGATGTGTGGATGCGGCCTTGGCTCTCGGTTTCAGGTACGCGCTGGACGCGGTGGACTCCGCTCTCGAATTTTAGCTTGGCGAAGACGCCCGCACCCTTCACGGAGGCGATGATCTCCTTGTAACCGCCCATTTCGCCCTCGCTCTCCTCCATCACCTCAACCTTCCAGCCGCGCCCTTCGGCGTAGCGGGCATACATACGGAACAAGTCTCCGGCGAAAAGCGCGGCCTCATCGCCGCCGGTTCCGGCGCGGATTTCAAGAATGGCAGATTTCTCATCGGCCTCGTCGCGGGGCAGAAGCGCGATGCGCATGGCCTGTTCTACTTCGGGGAGATCGGCGCGCAGACGTTCAAGTTCTTCCTCGGCATAGCTGCGCATTTCGGGGTCATCGAGCATCGCCTCGGCAGCGTCGATATCCTCGATCAGGGTTTCATAGGCGCGGGCTTGGGCAGAGACGGCCTGAAGGGCGGAATACTCCTTCGATAGCGTGACATAAGCATCGCCAGAGACGCCCTCGGCCATAGAAGCTTCGAGAAACTCGAATCGTTGCAGGATTTGCGAAATCTTCTCACGTGGGATCATGGGGGCGGTTTTGCGGGTTACACCGCCAAGGTCAAGGAATCATCGCATATGGCGGGGTGTTATCGGGCGCGGTTTCATGCTACAGAAATTCACATGAAACGGATCGTAACAGGTCTGGTGTTCGCCCTGATAGCCGCACAAACGGCGACGGCTGAGCCTCGTTTCAAGGGCTGGACAGGGCCGAAACCACCAAAAACGCCTTGTGAATGTCGCTATAGCGGCGGCAAAGCATCGCTTGGCGAGACGATGTGCCAGATGCGGGGTGGGCGCATGGTGACATTGCGCTGTGTGTTGGTGCTCAACAACACCAACTGGATGCAGACTGGCGAGGGCTGTGACACCGCCGCCGTCGATCTGCCCTTTAGTCGTGGAAATCCTACGCCACTATAACAACACTTAAGCGACGTCTTTCCTTTCCCTGCGTTCACGCGATTCGCGCTCCGGTGGCCCAAACATCTTGTAGAATGGGACCATTGCTGTACCCACAGAACGCGCACGGGTGCCAAACTTGCCGCCAGCGATATCGGGCACAATGGCACCGCGCTCGAAACCCGTATGAAGGGCTTCGCGAAGCTCATTGATTACGAGTTTTAGGTCTTCGTTACGAAGCCTACTGTCAATGACGATGCTATCCAACGGTAATGTCGCACAAGCAGCGCGGATAGCAATAGCAAGCGCCGTAACCGCATTGGCGCGCCAATGATCGAAGATATTGCGCGTATTTGGAAAGCCAGCACGCCTTTCATCTAGGAAAGAATATCCGGCTGCCTTAATGGCATCCGATAGAGAACGCAGCGAAGCGAATTCGCCCAATATTCCACCATCGCCAACCGCAACCGGCAATTTATGCAGGCTACTCGACAGATTTGATTCCTTACCTATCAGGCGTCCTTCGAGGATAATTCCGCTACCGAACAATAGACCAATACTGAGATAAAGAACGTTGGATGCAGGTTTGCTATTGCCCAGCGTCATCTCGGCTAAACAAGCGGCGCGGATATCGTTGATACAATGGACCGGTACATCAAATGCCTTCGCAAGCTGCACTGAAAGAGGTTGTGCGATTGAAGGCATCATCTCGGCACTTTCATCGTTATGATAATAGCGCAGTAGACTCTCATTAGCGGCGATACCGATGCCCACATGGCGTTGCCAGCGGAGAGCCTCAGCAGCGTTAGCCAAGGCCATGACTTTATCGTAGAGCATCACAGACGTGCTGTGATCAGTCGCATCTTGATATTGCACAGTGGCGGAATCAACGATCTCGCCAGTAAAATCGGCAACGGAAATCTCCGCTTCATCACGCCCGATGAAGATACCAATAGACATGGCGCCCTCGGCACTAAGGGAAATCGGGGTTGAAGGTTGGCCAACGCGCCCGCGCTGCTTATGGCCCTTGGCAACGAGGCCAAGATCCAACAGGCGATCAACGATTACAGAGATGCCTTGCGCGCTCATATCAGAGCGTCGCGCAAGCTCGGCTTTCGAGGTTGGCCCATTAATGCGCAGTAAGTGAAGGACCGAGCGTTCGCTGGGGCGTAACGTCAGTCTAGTCAAGCTCTTCCGGTTCGTTGTCACAAAAAACTCCATTTTACACTTCGCGCAGCACCCCAAAATCATTGCGCGTTAAGAGTGTGTCCCGCAATACGTCTATCGTAGATTAGGCAACAGTCAAGCAGTACACGGAGTATTTCAAGTGAATAGATTTTCCTTATCTCAGCTAATGAGACGTTTTGGATCAATTTCTGCTTCTGGCCTACTCATCGCGTAGCGCGTAACCCAGAAGAGTCGATCCTGTGCGCGAGTAATGGCGACGTAGGCGAGGCGCTTCCATAAGGGGATACCGTTTTCAATTCGATTGGACCGGGCGGCGGCATAAAGATCAGGCGCAAATACTTGTACGGAAGGCCATTGTGAGCCTTGGGCCTTATGGATGGTACAAGCGGCACCGTGCAAAAATACAGCGCCCATACGAGCGGCGAGCGGGATGATTGGTTCGGCATCATCCCCGCGTTCAATCTGAATAATCGAGGCGACACTAAGCTGAGGGTCTTCTGCCCCCGCGACATAGAGGCGCGCAAAGCCCGGTTTGCGGCCCGCCCCCATATAGAAGACCTGAGCGCCCTTCACGAGACCAGCCTGTTCAAGAGCGATTCGTTTTTTACGCTGCTTCATCGGGATTTCGGCACCGTCGCATATAAGCGGCTCCCCTTTGACAAGAGCAGTCTCGGCAATGTCATAAGCTTTGCGAAAAGCCCAGATGAGGCGGATGCGCGTCGCATTACGCCAGACGAGCATGGGGGAGAGCGCCATGAGTTCGGGATTGGCGCGGGGGGCAATGACAACCCGGTCATCACGCTCGGCCACCTCGCGGATCAGGCGCTCGAACCCCTCGAAATCAAGGGACGGGTCAGCGATGGCATAGGCCAATTCGATGATCGGGTTGCCTTGGGCCTGACGGTGGACTTGATGCAGATAGGCTTTCCCTTCCTCCGGTATCGAGTCGAAGGCCATGGAGTCGGATTGGCCAACGGGGGCAAGCTGGGCCGGATCACCGAACAGGATCAAGGTCTTGAAGACGCGGCGCAGGTCTTCGAGCTGCTTATCATCAAGCATCGAGGATTCGTCCACGAGGCCGATATCAATGGAATCGTCGCGCCGGGTCCAGCCGGTGATGAACTCGGAACCGCGCAGGCCCGCACTGGCAAGGGCCGCCGGGATGGATTTGGTTTCCTTGAAGAACATCAGCGCCCGGTCGAGCGCACCTTCAACGAGAGACAGGTGTTCCGGGCGCTCGCCCTTGCCGTCATCCTGAAGCCATTCGGCGATCTTTTCGTATTCGGGGTCATAGACGGGGGTGTAGATGATGCGGTGGATCGTCGTTGCCTCGACGCCCCGGTTGCGTAGGACGCTGGCGGCCTTGTTGGTGGGGGCAACGATGGCGAAGGTCGATCTGCCGGAGCGTTTTATGTCGTGATCGGCGCTGATCTGCTCGACATCAGCTTCCGACAGAAGCTTACCGAGATCAGCGAGGAGCCGGGTCTTGCCGGAGCCTGCCTTGCCCAAGATCGCAAAGACACGACCAAGGTCGTTGTCGATTTCTTCGCGGGAGCCGAGCGCATCGGTGGGCACCCCCTCCAGCGTCAGGCCACTACGCGCGATGAAGGCGCAGGCCCGCGTGAAGGCGCTGTCCTGATCGTCGGAATACGCCCCAATCGGCGCGTCAGCCGCTTCGCCATCCATTCGTATGCCCTGATTTCAATGTTCAGGGGATGTTCTGGAACGATTGCAAAGAAAATACAAGGGGGAAGCAGAAAGCCCACAGCAATCACTTGAAAGAACTTTCGCTGCCCCGCCCTTGGATGGCCCCGCACTTGATGCGGGGTCTCCTTGTGGAGGGGATCTACCCCAAAAGACAGGAGGTCCCGCATCTGCAAAGCGTCATTTCATGCCGCATTGCGTTCGGGACAGCATGATTTCTTCTTCAAGCGATTGCCCTGGGAAAGCCTCGTCGACCACGCCAATCTAACGACGCTATCCGGACACCAGCGCCTCCAGCGCCTTGACCGGATCGAAAGGCTCGAAACCCGGCGTGCATTGTGGTTTCGGGTTTTCTGGAACAATCAGCTTACCTGAACCGTCATTAACCAAGCCTTTAATGTTGCCGTCCATGAACATGTACAGGCTCAAGAAGCCGGTCTTCAGATTCTCTCTCGGACAATCCAATGCAGCCATCTTGTCCAATTCTTTGAGAAGGAATTCGGTCCTGCCGGTGGTGTCGCTCGTATATTGCGTCAATCCGCAGCCGCTCTCGACCAGAACCTGCCTCATCTCAATCGGCGAAGCATTTACAGCTTCGACGGTGATCGCATCGACGAAAAGCCACACATGATTGCCTCGCATATTGTATTCAATCCCCGTCACTTCCTTGAAAAGCGATCCGATCCGAGGATGGTCGAAGACGGCAAGAGGGAAGATCGGCCCGTACTCGATCCTGTAGTCGAGCGGTTTCAAGCCGCCCGGTGCTGGGCTGACGATATTACCCGGCATGTCCTGCGTGATCCCCGCTTGCCGAAGGATTTCGCCGACCTTGCCCTGAAAAAGTTCTTTTGGAAGGACACGAACGACGCCGTCGTCGTCTGCTTGTCTCTTTGGTGGTTTTCTGCGCAATCCAAACATAGTCGAGGCCCTTTCGTTTAGAGCCCCAGTCTTGCAGATGAACGTAAAAGACGAGTTTATTCGGCACCGCTACCCCGAACAACTGCCCCCACCCAGTACGCAGAACTTGGCACAGTGGGGGTGGTTGAGCTTGATGGGGGCTTCGGCGTCTTTCAGCGTCGGGCCTAGCTCGAATTCGGGGGAATACGGCAGCAGCGTGCAGGCGAGGACCGCCGGAGCCTTAGCGCCCTTCCTTTTGACGATCATGCGGGAGGTGGCGCACATGATGTCGGCGGGGGATTTATCGAGGATGCCCCAGCAGGCACCCGTAATCTCTGGCACATCCTCGCCCGCATCCATTTCGGGGAAGAGAATACAGCGGGAGGCATCATGGGCGTCGATTTCGATGCCGGTCTCAGTGAAGAGGGCGGCGTAGCCATTGCGCGCGTCGTTCTCGTCTTCGCCCCAGCAGGTGCGGCCCGCTGCGTCGAGGCGGAAGCCGCCCTTGGCCAGCCAGCGCATCCCTTCCATCATTTTCGCGAAGGAACCCTTGCCCCGCTCGCGGTCATGCAGGTCGGCAGTGTGGTGGTCGATGGAGATGCGCAGGGTGAGGGCGTCGCCATATTTTTCGCGCAAGGCCAGCAAACCCTTCTGCACGCGGGGGCGCATCATGGGGGCCATGGCGTTTGTGAGGATCAGCACGTCATAGCCGCGCTCCAACGCCGCCTCGGTAATGCCGATCATTTCAGGGTTCATAAACGGCTCACCGCCCGTAAAGGCGATCTCGCGCACATCCCATCGAGTCGATCCGGCGGCGCGGCGGGCGTCGATCTGGTCGAGATAGCCGCGCACTTCAGCCTCGGTCATGTAGACAAGCGCGTCGTTGGTGGGCGAGGAAAGAATGTAACAATTCTCGCATTCGATATTGCAGAGCGTACCGGTATTGAACCACAGCGTCTCGACGCCCTTCAGCGGCACGCGCGCGCGCCTCTCGCCCTTCGCAGTAATGTCCGGGTGGGAGAATTTCTCGGTCGGTAGAATCTGCGGTTCGCTGTCAAGGAGCGCAACACCATCGATTTCTTTGCCGGTTCTAACCGGGGGCATGCCGCCATCCATACTCGTCTCTCCGCACTTCGATCCGCGTTTAGAAACGTTTCGGTACAAGCGGGTTATGCGCAAGTCAAACTAACGGCGGGATTCTGTCGGGATCGTGAGGAGCGGTTTTGGCTTTGCTTCGTGGCGCGACTATGCGATTCCCATTCGCAGAACAATGAGGCGCGCACGACGCATGGAAAGAATTAGAACCTTCTTCGCCTGGTGGTTCGGCGAATTGACGGCGGTTTTTTCGGGGCGCAGCCGCTCTCCGCTTGCGCTGCTGTTCTCACAGCGGGAGGTCGCGCTGGTTGAACGGGGGACAGAGACGCCGCTGGGGATCGTGGCATTTGATGCCCCCGACCGGGCCGCCCGAATCGAAGCATTGCGCAGTATTGCCGAAAAGCGCACGGGGCCGGGCGTACCGGTGGAAGTGCGTCTACCTCGCGAACAGGTGATTTTTCGTGAAATCGAGGGGCCAGTTTCGGAATCGGGCACTCGCAACCTCGCCGTTCGGATCGCCGAAACCTGTGGGCGCAAGGCGCGGGACTTGACTGCTGTATCAGGCCCGCCAATCAAGCTGACCGAGGGGGGACAGCCGGGAATATTGGCCGCCGCCGCCCTGTCGGACAGTGTTGGTGATGCGGTACGGATGGCGCGGCAATGGGGGTTTGAAGCCCTGCGCGTGACGAGCGTGGATTGGCCTAGAGGCTTTGTCGATGGACCGGAATTCTATGCCAAGGACGTGCGCGTACGCTCGACCCCGCAATCGCGGATCATGGTGGGATTGGCCGTGTTCACGATATTCGTGGGGAGCTGCGCTGCAATACGGGCGCTGAGCGCGCGCAGTTCGTTAGCGGAAGAATCGCGCATACTCGCCGCCCGTACCAGCGAGCCAAACATTGATCTCATACAGCTTGAAGTCGATCTGGCTGAATATGCCCATGCCGCCTCCTCCGCCATCGAGGGGCGCGGGGATACGGTGCCCGCGTGGTATATCCTGTCGGAATTGGCAACGTTGATGCCCGCCGATATTGCCCTGAATAAGGTGGATTACCGCCCCGGTACGCTGCAATTGAAGGGGATTGGATCATCCATCGATATTTTGCTGCGCGAATTGGAACGCTCGCCCTTGTTTAGCGGGGCGCGGGTCGATGGGACAAAGGCGCTAGGCAAGGGTCAAGCCAGCTTTGATATCAGTGTTAGCGTCAATGGACGGGGGCCACAATGAAGGCGGCGCGCAGCACGGCGGCAGCATTGCTTTTACTCTTCGCAATCGTGGCGGTGGGCCTAGCATCGATTATCATACCGGGGGTGATGCACTGGACCGAGAGCGGGCGGACCATCCGCGAAAACCGGGCGAAGGTGGAGACAATCAGCGCGTCGCAGCAATCTTTCGTACGCATCAAGAATGCCACCGACCGCTGGACAATCTTTTCGCGCGGGCCTGATGCGGGGTTTCTGGAGGCGATGACGAGCGAGGATGCGCTGGTCGCCGCCCGCGCGCATATCTCGAAATTGATCGAGCAAAATGGCGGAACACTCAACAAATTCGAGGCAACGACCGGCGACGTGAAACGGGCGCAGGTTGAGACGGTGACGCTATCGCTGGATGCGCATCTTCCGCGTAATCGGCTGGCGCTGTTTCTCGCGATTTTAGAGGATGCACCGCCCTTCACACTGGTTAGCGCCTTTTCGCTGTCGCAGCGTAATCCGCAGATCGTACGGCTAAAACTGGATGGACAGATGCAGCGGTTAATGGAGCAGGGGCTATGAAGCGTGATTTGGGATATGCCCTTTTGGCGGCGCTATCGCTGCTGGCGCTGACCGCGCTATGGGCGCTGGCTAATGCGCCGACATTGGCTAATCCGAAGGAAGCGGATCGGGCGCGAGGGAATACCGGGTCATTACCCGTCTTGCCGCGCCGCCCGGACAATAGCGATGCGCTGGATCAAGCCGTTGCCCTATTAGAGACACGCGATTTGTTCAGCGCAACGGCCCCCGCCGATATGGCGAGCCTTCGGCGGCTGTCGAAAGCGCGGATTGCACCACCCGTCGAATTGACACCAGTGGAGGATGCGCCGCGCCAAGTCAGGCGAGGATTCGTAGAGCCACAGGTCACATACCGCCCTGCCCCGCCGATCACGCCACGGCAGCAGTCGATAGCGCCGCCCTTACCGCAATCCCCGCCGCCGCCTGCGCCGCAGGTCGAAAAACGCCCCATTGCGCCACCCGCACCAGCCTATGCGCCGCCAACACCGCAACCACAACCCACCCAGCAAGCGCAGGCGATACGCGATCAACGGTTTCCGCTGACCTTACGCGGGGTGTTTCCTAATCCACAGACGGGTGGCCGGGCACATGTGGCATTGCCAAACGGACGCATCGTCTCAACGGGAACGGGGGGCGTGATCGAGGGGTTTCAGGTGTTGCAGATCAACGCCGCGTCGATCATCGTACAAGGGCGGGGCAGTCCGCCACTGAGGCTGGAAATGCCGGGGTATTGATCACAATAAAATCGCCGCTGCCAGTCCCAGAAAGGCCATGAAGCCGACGACATCGGTGACGGTGGTGACGAAGACTGCTGAGGCCAGCGCAGGGTCTGCGCCGACTTTTTCCAAGCCTATCGGGATCATGATCCCCGCAAGGGCGGCGACGACCATATTGATGATCATGGCGGCGCCCAACACGGCCCCCAAGGCCGGGTCGCCGTAATAGGCCCATGTCAGCCCGCCCATGACCACGGCGAAAACCACGCCGTTGAGCACACCAACCAGCCCTTCGCGCCCGATAATGCGCATCGCATTGGTGGTGGTCAGGTCTTTAGTGGCCAACGCACGGACGGCGACGGTCAAGGTCTGGGTGCCCGCATTGCCGCCCATCGAAGCAACGATTGTCATCAGGATGGCAAGCGCGACAATGCTCTCAATCACCTTGTCAAACTGCGCAATTACGAGGGATGCGAGAACGGCGGTGATGAGATTGACGGCCAGCCATGGCAAGCGCTGGCGCGCGATCTCAAGCACCGTATCACTCAGTTCTTCGTCACCGACACCGCCAAGACGCAACAAGTCTTCCTCAGTTTCCTCGTCCAATACCTGCATCGCGTCATCAATGGTGATAACGCCCATGAGGCGGCCATTGGCATCGACCACAGGGGCGGAGACGAGGTGATATTGGTTGAAGGCGTATCCGATCTCTTCTGGCGGGTCTTCGACACTGAGAGAGCGGAAATCATCCTTCATAATCGCCTCCATCATCACCGGGCGGCGTGTGCCGAGCAGGCGAGATAGCGAGACGGAACCGAGCGGCTTATAGGCGGGGTCGATCACGACGATCTCGTAGAAATCTTCGGGTAGATCATCGCGCGAGCGGATCATGTCGATGGTCTGGCCGACATTCCAGAAAGGCGGCACGGCGACGACATCGCGCTGCATTAGGCGCCCGGCGGAATCCTCTGGGTATTCCAGCGACCGTTCGATGCCGATGCGGTCGGCAATGGGAAGGGTGTCAAGAACCTCGCGCTTGAGGTCTTCATCGAGATTTTCGACGAGATAAACGGCGTCGTCGCTCTCCATCTCGCCCACGGCTTCGGCGAGGTATTCGGGGGCAACCAGCTTTACAATATCATCGCGTAGCCCCTCCTCTAGCTCCGGCAGGACATCGGCGGGGAAGTCATCGGCGGCGAGGCGGACGAATTCCTCGCGGGCGGCGGGGGAGATCTGCTCCAGCACATCCGCCACATCGGCGGGATGGGACTCCGCAATGGCCGCCAAAAGAGCAAGGCGGTCGCCATTGGCGAGGGCATCGAAGACGCGCGAGGCGAGAATGGCTTCGGATTCTAGGGGGTCGGTAGCATCGGGCTGCGACTCGGACATTTAACCACCCCCTTACGACGAACGACGCCCTTTCCCTAGGGAACAGGTATCGAATTGGCAATATGTCACGCAAACCGGGCGATGGCGTCCTCGATCTCGATGGCGAGGGTCGCGCGTTCTTCGGGGGTCAGGAACGCGCCGATGGCGACGATCTTACCTGAACAGGAGAGCAAAAGCTGATTTTCGACATGGCGGGTCGTGCGGGTACGCACATTGGTCCAGTAGGGGCGGAACTCCCAGCGTTTGGACGGACGACGGGGATGGTTCGCCTCGATCACCAACATCTTGTCTTCAATGGCAATGCGCTCGTGGTAACGGGCATCGCGGTAGTTGCGCAGGAAAAGCCCCCAGACCAGCAGGAAAACGCCGAGCATAAAGCCGAGCACGATGGCGACGACAGCGAAATGCGACGTCCAGTCGATCTCGTAAGGGGTTGGCGCGAGGAAGGTTAGCGCGCCAAAGAAGGCGAAGGCCGAACCCAGCATGGTAAGGAATATGCGCAGGCCACGCGGCGAGAGCGAGCGGTGGGGCCATAACACGACCTGCCATGCCAGCGATGCGCCCGAAACAGTCGTGGCCGAAGATTTCTCTCCGGCCACACTGTCATCTCTATCAAACGGAGCCAATGGTGCGGTTCCGTCAGTGTCCGCCGTCGCGGATCACGGGCAGCACCTCGAAGGTGTGCGCCGGGGGCGGCGAAGGCAGGGTCCATTCGAGGGTATCGGCACCTTCGCCCCAAGGGTTATCGGCCACTTTCGCACCGCGCAGCAGGGTCCAGAAGACAATACCGATGAACAATAGGAAGGAAGCACCCGACAAGAACGCGCCGATGGAGGACCACCAGTTCCAACCTGCGAATGCCTCGTTATAGTCCATGTAACGGCGGGGCATACCGGCAAAGCCGAGGAAGTGTTGCGGGAAGAAGGTGATGTTCACGCCGACGAACATCGACCAGAAATGCACCTTGCCCCAGAACTCTGGATATTGGCGACCACACATCTTACCGAGCCAATAATACATGCCCGCAAACAGGCCCATCGCTGCACCAATCGACATGACGTAGTGGAAGTGCGCCACGACGTAATACGTGTCGTGCAATGCCCGGTCCACACCCGCCTGCGACAGGACAATGCCGGTCACGCCGCCAAGGGTGAAGAGGAAGATGAAGCCGATAGCGAAGAGCATCGGTGTCTCGAAGCGAATAGACCCGCCCCACATGGTCGCGATCCACGAGAAGATCTTGATGCCGGTTGGCACCGCGATCACCATCGTCGCGAGCATGAAGTACGCCTGCGTATCCGCGCTGATGCCGGAGGTGTACATATGGTGTGCCCAAACGACGAAGCCGAGTAGCCCGATGCCAATCATCGCCCAGACCATGCCGAGATAGCCAAAGACAGGCTTGTTCGAGAAGGTCGCGATAACGTGGCTGACGATGCCGAAGGCAGGCACGATGATGATGTAGACTTCCGGGTGCCCAAAGAACCACAGCAGGTGTTGGTAGAGGATCGGATCACCACCACCCGCAGGATCGAAGAACGACGTGCCGAAGTTACGGTCGGTCAGGAGCATCGTGATGGCACCGGCGAGAACCGGAAGGGCCAGCAGGATGAGGAAGGCAGTTACGAAGATCGACCATGCAAATAGCGGCACGCGGAACAGCGTCATGCCCGGCGCGCGCATGTTCAGGAAGGTCGTGATGATGTTAATCGCGCCAAGAATAGAGGAAGCACCCGATAGGTGGACCGCAAATATCGCGATATCGACGGACATGTTCCCGGCGGTATTCGTGGTCGATAAGGGCGCATATAAGACCCAGCCGACCCCTGCCCCATCTCCGACAAAGACGGACATAACGGCCAGCGTACCCCCAGCGGTAAAGAGCCAGAGCGACAGGTTGTTCAGGCGCGGAAACGCCATATCTGGCGCGCCAATCTGAAGCGGCATGAAGAAGTTACCGAAACCGCCAAACAGGCCGGGGATCAGCACGAAGAACATCATTAGGATGCCATGCGCCGTAATCGCCACGTTCCAGTATTGGCCATTTGGTTCGCCATCGGGGCCGGTCATCCACTGGACGCCCGGATACATCAGCTCAAGGCGCATGATCATCGAGAAGATAATCGCGATCAGCCCGAAGAAACCGGCGATCCAGAGATACATGATCCCGATATCTTTGTGGTTCGTCGAACAGAACCAGCGAGTGAAGAACCTCGGCTGTTCGTGTCCGTCGTCATGGGCGTGGCCGTGTCCGGCACTCACTTCAGTCATGCAGATGCTCCCTGATGCCGGTGGATGGCTGCACGCCCGTCCACCGCAGACTCGTCGATTTGGCAGAACTAGCCTACCGCACGCCGAATGACAATGCGGCGATATGGTCGCGCGGGGCGGTTTTCGCGATGCGGGAGGGGGTATGTGGCCTTATGCGTCTTGGCCAAGCATTTTGGGTTACGATGCGACCAACACACCCGCTAGCGTTATCAGGATCATCCCTATCAGCGTCAGGGCATCGGGTGCCTCCGCGAAGAAGAGATAGCCCCATAGGGCGGCAGAGAGCAGGTAAGCGTAGTCAAATGTGCCAATGATCTGTGGCGGGGCGATTTGATAAGCGCGGGCGACGCCCATGAAATAAGCAGCAGATAAAAGCCCAAGCAAGGCCATCAACCCCCATTCGCGCGATGCCATCGGTGTCCAATCGCCGAGGAGGAAAGGGAAGGCAGTTTTTGTTTCCGCGCTCAAATCAATGGTTGATAGCAAGATGATGGCGAGGCCGCCCGTGGCAAGAAACAGGCTTTGCAATGTGAATGCGAGGCCAAGGGAGGCTTCGTTTCGGCATTTGCTGCGCGTGATGATCATCGCGAGGGAATAGAGCGCGGCGGCAAGCAAAGGAAGCAGGACGTACCACGAAAACGCCTGCGTACCGGGCTTTATGATCGCAATCACGCCTAAAAACCCAATAAAAACCCCGATCCATTGCCGCCCGGTGACACGCTCACCAATCAGCGCCGCCGATAGGAGCGTGGTAATAATCGGGTTGGTGTAGACGGCCACCGCCGCCACCGAAAGCGTGAGAACGGTAAAGGACGTATAAAGCGCGAGCCAGCATAGCAGCAGTAAAACGCTGCGCACCAAAGCCCATTGCAGGTTTTGAGGCGCAAGGCCGGTTTTTTGAATACGGGCGAGGGCAAAGAGGACGGGAAGGCCGAAAAGCGCCCGTGCAAAGAATACCTGCCAAACGGTCAGGTCGGCGCTGACGAGCTTTACGACTGCATCAGCGAAGGCCATCATCATAACCGATATCAATATGATACCGATACCCTGCGCCGTTTGATCCTGCTGGCTGGGCAAGCTTTGCGCATTAATCGCCATGGAGTACCTGCATAAAATTAACGTTCCGCATTGAGGGGTAGCGTTGCAGGGCTTTGGCGACCCAATAAGAACCGATGCCGACAAAATGCCAGCATAGACCAAATTTCGACCAGCGCGCGGTGTTGACAAACGGGATTATATGCAATTCTATGTTCGCATATTGTTCACGTTGAGGATGAGATGAATCGGGAGTTCTGGACAGCGGCGGTTGAGCGGCATCATGCCGAGCTTTTGCGGATCGTGGCGGCGCTGCTCGTCATGGCCGGAATGGTTGGTGGTGTGGTCGTGGCGACCCTGCCGCGCCGGGTGCATCTAGCGATTCTCGATGTGTTACGGGCGGCGGAATCGGCTGTGCGGCGGTTGATCGTCATGGCGGCATGGGGAATACGGGTTGTCCCCCGCGCGCCGCGTGCTGCACCATCCGGGGCCGTACCGCGCGGATCGGGCGAGCGGGTGCCGAGTTTTCCGCTGTTCGATACGCGCCTGAATGTCGATCCGAAGAAAAAGCGGGTGGCTGGATTTGGACCGAATATCCGGGGTTTTGACGAATACGACGTGATGCCACCCGCGCGGCAAGCGCCCTCGCCCGATGATATGGTCGATGCGGGGCGGTTATGCCGCCGATTGCAGGCGTTGCTGGCGGCGCTGGAGGATTTGCCGAAACAGGCGCGACGGCTGGCGCGGATATTGGCGCGGGGCCGCTCAAAATGGCAAAGGCCCATGCGGCCTGGCCGCCCGCCGGGGTATCGCTCAAAAGGGCGGCGCGCGGTGGATGAGGTGTTGGCGGATTGTCAGGAATTGGCGCTGATGGCGCTGGAGGCGCCTGATACGTCTTGAAGGGCGCGATGTTTTTGGAATGGTGCCCTGCCGGAGTCGGCGGGGGTGTTGGTGTGGGCGCTTGCTGTGAGTTACTCGTTGCCATATTTCGCGCGGTTCTCGGCGCGAAATATGGTTCAGGCCTGTCGTAACGTGCTGTAGGAAAAACCAATTTTCCGAGATATGATTTACCGATACCCTCACCTGCCATCGTAATTTGCGCAAGTCGCTGTAACCCCGTACCGGAGCCACGCCATGATCAAACTCCCCATCGACTATATCGAATTTGCCTCCCCCAAACTCGAAGATACGCAGGCTTTCTTCGCCGCCGCTTTTGGTTGGTCCTTCGAGGAATATGGCCCCGATTACCGTGATATTCAGGGCGCTGGCACCGGCGGCGGCATCGAACGCGCCCCTCACCGTGCGCCCTTGGTTGTGCTCAAGACCGACGATCTCGACGCCGCCCTAAAATCCGTCACAGACGCGGGCGCGGTCATCACCAAGGACGTCTTTGCTTTCCCCGGTGGTCGCCGTTTCCAATTCACCGAGCCGGGCGGCACCGAAATGGCGGTTTGGGCGACGGAATAATCCCTGGATTCGATGCGAGGTCTGGAAGATCGGGCACGCTTATAGCGAATTGCGATAAACCTGAGCCATGTTTCGCGCCAAGTGCCGCGCAAAACATGGCGCTTCGTGATTCAGGATAATCGCAATTCGCTTTAACATTCAAGCCTAGCACAAAGCCGAGGCTATGCATCTTGGCCACAAAAAACCATTGCCCCATATCAATCCCCGCGCAAACCTGCACCAAACGATATGCGCAAGGAGCCGCACCAAATGAACCGCAACGTCTTCATCACCGCCGCTATTACCGGCTCCGGCGACACCACCGGCAAATCCCACCTCGTCCCCATTACCCCCGAACAAATCGCCGAAAGCGCCATTGAGGCGGCCAAAGCGGGCGCGGCCATCGTGCATTGTCATGTGCGTGACGTTAAGACCGGCGCGCCCTCCCGTGATGTTGCCCTGTTCCGCGAAGTCACCGACCGTATTCGCGCATCCGATACCGATGTCGTGCTCAACTTGACCGCAGGTATGGGCGGCGACCTCACCCTCGGCTCCGTCGAGCGCCCCTTGCCCGTGGACGAGGCGGGCACCGATATGGCCGGGGCCACCGAGCGCCTCGCCCATATCGCCGAATGCTTGCCCGAAATCTGCACCCTCGATTGCGGCACGATGAACTTTGGCGAGGGTGATTACGTGATGACCAACACTCCCGCCATGCTACGCGCCATGGCCGCCGGGATGCGGGGTTTGGGCGTTAAACCCGAAATCGAAGCCTTCGATACCGGCCATCTTTGGCTGGCCAAGCAACTCGCAGCCGAAGGTCTGATCGACGCCCCTGCCCTCGTCCAGCTTTGCATGGGCATCCCATGGGGCGCACCGAATGACATGGCGACCTTGGGCGCGATGGTCGGCGCAATTCCCGATGATTGGGTTTATTCCGGCTTCTCCATCGGACGCGACGAGCTGCCTTATGTCGCCGCTATGGCCCTACACGGCGGTAATGTCCGCGTGGGTTTGGAGGACAATATCTATCTGTCGAAAGGCGTCCTCGCCACCAATGCCCAACTGGTCGAACGCGCCGTAACCATCCTCGAAGGCATGGGCGCGAAGATCATGGGGCCGGACGAGGTACGCGAATTGCTGAAGTTGACAAAGCGGATGCCAAAAACGTAATTTGCCATCATTGATATCATTTTGATGGCAAGGCTTTTATGGCGAGCATAACAATCAGAAATCTTGATGCCGATGTAAAAGAACGTCTACGCCGACAAGCGGCTCAAAACCAACGGTCGATGGAAGCAGAAGCGCGTGCAATGCTGACCGAGGGCTTGGCGGCAACTGGCAATAACACCCGTAAATTGGGAGATTTGCGCAGTCAGTTCATAGCAATGACCGATGGTGGTGTGGATCTGTCACCCTACCTGCCGGATCGGAACATCGAACGCGACCCGCCGGATTTTGGCGAATGATCGTTCTCGATACTAATGTTGTTTCGCAGATGATGATGCCACCAGCAGGGAATAATGCAGACCGGTGGATTGATACTCAAGATATAGACGATTTAGCAATTACGAGCATCACGTTTGAAGAAGTAGTTTTCGGCCTCAACATTCTTCCAACCGGCAAGCGCAGACAGCTTCTTTCCGATGGATTCAATCAAGTTTACGGTCGTATTCGTTGCCTACACTTTACCGATATCGAAGCAGCATATTGCGGTCAACTTAGAGCAAAACGCAGACGATCGGGGCGACCAATTAACCTTCCAGACGCACAGATCGCTGGTATCGCAATCAGGCACAATGCTCATCTAGCGACACGAAACGTTCGTGATTTCATCGATCTCGACTTACACATCATCAATCCTTGGGATTTCAAATGATGCGCGTCCTCATCACAGCCGGAGCCGCCGGGATTGGCCGCGCCCATGCCCGCGCCTTCCTCGCCCAAGGGGCGCAGGTCGCCATCACCGATATCGACGCGGCAGCCCTCGCCGTTTTCCGCGAGGATCACCCCGACGCGCTGGCCATTGAGGCCAACGTTACCAGTGAGCCAGCCATATCCGCCGCCATCACCCAAGCCGCCGACGCGATGGGCGGCATCGATATTGTCTGCGCCAATGCGGGCACCGGCGGCCCAGCGGGCGCGCTGGAGACGCTGGACGCCGCCGAATGGCGCGCCTGTCTCGACGTCAATCTCACCGGCGCATTCCTCACAGCCAAGCACGCCATCCCCCACTTACGCGCGGGCAACGCCCCCCTGCTCCTCTTCACCTCCTCCAGCGCGGGCCTGTTCGGCTATCCGGGGCGCAGCCCCTATAACGCCGCTAAATGGGCGCTTACGGGCCTGACCAAAACCCTCGCCATGGAACTCGGCCCGGACGGCATCCGCGTTAATGCCATCGCCCCCGGCGCGGTGGAAGGCGAGCGGATGGAGCGTGTTCTCACCGCCGAATCCGCCGCCCATGGCGTGCCCGTCGAGGACATGCGCCAGCAATATGTAAAAGGCGTCTCGATGAAGTCATGGGTCACGGCGGAAGACATCGCCAACACCGCCCTTTTCCTTGCCTCCCCCGCCGCACGCTTCATTTCAGGGCAGATCATTCCGGTAGACGGCCATACGGAGACATTGGCACCATGAAAAAGATAGTGATTGGATCGCAGTAACATCATGCCTCTTCAGAATCGTGTCACACCAGAGGGAACCATCGTCGCCGCTCCACAGCGCGGCCTGTTTATGGGCAATCGAGGAGGCGGCTTCCACGATACCGAAACGCGCACATTGAAAGGACGCACACGCTGGAAGGCGAAAAATTGGATCATCTGTACGCTCGAATTCAAGGGTCGTACCCGCACCTTGATGGGCAAAGGCCAATATACCGAACTCTTCTTTCTCGACGAAGTGACCGCGCTCTCCGCAGGTCATCGCCCATGTTTCGAGTGTCAGCACGCGCGGGCAAAAGCTTTCTCCGAAACGTGGAAAGCCAGCATAGGCGGCGAAGGTCGGATGAAGGTATCCGAGATGGACACCGCCCTCCATGCCGAACGCTGTTCCGCCAAATCCGCCGAACCGATACGGTGCCGCTTCGCTGACATACCAAACGGCGCAATCATTCGTGACGAAGATCGCTTGATTGCCCGCCATAGCACACACGCTTTGCTCTGGTCGCTAGACGGGTACTCCCTGACCGAAGCCCCGTCTGGCGAAGTCACCCTCGTAACGCCTCCAAGTATCGTCGATCATGTCTTATCAACAGGCTATGAGCCGGTCTGGCACCCCAGCGCCAGAGTATAGGACATGGCCAAAATTGCCGCTTTCCACCGCCTCCATCTTCTGCAATCCATGATCCGTTCAAACGGTGAGGGTTAGGCACATGACACAAACAAAAATCGCAATCATTGGTGGAGGTGTCATCGGGGGTGGATGGGCGGCGCGGTTTGCGTTGGCGGGGCATGATGTTGCCATCTTCGACCCGGACCCAGAGGCGGAACGCAAGGTTGCGGAGGTCTACGCCAATGCCAAGGCTGCGACTCGCCGTCTCTATGTCGCGCCCTTGCCCCCGCCCGGCAAGATCACCCATGTCGGTAGCATCGCCGAGGCCGTGGACGGCGCTGGCTGGGTACAGGAAAGCGTCTCCGAACGCCTCGACCTCAAGCACCGCGTCTATGCCGAAATTCAGGAAACGCTCGACGCCGAGGCCGTCATCGGCTCCTCCACCTCCGGCTTCAAACCCTCCGAATTGCAACAAGGATCGAAAGACCCCGGCCAGATCCTCGTCGCCCACCCCTTCAACCCTGTTTACCTGCTCCCCCTTGCCGAGATTGTCGCGGGGCCGAGCGGCGATCCGCGCGCCGTGGAATGGGCCTGCAAGCTACTGCGCAGCATCGGGATGCACCCCCTTGTCGTGCGTCAAGAGATCGACGCCCATATCGCCGACCGCTTTCTGGAGGCCGTCTGGCGCGAGGCGTTATGGCTCGTCAAAGACGGCATCGCCACGACCGAAGAGATCGATGACGCCATCCGCTACGGTTTTGGCCTACGCTGGGCGCAAATGGGCTTGTTTGAGACGTATCGGGTGGCCGGAGGCGAAGCCGGTATGCGTCATTTCATGGAGCAATTCGGCCCCGCGCTCAAATGGCCTTGGACAAAGCTGATGGATGTGCCCGACTTCACCCCCGAACTCGTGGACCTCATTACCGAGCAATCCGACGCGCAATCGGGGATGCACAGTATCCGCGAACTCGAACGCATCCGCGACGATAACCTCGTCGGCATCCTCTCTGCCCTCAAGGCAAGGCCGTGGGGCGCGGGCGATTGCATTGCCAACCATGAAAAACGTCTGCGCGAGTTGTCCTTCGCGGGCAAAGACACACCGCAGGATTATACCAAACCTCTCGCCCTCCACTCTGCGACCGTTTTGCCAGACTGGGTCGATTACAACGGCCATATGACCGAATTTCGCTATCTTCACGTCTTTGGCGATGCCACCGACGCCTTCCTGACGCATATCGGCATGGACAGCGCCTATATGGCCGGGGGCCGGTCAGTCTACACGGTTGAAACCCATCTACGCCACATAGCGGAGGTTCGCGAAGGTCGCCCGCTGCATATTGAGACACAACTCCTCGGCCATGATGAAAAACGCATCCGTATCGCCCATATTATGCGCGAGGGAGATGGCGGCGACGTCCTCGCCACCGCCGAACACATGTTGCTCAGCGTGAACACCGCCGAAAGCCGCGCCGCGCCGATGGCAGCCCCGCTAATCGATTGTCTCGCGGCAATCGCAACCGGTCACAGCGCCCTCGCCGCTCCTGATTTTGCCGGTCGCGCCATCCGCGCCCTTTGATGATCGTCGATAGCAGGTCACACTTCCGGCGCGTTCATTTTGTATCGTCGCACAATCGACAAAATCGGAGTACGCCCAATGTTCAGAGCAATCGTCGCCGCCACCATCCTCGCCATCACGCCCGCCTTACCCGCCCATGCAGATAAGGATAATGGGAGCCGCATCTCGATCACCGGCACCGCCTCTATCACCGCCAAGCCAGACATCGCCGTCGTCACAGCGGGCGTCGAGAGTGTTGCGAAAACGGCGCGTGAAGCATTAACGGCGAACAGTAACAAGATGAACGCCGTCTTCGACGCAATCCGCGCCCTTGGAATCGAAGAAAAGGACGTGGGAACCGCGAATTTCTCAATCAACCAAAACTGGCGGCACGGCCCGGAAGGCTCGCAGCCAGATGGGTATCGCGTTTCCAATCAGGTGACGTTGCGCCTGCGCGATGTTTCGCGTGTTGGCGATGTTCTCGATGCCCTCACGACCGCCGGGGTCAATCAGGCCGGGAATATCCAGTTTTCGGTCGAGAATGCCGATACCCTGCTCGATTCTGCCCGTACCGAAGCCGTGCATAAAGCCCGCGCCCGCGCCGAACTCTATGCCGCCGCCGCTGGCGTTGAGCTAGGCAGAGTGCTGGAGATCAGCGAGGGTGGTATGGGTGGTGGTGTCCATCCTGTCTTCGCCCGCATGGGTGCCGCCGCTGCAATGGAAGCCGCTCCCCCCATCGCCCCCGGCGAACAGGATCTTAGCGTTTCAGTCACCGTAACCTGGACGTTGCGCAAATAGGTTTCGGAAGATCACGACAGTTTTGTCGCCGCCGCTCGTATTGCCATACGTGTCTTGTCTAGATCGTCATCGGTCAGCGCGAGGCACGGATACGTCTTGCCCATCGGCTTGAAGATACCTTCATCACGCAACAGTGCATTGAAGCGGATATTCCGCTCCATATCGGCCCCGTGGATATCCCGATAATCACGCACATCCCGATCCGTGAACACCACATCAAACAGCGTCGCATCGCCCACCACGCGATGCGCAAAGCCCGCCTCCGTCAGCGCCTCCTCAAAGAACCCTGTCACCGTCTCCCCAATCAGCCGCAGCCGCTCATATGCCCCCGGACGGCGCAACACCTCCATCGTTTTCAGCCCAGCAACGGCGGCGACCGGGTTCCCACTCAAGGTACCAAGCTGCATCAGCCAACCCTCGGCCCCGACCTTGGTTTTATCGAAATGCGCCATGATATCCGCGCGCCCCGCCACCGCCGCCAGCGGGAATCCGCCCCCGATAATCTTGCCCAGCGTGCAGAGATCGGGGACCACGCCGTATTTCTCCTGCGCGCCACCATAGGCCAACCGATAGCCCGTCACCACCTCATCGAAGATCAGAACGATCCCCGCTTTGTCACATTCTTCTCGCAATGCTTCGAGGAACCCCGGTGCAGGCGGGATCAGCCGTTGCAGCGGCTCAACGATGATGCCCGCAATCTCGCCGCCATGCTCCGCGATCAGCGAGCGCGCGAAATCGATATCGTTGAACGGCGCAATAAGCATCTCGGCCCGTACGCTTTCGGGAATACCCGCGCTATCGGCCACGGCTTCGGGGAAATTGGCCAGCCGCGCAGGAGCAAGACTCATCTGTGCCTCCGCACACATGCCATGATAGCCGCCCTCGAATTTCATAATCCTGTCGCGCCCGGTGAACGCACGGGCAAGGCGCATGGCGTACATATCCGCCTCGCCCCCCGATGCCGTGAACCGCACCTGTTGCCCGCAGGCGACCGAACTCGCTATGGCCTCGGCCAGCTCGATCCCCCGCGCATTGCTCGCAAAGAACGTCAGCCCCTTGCCCAATTGTTCCGCCACCGCATCCAGCACCTCTGGATGCCCATGCCCCAGCAACATCGGCCCTGAGCCAATCAGATAGTCGATATATTCGCGCCCATCCTCATCCCACACATGCGCCCCGCTTCCCTCGCGGATGACGATACCGGGGTCGAAATTCCCGAACCCACCCGCAGGAAGAACCGCCTGCGCGCGGGCGATCCAATCAGCTTGAGAAGTACGTGCGGGGGCGTCCATGGCGGGCCTCATTCGGGGATGTCATCATCAAACCCTGCGCCCGTCGGCGGTGTGTGTCAACGCTCCGCTGCCTCGCGGATGGCGGGCCATATCTTCCCGTCCAACTCGCCCGGATTGATCGGTCCCACATGTTTGTAGACGATCACCCCATTCGCATCGATCACGAAGGTCTCCGGCAATGCCGCAACCCCAAAGTTGATTCCCGCGCGGCCAGATTCGTCCACCCCAACCACCTCGAACGGATTGCCGAGTTGATCAAGGAATGCCTGCGCCTTCTCAGGATCGTTCTTGTAATTGATACCGGCCACCCGCACGCCCATATCAGCCAGTTTCACGAGTTCGGGATGCTCCGCCCGGCACGGCGCGCACCATGACGCCCAGAAGTTCAGGACCACAGGCCCGTCGCCTTTCAGATCATCAGTCGTCAGCCGCCCTTCGCCCGCCAATTGAGGCAACTCGAAGCTCGGCGCAGGCTGGTTAAGGAATGCCGAGCGCAGTGCATCGCGGTCTTCGCGGATGAGTAGCCCCCACGCCATCATCATCCCCAACAGCGCGAAGGCAATGATTGGGATGAATGCTCTCATTGTGCTTTTGCCCGCCTGCGCGCGCCGTCCAGCATTTCCAACTCTCGCTTCACGCGCCCCGACCGTACAACAGCCCAAATCGCCAGCGCGACCAACAGCACAGCGGTCAGCCCGTAACACGTCCAGATATACGGTGCGTATTTGTCATATTCGGGGATCATTCCACCACCACCGCTTGCCGAATCGCATCAATCCGCCGTTGTCGTATTTCGCTACGCACTTGCATCAACCATATCGTCAGGAAGTAGAAGTAGAACGCCGCCATCATCGCAAGCAACGGTATCTTGAACTCATTCGACAGCTTGTCCTCGGTCGCAATCGTCCCGATGGTCATGCTCGACGATTGATGCAGTGTATCCCACAGGTCGACGGAATACTTCGCCAACACCGCAAAAACGCTACCCACAAGGCAGAAATACGAGGTCGCCGTCGCCGCTTTATCCCGGTCGTCAAAGGCATCCCATAGGGCGATATATCCGACATAGAAGAAAAACAGAATCAACTCGGAGGTCAGGCGTGCATCCCACACCCACCACGCGCCCCACATCGGCTTGCCCCAGACGGCCCCCGTCACCAACGCCAGCAGCGTGAATGCGGCCCCCACGGGCGCAGCTGCTTTAGCCGACAGATACGCCACCGGATGCCGCCAGATCAGCGCGAAAATCGAGCAGACGCACATGATGAGGTAGACGATAATCGACAGCGCGGCGGCGGGCACATGCACGAACATGATGCGTGCCCCATCCCCTTGCTTAAAGTCGGATGGCACCACGTATAGTGCCTGATATAGCCCCCATGCCGAAAGCCCCACGGCCACAGCCGCCACGAATGGCAGCACGGCCCCAGATACCCGCATGAACTTGTTCGGATTTGCAAAACTCCACATGTACTATCCGTTATCGCGATTAAGGGAACTGGGCAAGCGACTGGATGTCACTTGAGCGTGTAATACATCCCATACATGACTCATGAGGTTGCTGCTCCCCCTGAGAGTTGAGAAGCTCTCTGGCGGTTAGACCGAAAGGAGAGCAGTGATGGGATATTATGTTGGACTGGATGTGAG
>CALFVD010000001.1 GCA_937928005.1 uncultured Neomegalonema sp. | reverse complement strand
ATGGCCGCATAGTATTCGGTCTTGCCGTGGAGACTGCTGTCCAGCACCTCCAGACGGGGAAAGTCGGGGTGATCGGAGGCGAACTCGCGATCCAGGTATTCACGGATCGTGAACAGGCCCTTCGCGTGGCGCTCGTAATCGGATGTCGTGGTCCAGCTCATGACGGTATTCCTTTCTCTGATGCGCCGGGATGGGCGCAACCGAGAAAGAAGCCGCCCCCGATCTCTCGATCCGAGGCGGCCTACAGGGTGCCGTCGCGCAGTCAGGCGGCGCTTTTCCCAACGGTTCGGTCGAGGATGTCATCGACATTGACCTCGATCCGCGAACCGTTGTGATCGACCGCGACGGAGAACCCGACGAGATAGCGGAGTTTCTCGTGCCCGATTTCGGTGATGATCGCCTGTTCACCTTCGGGCAGGTGTCTGGCAAGTTCAGCGATAAAGTCGATCTCGCTCGGCTCATCGTCCTCGTCGCGAAGATCAGGGATGCTGCCATATCCCCCGACCTCGAAGACGGGCTTGCCGCCCTCCTCATGTTCGTCGGTGAAATCGATGCCGTAGACAGTGTCGATCCACGCGCGGAACCGCGCCGCGTCCCGGACCGGGAACCTGTGCGTGCGAAAGCAGGCGATGTAATCGGCCATACCGATCTCCTTCATGGATGCGTCGGGATTGGCGGAGCGCCCGGTCAGGCGCTCCCCGGTCATCGTAGGGACGGCCTGCTTCACGCGGCTGCCCGGCGCTCGGCTTCTTCTTCCACGGTCAAAAACTCGGCGTCGCGCTTGGACGGATCGGGTGATGCGCCCGTCTCGCCGGGGATCACCGGCACCGGTTCGGTGACGACGACACCGCCCCGCGTCACCGAACGAACGCCGTCCTCACTCTCGATCACGGTCTCGCCATCCGTGTTCGCACCGACAACACGCTCTCCGGGTTCGAGGTTGGAATAGGTCGGCAGATCGGATGGTGTGCTGTCTGCATCCCCCTCATCTTCGATCCCGTCGTCTTTACCGTCCTCGAACAGTGCAGCGGCGGAACCCGCATCCATCCCCGGCGGCGTCCAGCTCTCGACCGCCTCGCGCTGTTCTTCGGTCAGCGTCGCGAAGGGCCGCGCGAAGAGGCTCTCCATGTAGGCCGCCAGCGTCGCCTTCTTCACGTTCCGCTGTTCCTCGGCCTCGGCTGCCAGTCCGAAACTGTGCAGAAGCGCCAGCATGTGGCCCTTGGAGACGCGGCTCCAGTAGTTCGCCGCCGTCGGGGTCCAGACGGAACGGATATCGGGCACGGCCTCCGCCGCTACCGCGTCCATGAAGGGTTCACGGTCGGGGTTGGTTCCAGCGAGAGACGGCTCGACCATGCCGCCGACGCAGACAGCGAGGATGGCCGCCTTCATCTCCTCGTCGAGTGCCCGGAACGCGCGGAACCGCGCGCCATCGCTCAATGAGGCATCGAGGAAGCTCAGATCGAGCGCCTCCAGCGTCGCCTCGATCCGGGCCGCGATATCCGCGTCCTGCGCTTCGGGACGGCTGTGTTTCTGCCACGGCACCTGCACGGTGATCGCGATGCCCGGCACGGCTCCGCTTCCCTGACCGCGCAGCACCGAAGTCGCGAGACGGAAGGTCATCAGATCGCGCGCGAGATCGGGTTCTTCCGAGAGGGCGGCCCGGATGAGGGCGGCGCGCTCAATGGCCAGATCCTGACGCAGCGCTCCCGAAAGCGCATTGCGGGACAATGGATCGATCTCCTCACGACCCGCCGAACCCGCGCCGATACCCGCAGCACCGGAAGGAGCGGCAATACGGGGCGGCAACGACGTCGTGGCCGCTTCCGCGCCGGTTGCGTCAGGGTCGCCGTCGGCATCCTCTGCATCCCGCCGCGCCGCTGCTGCCGCGATCTCCACCTGCCACGCCGCGTAATCTTCGGCGCGGACGAGACCGACCTCGGCACGGAAGCCGCCATGGCCATCGGGAGCGATGACCATCCCCGCGCGGGCGGTATGTTCGGACAGATAACCGTTCTGGAGGGAGTCCGCCTCTTCTTCGAGGGCATCGTACTCGTCAGAGAGAGCGTCACCGTCGATCTCGGCGGGCTCGCCGCCATCGAGCAGTTCCGCAATCGCGTCGAGGCGTTCCGCGATCTCTTCGAGCCGGGCCTCGCCTTCTTCGGTCAACTCCTTCGCCTGCGGGTAGATGCGGCCGTAGGACGAAAGCTCGGCGTAGTCGAGCCGGGCGCGGGTCTCGACCCAGGCAAAGCCATGCGCTGCGCGCAGGCGTTCGCCCTCCTCCATCAGAATCTCGTCGCGGATGGCTTCGGCGAGAGCCCGGTCCGTCAGAACGGTGTCCTCCTCGAACAGCCCTTCCACCATATCGCCGCCCCGCTTGCGGTAGCGATCCATGACCATCACCGCCAGCGGATCATCGGCGCGAATGTCCTGCTCGGCGAGCACCGAGCGGACGCGCCATACCTGATGATCGTGCGGCTGATCGACCAGCCCGTCGAAGACCCGCTTCTGGGTCTCCTCGCAGGGATGACCGGCATAGGCCTTCATCACGTCGAGCGTGATGGTCCCGGCCCGCACCGCAGCACGGATATCGGCATGGACGAGTCCGTAGCGCAGGCGTTCCTTCACCGCACGGACGGTCGCCCCGAAGGTCTGCGCGATGGTATCGACGGTCTCGCCTTCCGCGATCATCGCCGCGAAAGCCTCGAACTCGTCGATGGGGGCCATCGGTTCCTGCATCGTATTCTCGGCCAACGACAGCGCGGTAACGTGGTCCATGTCCTTCGCGATCAGCTTGCAGGGCACCTTGAAGCCGTCGTCGAGATCACCGTCTGCGGCGAGCTGCTGGAGAGCCATCATCCGGCGGCGGCCTGCCAGAACGCCGTAGGTGCCGTCTTCGAGAAGCTGCACGACGAGGCTCTGCAACAGGCCGAGCGCCTTGACGCTGGCCGCCAGCGCGGTGATCGAGCCGTCCGCGTAATCGGTCTTCGCGCGCACGTTCTTCGGATGGCTGACCAGCGTATCGAGGGTGAGGTATTTCATAGCGATCCGTCCTTGCTTTCTTTAGCGCCCCCATCGGGCGCACAAGGCGCAAGGCCGCCCTCTACCTTTCGGTGGGGCGGCCTCGATGGTTGGAGCAAAGATCAGAACGGACGGACGTCAGGCCGCGTCGAAGACGCGCAACAGCGCCAATGCGCGCCGACAGGCCTCGCTGCCGCAAAGCGGAACAACGACGGCAATCTCGATCTGATCTTGCGGGATGATCTGTCCGGAAATCGTGCAGACCGGAGGATGACGGAACCCGTAGCCCCGAAGGCGCGCAAACTCACCGCCCGCACATATCAACCCCTCGGGCGTTGCAGGATACCAACCGATGGGATGACCGCCATCTTCCAGATGCGCCGTCATCTCGATTACCGGACCTTCAACATCGGCCAGCTCCACCGCGACCGGGTTGGGATGGGCGGTGTCGGCACCTACGGCTTCCATCGCCCCGCCAGTTTGGGCCTCGAAGGCCGGGCCAGATCGGTAGATCGTCATCGGACGGGCGGTCATCGAGCCTCCTCCCCGAGCCAGACCGGCGTCAGGTCAGGCTGCTCGCTCTCGATCAATTCCGCAAACGCCTCAGCCTTACGCGCCCGTTCCTCCGGCGCGAGGGCGGCCAGCATCGCGCGGCCTTCATCGACGGCATAATCGGAGCCGTAAAACCCGCTACAGCTATCGAGGATATCGCCCTCCTCGTTCTCGACGCGAACATGCCAGACATCGCCGCTCAGAAACTGGTGATATTCCCGAACTTCGGCACGGAGCGCCTCCTCGGCCTGAAGGCGCAATTTCGGGGTGACGCGCTTACCGTTCCGGCTGAACGCATCGAGCGCGGTCTTGCGGGACATCCAGATCATCCCGATCTGTCCCGAGTCCCACGGACAGTGGAACGGCGTGGTCGAGAGGGCAAGGCCGCTATGGTCGTAGAGATAGACCGGCAGCATGATCGCGCCCTTGCTGGACTTGAGATATTGGCGAAACTCGCCCGGCTCGCTCCAGTCATGCTTGTCGCCGAGGCGATAACGCCCGTGCCAGCAGACCATCTGGCCCAGATGCTCGTACTCCTCGCGCGGGTTGAGCGGGTGATCCTCCGCCTCGACGATCAGCGTCAGACCGGAGGGGTCGGTTTCGCGATGGTGTTCATAGGCCATGAATTCCTCCCCCGATCAGGCTGCGATGTGGCCTGCCACGCGGGCGACATCCGCGTAGGCGACGAGCGACATCGTCGACGCGAAGTGACGGTCGCGCTCGACCCGCAATCCTGCGGGACCGCGCAGGGCTTCGAGTTCGGAGAGGCTGACATAGCCGAGTTCAGGAAACCCCAGACCCAGATCGCACAGGCCGAACAGGCGGGTTTCCTCCTCCGGATCGCATTCGGTGATCAGCCATGTTGCCCCGCCCCACGGGGTGAAAAGCTTGAGCACGGGACGCAGATCGGAAGTATCCTCGCCTGCCGCGCTGAGCGCGCCGTTCTTCAACAGCGCCTGACGGATCGGATTGGTGATGAGTTTCATTGGATAGCCCTCGCTTTCTTTCCGCGCCCTCATCGGGCGCAAAAAGGCGAAAGCCGCTCTCTGCCCTTGAAGCAGGGAAAGCTCCTGCCGCTGAGAAACGAAGGATCGGAAGGTGAAGCGGCGTGCGATACAAATCCGGCCTGATTCCAAGGATTAGTAGCGGACCATATATTTGGTCGCTGGCCGAGACATGTTCGATGTCGTCTAAATCGTCGCAAAATAAGTCTTACAGAAACCTACCATTGCAAAAAAATCTGAAATATCACAGACTATCTTAAGAAGTTTGTGGAGGACGTTTGCCGCGAACTATCACAAAGTACGGATAACTCGGAATTATCGATGCGAGACTCGGTTGCTGATGGAATTGATAATTTCGCATTCGATATTGTTCATGATGAGAAACCGGCAGTGCTTGCGCTTGACAGAGAGCAGGCTGAGATAGGCTTGAACGAATTTTTCAAGCGCTGCTCTCCTTCAGCACAGCGCATACGGGACAACGACCAACTTCACAGCGCACGTGCTGCCATTGACCAGGCTATCAAGTATGTCCGGCCGACGAAACGTGTAGCAAGTGTTGCAAATGCATTATTGAGCGGAATGACACTTTCGCAAGAAGGCTTGTCTATGGGCCTCAATGGCGTCCTAAACATGCAGCCTCCAAGTGCCGTCAGCGTGGGCCTGCCAAGCCTCTATCTCATTGATGAGGATGCAATTGAGCCTTCGCGTTTTGCTGAATTTGTTAGCCGTTTTCAACAAATTGGTTTTGAGAAAAAACCGCGCATCTTGATGCTTGCGAATGGAAAGTTGGAAAGCGCGCTGAAGCTGATTTCGACATGCGGCCAGAACGTTCGCAGCTATATCCTTTCATCTGGAGGGTTGACCAACGTGTCGCCGTCACAAATGAATTGCAATGACTTCGGAGAGTTCGTCAACTTGTTCTTGAGCGAAGGCGACGGATACTGTGCATCGTCGGATATAGATCGGATGTTTCCCGACGCTGATCCCGAGTCTCGGATCGGTCATTGTGTTGCGACCATGTTACAAATTCAGTCCTTGTTTCGCAGTGGGAGGAAATTTGAGGCAATTGGGCTGATCGCCGATCTCGACGCTGAGCTGGAGCATCTCAATAATACCATGCGAACCGAGTCCCAGCGCGACCGATTGCTGGGTCTAAAGGCGATCTGCAATCTGTGGACATCCTATGTTTTTGAAGACCATCCAGAGAAGATCGAGAACAGCCTCAGTATTGCAGGACATTTAAAAGATGACTTACTGGAAGCCTACGCCCTCAAGTTGATTCCAATGGTTTCGGGTCGTTCAGATTTGACTAGGCAAATGCTCGAAAAGGCGAAGCAGATCTTCGAGTCGAAGGGAGAAGTCGAACAAGCACTTTTTGTCGAGAATAACATTATAGACAACAATCTATTCTCTGATCGAATAGATGCAGAGCGCGCCTTGCGCTTATCGGAATACGTGCGTGAGAATACACCTTACATTCGTCGATCAACCACGTTTCACTCGAACGCTGCGATCGCTTTGATGCTCTCAGGCCGAATGACGCAAGCCCGTGAGGTATTCGATCTCGCTACCCGGAGCGCGGGACCATCCGTTAACCTACTAACATCTCACGTCAACGCTTTGATATGCGCGTACCTCGATGGCGAAAAAATCGACCATGATGTCGTTTCGAGGACGATTAATCGTATCCTAAGGAGCAGGATCGATCCCAACTTCGATTACCATCAAGCGATCATGTTTGGTAATCTCTGGAAGATTTGCGAAGATAAGAAGGATCTTGCCGGAGAGATAATCGAGATACTCAGAAAACATCGCTTTCTGGATTATGGTACGTATCTCGACGATCCGCATCAGTTCATGCGCTTTTGCGTATCCAAATGCTACGATTCCCAAGCGACCATGCCTGTCGATCAACCGGGTATTCTTGGAGCTTTCATGAATGAGCACTCACTTTTCCCCGCGTCCCACGTGTTCTACAGGTGAGGACTAGGTGTGTGCTAGGATGCGTTAGCTTGGGCTGCTTTGTATAGAATACTGGCCACGAGAACGGCTTGCGGCGCAGTATCGTCGGTGAACGATTCTACATGCTCCGAGACAAGTTCATTCAGGATGCTCGGTTTCGAAATTGCATCGCGCATTATGACGCCAAAGTCGGTCTTTGCTGATATGTAGGGAGTTGGAGTAACTTCGAGAAACCACGAGTTCTCTAACGTTAGCTTAGGTGGCGGCTCGTCCCCAGGTAGGGACTCAACGCGAAAATCGGCACGATAGACTGATCCCCTGCCCAGCTTGTGGGCAAGGGTCGTAAGTTCTGCTGCAAGATCGTCGTCCACATCAACCGCCATCCCAGTGAATTGATCGTTTTCCAAAGGTAGGTTTTTCAGGCTTTCTGTATACATCCAGTCGAGTGGATTTGGACCGGACGGTTTGTACAGTCGTCCTCCAAGAACAGTATAGTCACCTTTGGCGTTCGCCAGAAGCGCGACGGTCGCGTCGAACCCTGATACGAACGCTTCCACGATATTATCGTCCCGCGCTGCGGCTTCCTCCAAAACTGTTCTGTCCGAAGTGCGTTGAAGCCCAACACTCATTCCAAGGTCTCGTGCCTTGATTACATAATCGTCGGAGATCGGCTGCTCGCCCCATTGTGCAGGCAGTTTCAGCCGTAAAGATCGAGCGATCGCACGAGTTACGTCCTTGCGTTCACAGGTGATGTGGACGTCCGATGGGCAAAGGCCGGAGGGTACATTGCGCCAACTTGCCAAGCTCGATACGATTGGCCAACTCGAAATTCGATTTAGGCCAGAATGAAGGTTGATGATGTAATCATTCTGAAAAACTGAATGGGTTGCCATTTCCAATAGGTAAGTATCGACATCAATATAACGAACTTCGAGACCGAGAGCTTCTGCACCTTCTCCGAAGTACATGATGACAGAGGAACGCCACCGGTCATACCAGGTCTTTTTCTTATCGATAGTATTGCTATAGCTATACACAAGCGCAACAGACTCGTTTGTTAGCCGCTGTAGAAATTTCCCAAACTCTGAGCTTTTCTGAGACACAGCCATGATGATAATTCCGAGTTATCATCACCGGGACTCGACGGTAGACAGGGTGTCGGCTCGCTGGACCTCCCTCATCAGAGAGACATCGGAGACCTTGGTGTAGATCTCGGTAGTCGTGATGCTCGCATGGCCGAGCAGACGCTGCACAAGCCGGATGTCAACGCCTTCCTCGATCAACATTGTCGCTGCAGAATGACGAAACTGGTGCGGCGTCAGATATGACGTCAGGTCGAGTTCGATAGAGGCGCTGCGCAAACGCTTCCGAAAAGCTGCCTCTGTCAGGCGTGTTCCACGAACATTTACGAGGAGAGGTTCGTCAGGAGCCGCAGTCTCTGCTCTGGCTCCGGCATAAGCGTTCAGGTCGGCCAAAAGCTGCTGGTTCGTAACGAAGACTACTCTTTCTCTGTTGCCTTTCCCTCGCACGTGGAGACGGCCGCCCTTCCCTAGCACGTCTCGAATGCGCAAAGCAGTGAGCTCGCCTATCCTCAGCCCCGTGGCGATGAGCAGCCGCACTGCCAAGCCCGTCGTCTGCTTCGGGTCGGCGGGCTCTCGTCGGGAAGATGTATCCAGTAAACGCGGCACGATATGTGGAGCTGAGGCCAAAAGTTCGGTTAGAACCGGTCTTTCGATAGGCCGAGGCAATCGCCGTGGTATCGTCAGATCAAGGTCGAGCTCCGAAAAGTCACTAGCCCTTCCATGGTCGCGTTTTGATCGCCATTTGAGGAACGCCTTGAGCGTTACGACGCGGCGACGACACGTTGCCGGGCTGGTGCCAGCCTCTGTTCGTAGAAAGTGGTGGAAGCCGACGAGCGATTCTTCATCGCTATCAATGTCGTCTGGGCAAGACCGTGCCCACTGCCGATAACATGCCAAATCTTGCGTATATGCCCGAATGCTGTGCTGGCTCAACCCTCTCCGGGTTTCGCAGTATAGAAGGTATTCTCTATGGTCATCGATCAGATATTGCATGTTGCCTCGCACTAACTATGGGGAGGCACAGCTGATAATCTCAGAAAATTTAAATATTGAACATGCAGGTACTTCGCATTTTATTTACGATTTGGTGACATCGCTCCCATCGTTGATTCGAGCCGAATTCAAATTTCCTGAAATCTCAATGCTTCTTGGACGCACTAACCGCTCCGGTCATTCTGTCCGGAGCGGTTTGCCGAGATATTTCAGGTTGTCAGGCGAGGGTAAGCTCTATCGAAAGTCGGCCCTCTGCTTCTGCTGAGCACGTTCACCGCGCTCGTTGATACGTCGATGCATCGCCTGCCGAAACTGCGCCAGCACCTCCTGAATCGGCAGCCGATTGCGGTGATCGGTCGGATGTTCGAGGTCGCAGGCGAGAGATGTCGCGCCCTCCGCAGCCGCCTCTTTCACACATTTCCACGCCAGCGCGTACCGGCCGAGCTTCAATCGGCGGCCGGATCCGAGGCGGATGGTGCGCTTGTGCTTGTATCGCTTCGCCATCACGCAGCCCTCGCTGCTTTGACGGAGATTTCCGAAGTACCGCCCTGCTCCATGACCCAGTCACAGGCGCGCTGCGCTTCCGCAGCAGCCCTGAAGATATGCCGCTTGTCAGACTTCAACGCCTTGAGTTATCGCGAGGTAGCGATAATGCGGAGGAGGTTTTGAAGAGCGGTTTGATTTCAATGTAGTGAGCCAGATCGCCTCGGCTCTTGCTGTACATTATCATGGGCTGGACGCTCCTCGGGTTTCTGCATCCGACCGAGGAGAATATCATGTCCGACATCCCCAACCCGAAGCTTGCCGCATTGCGCGAAGCATTGACCTGCCAGCGCTACAGCCCGACCGTCATCAGTAACTACTGTCTCTATGCGGGTCAGTTCCTCGTGTATCTGGACGAGCGCGGGATTGCCCTTGGCGACGTGACGCCCGATCTGGTCGCGGTCTATCTGCGCCATGCCGTACATCGGTTTCACAAGCTGCACGGTCGCCCTCCGGCATCGCGCTGGACCTCGATCCCACAGTCGGGAATTCATGCCCTCCTGCGGGTCGTCCTAAGAGACTGGCCACCCGTCCTGCCCATCACGAATGACGATGAGCGGCAGTGCCGCGAGACCTGCGAGAAGTATGAGCGATGGCTGCGGTTCGAACGCGGTCTGGCAGATGCCTCGATCAAGGCATTGCTATGGGAGGCACGCAACTTCTGCACATGGTGCCTCGAACAGCGGGATGGAGCCGATTTTGCCGGGCTGACCGTGGGCGACATCGACGCCTACATGGACCTTCGTGCGCCGGGCTTGACCCGCAAGTCGCTCAAGGACGTCGCCGAGCGGCTGCGTGGCTTCCTGCGGCACCTGCACCGGAGCAGGCAGCATGATCGCGATCTGTCGCCCCACGTGATCGCGCCGTTGCTCTATGCGTACGAAGGCATTCCTTCGATCCTGACCGCCGAGCAGATCGGAGTGGTGCTCGACGCTGCGGGACAGGACGACTCGCCGCTGGGGTTGCGCGATCATGCAATCCTATTGCTCTTGGCCAATTACGGTCTGCGTTCCGGCGAGGTAATCCGGTTGCGGATCGAGGACATCGACTGGCGGGCGGATACGGTGCGTGTGCACCGCTCGAAAGGCGGCGCCCAGACGATGCTGCCCTTGCTGGAGCCTGTAGGCGAGGCGGTCCTTCGCTACCTGCGACACGGACGTCCCGAGACCGATGTACGGAGCATCTTCATACGGAGTCGCGCGCCCTACCGGGGCATGAAGACGGGGGGCCTCTATTGCGTGGTCGGCAGGCGTCTTGCCGCCGCCGGTATAGAGTTGACGGGCAAGCGTGGCCCGCACATCTTCCGCCACGCCCGTGCAGTCAGCCTGTTGCGGGCTTCGATTCCGCGCAAGGTTATCGGCGATGTGCTCGGGCACCGTTCGTCAGACTCCACCATTCCCTACCTGAAGCTCGCCACGGAGGATCTCCGTGCGATCGCCCTTGATCTTCCAGAGCGGGAGGTGAACCGATGACCCGCTGGCCCGAGGATGGCGAGCAAATCGTCGATGGATACGTCGCCGGGCTATACCTGAGTTATCCGATCACGCCGATCTACTACCGCCAAGCCTTGCACAGCTTCCGGACTGTTGCCGTCCGTCTGGGTGCGACGAACCGGCAGACCGTGGAGGAATGGTTGCGTGAGCGCGGGCAGGTATGGGCACGTTCGACAGTTTTGCAGCGTGTCCGGATCGTCGACCGCTTTCTCGATGCGTTGGCGGAGGAAGGAACGATCACGAGCAACCCGATTGCCGATTTGCAGAAAGAATACAACGCCCGCAGCACCATCGCGACCATTCGTGCACTCATGGCGCCTAATCCGGATCGAGCGCTCGAAGCGATCCGGCGGCCACAGCCCTTTGAAAGCACGCTGGGCGACATGATGCGCGACCACATCGAGCGGATGCAGCGCAGAGGCTATCGATACGAGACTGCAGCCGTCATTTGCCGCAGGTTCGACCGTTTTTTGCAGCAGACGTCGCACCCTGATGGCGAGTCTCCGGATGAGTTGCTGCGTTCCTACCGGGCATCTCGAAGAACCGCGAACCACGCTGCGGAATGCGAGAAGATTGCCCGTATCCTCGACAAGGCGCAACGCCACGAAGATCCCGCGATGCCGCCGCGCCGTCCCGACGCCAGACCCATGAAGCAGGTCGCGCAAACGTGGCGGCGACCGCATATCTACAGTCCGGAGGAGATCGAACGGTTGTTCGCAATCGCCAGAACTTATCCCTCCCCACGCTCCCCATCGCGCCCGATCAATCTCTATACCATGCTCGTCCTCGCCTATTGCGCCGGGTTGCGCGTCGGCGAACTCGCACGGCTCACGCTCGCCGATATTGACATGCGGGCGGGCACGATCGCCATCCGGGAGACGAAGTTCTTTAAATCGCGCGTGTTGCCGTTGTCGAACAGCGCGATGGCTGCTTTGCGAGCGTTTCTCGAAGCGCGGCGTAAAGCGAAGGCTCCCCATGATCCGGGGGCAGGCCTCTTCTGGCATGATCAGAACAACCGATCATACACGCGTGCAGGCATCTCCTACCCACTTGTCGATATCCTGCGCATGGCCGACATCAAGCCATCCAAGGGCATGACCGGCCCTCGCGTTCACGATCTGCGCCACACATTCGTCGTTCACCGGATTCTGGAATGGTATCGGCAGGGCGTGAACCCGCAGGACAGGCTGCCGTTCCTCGCGACCTATCTGGGGCACCGGGATATCAGTTCGACGCTGGTCTACATCACGGTGACCCGGGAATTGCTGCACGAAGCGAACGAGCGGTTCCGGATGCTCGGAGCGCCATGCCTAAACGCACCGGACGAGGTGGCATCATGACGCCCGATCCGTTTCCCCGGCTGTTGAATGCCTTCTTCACCGAATGGATGGTCGAGCAACGCAATGCCTCCGTTCACACTGTCCGGTCCTACCGCGACACCTGGCGGCTCTTTCTTCGCTTCGTCGCAGGGCGGCTCGGTAAGCCGGTCGTTCGTCTCGCGTTAAACGACCTGACCGCCGCCGAGGTCGGCGCGTTCCTGCGGCATGTCGAGGACGACCGTGGCGACACCATCGGCACCCGCAACTGCCGTCTGTCAGCGCTGCGCAGCTTCTTTGGCTTCGTAGCTGCTCGCGAACCCGAGGCGATCGCCCAGTGTGCCGCGATATTGCATGTGCCGATGAAGAAGGCGCCGGTCCGCGCGCCCGACTACCTCGAACCGGAGGAGGTACGAGCGATCCTGTCGCAACCCGACCGTTCGACGCTCGCCGGACAGCGCGATCACGCGCTCCTGTCGTTCCTCTACAACTCCGGCGCGCGCATCCAGGAGGCGCTCGATGTCACTGCGCAGGCGATACGGTTCGAGTCGCCCGCCTGCGTGCGATTGCAGGGTAAGGGACGGAAGGAGCGCATCAGCCCCCTCTGGCCGGAGACCGTCGAGTTGCTGAAGGCGTTGCTCGAACGGATGCCAAGGCCCGCAGACGCGCCGCTCTTCGTGAACCGCTACGGGGCACCGCTCAGCGCATCGGGCGTTCGCTTCAAGCTGGCTACATATGTGAAAGCGGCGGAAAAGGATATCTCTGGTCTCGCGGCGAAGCGGGTGACGCCGCACAGCTTCCGGCACGCGACGGCAGTCCATCTCGTCGCTGCGGGCGTCGACATCACGGTGATCCGCAGCTGGCTCGGCCACGTCAGCCTCGATACGACCAACCACTATGCGCAGGCGAACCTCGAAACGAAGCGCCGGGCACTCGAACGCGTCGAAACCCCCGACCCTGACGGAAACCCGCCGTCATGGCGACGCGACCAGAGCATGCTCGACTGGCTCGATACCCTGTAGCTCGACCTCGGATAATGCGGAGGAAATTGCCCGGACATCCGGAAAACCCCACGGCTTCCTGCGCCTCCTCCGCATTATCGGTACCTCGCGATAACTCAAGTAATGACGAGCTCGTCATTACTTGAGCCACGACTGGACGTAGGCCGCGTGGTTGTCGATGTACTCGCCCCCGATACCGAGGCGCGCGGTCAGCATCATCGCGCCGATCTCGGCGATAAGCTCCTCCTCGGCACGGGCCTGCCGGTCGAGGTGATATCGCTGGAAGCAATCCCGGCCTAGACGGTTGGCCGGGCCACTCGAATGGATCGTCTCGTGGCTCAACGTTGCATAATATGCGTCCGTGCTCTCGAACCGTGAGACATCCGGCATGACGATCTCGTCGCGTGCCTCACGATAGGCTGCATATTCATGGCCGGTGGAGATATTGAGCGGCATCGCGCCGAAAAATGCGTCGAGCGATGCATCGGCACGCGCACCGGTATCGACCTCCTCCGCAATAGGGTGGAACCTCTCGGGCAGCCCGTCGATCTGATCACAGTTGAAGACCGCGTAGCCCTTGAGGAAGCGGTAGTGCCCGCCCTCTTCCGCACCACCATCGGGTTCGGGATTCTGCGCTGCACCGTCATCCTTCTTCTGCGCCGTGCCGTAATAGACGACGGTGCTGGATTTCTCTCCCTTGCGGACGCAGGCGCCTAGATCCTTCGCCTGTTTGAAGGTCATCCAATAAGGAGTGGTGTAACTGCTCGCATAGGCCTCGATCGCCAGCAACAGGTGGTTCACGCCCTTGTAGGCCTCTCCCGTATGGCGCAGCGGCATTGCCATGGCGCTCGAGTGCCACGGGCGACGCCAGGGCAGCGGTCCACCCTCCTCCAGCCGCGCGATGAGCTTGTCGGTGATATCCTGCGCGATATCCCTCCGCCGCACCGATTTCCGTTTCGTCCGTGTCCTGCCAGCCATGATTCCCATGCTCCTCTTTCTTTCCATCGGCCCGTCAGGGGCCGACCGGAGGGAGCGACGCTCTGGCTTTCGGGGAGCGAAGAAGGGCCGGAAGAACCAAGGGACAGGCCCATCACGAAAATTTTGCGACGGAAACCTTTCGTCAACCGTTGAATGTGAACAATCATCGAACATAATGACGCATTATGAAGAACACGGAAGGACGCTGCAAGGATGGGAGGACGGCTCGAACTACGGAGCGGACGGGTGCACGAGGTGGTCGCGAGAACGCCGGGCGATGCGGCCTCGCGCATTTTCGCCGCCGGGGTCGCGGGGCGGCGGACGGGTCCGTGTCTCTGGATCACGCGCCGACATCTGCCGCTCCTCTGTCCGCATGGGCTGCGCGGCCTGCTCGATCCGGGGCTGGTGATTCTCGCCCAGACCGATGCGCCGCTCGACGGTTTGTGGACGGCGGAGGAAGGACTGCGCTCGGGAGCGTTCGGGACCGTGGTGCTGGAAAGCGATCAGCCGCTCAGCCTGTTCCAGAGCCGCCGCCTGCAACTGGCCGCCGAGGCGGGCGTGACTCTCGGTCTCTTCGTCGGCCCGCGCTGCGGAAATACCGCTGCCGAGACCCGCTGGGATTGCCGCGCGCTTCCGGGCGATGCGCAGCACCAAAGCGGACCACGCGTCATTCGGTTCGACTGGCAGCAAACGAAGAACAAGCGAGGTCCGGTACGGGACTGGAAGGCGGTGCGCGATGAAGCGGCGGGTGATCTGCATATGGTTGCCGCATCTGGCGGCGGAGCGTGCCTTGAAGAATGCGCCCGACCGGGACCGCCCGCTGGGGATCGTCTCGGAGGTCAGCGGCGGCTTGAAGCTCTGCTCGCTGAACACGGCGGCGCGGGAAGCGGGGCTGATCTGCGGCATGGCGCTGGCTGATGCGCGGGCGATCCTGCCTAGGTTGGCCACCGTTCCGCAGGATGCGGAGCGGGACAGCGCTTTCCTGCGCGCCTTCGGCAGATGGTTGCAGCGCTTTTCGCCGTCCGTGGCACCGGAGAGGATGACGGGGTCCGACGGGACACTGCTCCTCGATGCGGGCGGCTGCGCGCATCTCTTTGGCGGCGAAGCGGGGATGATCGCGGAGATCGCGGACGGGCTGGCCCGGTTCGGGCTGACGACCCTGCAGGGTCTCGCCGATACACGCGGCGGTGCCTGGGCGCTGGCCCGGTTCGGTGGCGAGAACTGGATTGCCCCGGCAGGCGAGACGCGACGGGTGATCGAACCGCTTCCCGTCGCGGCGCTTGGCATCGATGCACAGATCTGCGCTGATCTGATCCGGATCGGGTTGAAGACGGTTGGCGACATGGCGGCGCTCCCCCGTGCGTCGGTCGCCAAGCGCTTCGGTGTGGAAACCGTGAAGCGCCTCGACCGCGCGCTCGGTGTCGAGGCAGACCCGCTCGCGCCGATGGCACAATCTGCCCCCCACGCGGTGCGGATGTCGCTGCCAGAGCCGGTCGCGACGACCGATGCGGTCGTGGGGGCGCTCGACCGGCTGCTGGAGCGTCTCTGCGCGCGGCTGGAACGCGAGGGTCTCGGGGCGCGGCGGCTGGAGCTGACGGTGCGCCGCGCCGATGGTGGGTCGGACAGCACCGGAATCGGGCTGATGCGTCCGGGTCGCGATGCCGGGATGATCGCGCGATTGTTCGAACGGGGCGTCGCCGATCTCGATGCAGGCTTCGGGATCGACGTCATCCGACTGGAGGCCACGGGCGTCGAACCGCTTGTCGCTGCGCAGGTCGTGTCGGGCGAGACGACGCAAGGCGAGGCCCTCGACGACGTGCTGTCGCGGATCGTCAACCGGATCGGGTTCGAGGCGGTCATCCGCGTCGCCCCCGCGACGAGCCATATTCCGGAGCGAAGCTGGATCAGGCACTCGGCGGCGCATTCGAACCCTGCAACCGGATGGCCCCGGCCTCCCGCACCTCGACCCATCACCATGCTTGGTCCCGACCCCCTGACGGTCGAGGTCACGCAGACCCGTACCCCGCCGGTCCGGTTCGTCTGGCAGGGGCACTGCTACGAGGTCGTCCGGACCTTCGGCCCCGAACGCATCACGCCCGAATGGTGGCTCGACGATCCGGCATGGCGGACGGGCCTGCGCGACTATTGGCGGATCGAGACGACCTGCGCGCAGCGACTCTGGGTATTCCATACCCCAGAAGTACCGCCCGAGAGTACGGCGCTGTCGCGCTGGTACATTCACGGCATATTCGCATGAGAGGAGAGGGCGACAATATCGGCTTTGCCGAACTGTGTGCGACCTCGAACTTCACGTTCCTGACAGGGGCATCGCATCCCGAGGAGATGGTCGAACGCGCCGCCGCTCTGGGCCTGCCCGCGATCGCCATTGCCGATGTGAACAGCCTCGCGGGCGTCGTGCGTGCCCATGTGCGGCTGCGCGATCTGGCGAAGGAAGCGGCGGGGATCGTGGAAGCGCCGAAGCCGAAGGGCGTGACGAGCGAGGACGTCAGGACAAGGGCGCGCCAGTTGCGTGTGCGGAAAGACTCGTCGGATCGACAGGAGAGACCAGACCCACCACCTCTCGTTCCCGAAGAAGCCTTCATCCCGAAGTCGATCCCCCGCCTCGTCGTCGCGACGCGACTGGTGCTGACCGATACGGCAATCGACTGGGTGGCGATCCCGACCGACCGACCGGCCTATGCACGCCTTTGCCGCCTGTTGACCCTCGGCAAACGCCGCGCGGAGAAAGCCAAGTGCCTCCTCGAAGTGAAAGACCTCTGCGAGTGGGGCGAGGGTCTGCTGCTGATCGCCTTGCCGTCCGCACCGTGCAGCGGAGACCCCCTCGCCGTCGATCCGGGCGGGATTGCGAAGGAGATCGCCGACATCGCGAGTCGGTTCGACGGCATGGCCCATCTCGGTGCGGTCCCGCGCTACGACGGGTTGGACGTGGAGCGCATCGACGCGCTTGCCGGGATCGCGGAGGAATCCGGTGCCCCGATGCTCGCGACGAACGCCCCGCTGATGCACCGGGCGGCCCGGCGGCGGATGGCGGATGTGCTGACCTGTCTGCGGACCGGCACGACCATCGACCGGATCGGCGGCAACGCTCTGACGAATGCGGAACGGCGGCTGAAGAGCGCGGCGGACATGGCCCGCCTCTTCGCCAACCACCCGGAGGCCATCACCCGTACGATAGAAGTGGCCGCCCGCGCGCGCTTCTCGCTTGACGATCTGAGCTACGAGTATCCCGACGAGATCGTCGAGGGCGAGAACCCACAAGCCCGCCTCGAACGGCTTGCCAACGAAGGGCTGGTCTGGCGGTATCCGGAAGGCGTCCCGGAACCCCTTGCGGCCACGGTGCAACGGGAGCTTGCCCTCGTCGGCAGGCTCGGCTTCGCTCCCTACTTTCTGACCGTCCACGAGGTCGTCAGCTTCGCGCGCGAACGGGGTATTCTCTGTCAGGGGAGGGGTTCGGCGGCGAACTCCGTCGTCTGCTACGCCCTTGGCATCACGGAAGCCGATCCGGAACTGATCTCCGGGGTCTTCGAGCGGTTCGTCAGCGAGGCGCGCGGCGAGCCGCCCGATATCGACGTGGACTTCGAGCACGAGCGCCGCGAAGAGGTGATCCAGCACATCTACGAGCGGTATGGCCGCGAGCGGGCGGGGCTCTGCGCGACGGTCAGCCACTTCCGCTCCCGCGCGGCGATCCGCGAGGTCGGCAAGGTTATGGGCCTCTCGGTCGATACGGTTTCTGCCATTGCCGGTCAGACATGGCGCGTGTCCTCCGAAGGCATCGACCCGAAGCAACTCACCGAGATCGGCCTCGACCCGAGCGACCGCCGCCTGCGTCAGACGCTGGAACTGACCCGCGAGATCGTCGGCTTCCCCCGCCACCTCTCGCAGCATGTCGGCGGCTTCGTCATCACTGCCGGAAGACTGGACGAACTCGTCCCCATCGAGAATGCCGCGATGGAGGACCGGACGGTTATCGAGTGGGACAAGGACGATATCGACGCCCTCGGTATCCTCAAGGTCGATGTGCTCGCGCTCGGGATGCTGACCTGCCTGCGCAAGACCTTCGATCTAGTCGCGGATCACGGCGGCAACCGCTACGACCTTTCCACGCTTCCGCAGGAGGACGCCCGCGTCTACGAGATGCTGTGCGATGCCGACTCTCTGGGCGTCTTTCAGGTCGAGAGCCGCGCGCAGATGAATTTTTTGCCACGCATGAAGCCGAAGACCTTCTACGATCTCGTCATCGAGGTTGCCATCGTCCGCCCCGGCCCGATCCAGGGCGACATGGTCCACCCCTATATCCGCCGCCGCAACGGACAGGAAAAGGTGGACTACGTGAAGGACGAGCTGCGCGCGATCCTCGGAAAGACCCTCGGCGTGCCGCTCTTCCAGGAACAGGCGATGCAGATCGCCATGACCGCCGCCGACTTCACGCCAGACGAGGCCGACGGCCTGCGCCGCGCCATGGCGACTTTCCGCAAGACCGGCACGATCCAGAGTTTTGGTGTCAAGTTCGTCACCCGGATGGTCGAGAAGGGCTATCCGCCCGAATTCGCCGAACGCTGCTTCCGCCAGATCGAGGGCTTCGGGGAATACGGCTTTCCCGAAAGCCATGCGGCCAGCTTTGCGCTGCTCGTCTACGCTTCTGCCTGGGCCAAGCGATATCATCCGGCGGCCTTCACCTGTGCGCTCCTGAACTCGCAGCCCATGGGCTTCTATGCGCCCGCGCAGATCGTGCGCGATGCCCGCGAGCATGGCGTCGAGGTCCGCCCGGTCTGCATCAATTCGAGTTGGTGGGACTGCACGCTGGAGCCCCATATCGCCCCCGCACCGCGTACAGGAGAACGGGGATGGAAGGACGCCGATGCGGATCGCTTCGCCCTGCGGCTCGGCTTCCGGCTTGTCAAGGGAATCGGCGAGGAAGATGCGGGCTGGATATCCGCCGCGCGTGGCAACGGGTACGCCGATGTCGAGAGCCTCCAGCGCCGGGCAGGCCTGCACCCGCGCGTCGTCCGCCGTCTCGCCGAAGCCGATGCCTTCGCCGGTCTCGGAGCCTCCCGCCGCGAAGCCCTGTGGAAGGCGGGCGCGGTCACCGGCAAGACACCGCTGCCGCTCTTCGCCGATACCCTCGAAGGCGAGGGGATCGTGGAGCCGATGCCTGACCTGCCCCCGATGACGCGCGGCGAGGAAGTGGTCGAGGATTACGTCGCGACCCGGCTGTCCCTCAAGGATCATCCGATGACGCTGTTGCGTCCAACCATTGCGGTCGAGACAGGCTGGCAGGCACCGATACCCTGCAAGGCAATTCCGACCCTGCCGAACGGTCGGATGATCGGCGTCGCCGGTCTCATCGTTACGCGCCAGCGCCCCGGTACCGCTTCGGGCGTGATCTTCCTGACGCTCGAAGACGAAACGGGCGTGGCCAATATCGTCGTCTGGCCGAAGATCTACGAGCACTACCGCCGCGCCGTCATCGCCGGACGCCTTCTCCGCATCCACGGCCAGCTCCAGCGTGAGGGACAAGTGGCCCATCTCGTCGCCCGGCGCATCGACGATCTCTCTCCGCTTCTCGACCGCCTCGGCGAGGCGGGCACCATCGACGTCTCCTCCACCCGCGCCGATCACACCAAGCGCCCCGCACCGCCCTCCACCCATATCGCCCCCCGCGCCCGCCATCCGCGCGAACAGGCAAAGCGGATGTTTCCGAGCCGGGATTTCCATTGAGGGGCAGACCTTCGGTATCGACGGCGGTCCGATGCAACCCATTCACCCGACCGGATGCCGTACCTATCTCATGGGGATGAGGCGCATTCGGAAAAGCCGGAACAGATCGAGGCGGATCGGAAGACCGATCCTGTGGTCCTTGGGCTGCACGCTGCTCGCCATCGGCGCAGCTTCCGTCTGGAAGGATGATCCGGTCGAAATCAGCGGCACCGTCACCCGATCCGATGGCGACTCCTTCTGGATCGGCGATCAGGAAATCCGGCTCTTCGGGATCGATGCCTTCGAGGCCGGGCAGATCTGTGGAACCGGTGTCCAGCGACACGACTGCGGCTCGGCCTCAATAGTCGCCTTGCAGGAGCTGACCCGGCGAGGCGTCACCTGCAGGGGTGAGGCGTTCGACCGGTACGACAGGCTGGTGGCGGTCTGCTTCGCGGATGGCGAGGACATCAACGCCACCATGGTCGAGCGTGGCCACGCCCTCGCCTACCGACGGTATTCCCGCGACTACATCGACGAAGAGCGGAGGGCGAAGGACGCAAAGGCAGGCGTCTGGGCGGGAGAGTTTCAAGCGCCATGGGATTATCGGGCTGAAAACTGATGCTGTTCTGCCGTGTCGAGGTATTGCATGACTAGATTGCTGCGTTCATGGTTCATACTCGGCCAATCGGACCTTGCGGTGAATTTCGAGAATGTACCTTCGCCTCCAGAAGATCGATTATGCCGAAAACGAACGACGCTGGTACGTCCTGAGCGTCCAGCGGACCCTGTTCGGGGAATGGGCCGTCATCCGCGAATGGGGGAGGATCGGGAACGACGGCGGGCAGACCTTGGCCTCGTATTTCGATACCTTGCCGAAAGCGCTCGAAGCCAGCCATGCTCTCAAGACAAGAAAGACGAGGCGAGGCTATATCGTGCAGGCCGAGCAGCTCGATCTGCCGTTGTGAAGCAGAGAACGTGAAAAAGCGGGCCGGTTTTCCCGTACGGGCAAAATTGCCTGTCGCACGGAACATTCGATTATCATATTTCCCGAACGGGACATTTTCATTGAACTCTGCGCCTATCGCCTCTATCTTTCCCGCTCGGGAAAGAAATCATGACGCCATACGACATCGGACAGACCGTCAAGAACGAGCGCCGTGCCCAGGGCTTGCGGCAGGATCAGCTTGCCGCCGTCGCCGGTGTCGGGGTTCGTTTTCTCGTCGATCTCGAACGCGGCAAGCCGACTGCCCAGATCGGCAAGACGCTGGACGTTCTCGCTGCCCTCGGGTGTCGGTTCACCATCGACACGCCCCCAGCGGCTCCAAGGCCCGATCCGTGATCGCCGCTCTGACGGTCTGGTGGGATGGAAAGGCGGTTGGGCAGCTTTCCATCGACCGCAGCGGAGAAATGCGGTTCGCCTACTCCCAAAATTGGCTGGAAGACGAGACGGCCTCACCACTGTCCGTCTCGTTGCCCAAGCAGGCCGAACCGTTCAGCCGACGGCAGGCGCGACCGTTCTTCGAAGGTCTGTTACCCGAAGAGAGCCAGCGGGAAATCATCGCGGCGGCGCTCGGTGTATCGAAGGGCAACGAGTTCCGGCTGCTGGAACGGCTCGGTGGCGAAGTCGCAGGGGCACTCGCTCTCTGGCCGGAGGGCGAGACCCCGCCCGATCCCGGACGGGTAGGCTCGGCAACGCCTCTGTCAGAGATCGATCTGATCGCGATACTCGACAGGCTCCCGCGTCGTCCGATGCTCGCCGGAGAGAGCGAACTTCGCCTGTCGCTCGCGGGCGCGCAGTCCAAGCTGCCGGTCGTTCTCGTCGATGACGGGATTACCCTGCCGAGTCCCGGCCAACCGACGACCCATATCCTCAAACCCCCGATCGACAGGTTCGAGGCGACGACCGAGAACGAAGCCTTCGCCATGCGTCTTGCCGCGCGAATGGGTCTCGATGTCGCGCCCGTCGAGCCGCGACGGGTAGCCGGCAGACCCTTCCTGCTGGTCGAACGCTACGATCGCGCACGGCTGCCCGACGGACAGGTGTGCCGCCTTCATCAGGAGGATTTCTGTCAGGCGCTTGGCGTCTTCCCCGAACGCAAATATGCCTCCGAAGGCGGTCCGGGGTTCAGGCAGTGCTTCGAACTGGTGCGGCGCGCCTGCACGAGGCCGGGGGTCGAGGCTCTGAAGCTTCTCGACGCGGCGATTTTCCAGGTTCTGGTCGGGAATGCCGATGCCCATGGCAAGAATTACAGCCTTCTCCACAAGGATGGCGCAGTCGTTCTGGCCCCTCTCTACGATCTTCTGGGTACGGTCGCCTATCCCGACCTGTCGCCGACCTTCGCGATGAAGATCGCCAGACGCGGGACGCTGTCGGAGATCGGGCGCGGGGACTGGGACCGGTTCGCCCGCGATATCGGCCTCTCCGCGCCCTTCACACGCCGACGGGTCGGGGAGATGGCGGCATCCGGGATGGCCTTCGCTGGCAACGTTGCCGAAGAGCTCGCTCTTCCGGGGTTTTCGCACGCGGCGTTGAATGACAATGCAGAGCGCGTCATGCTGCGCGCTGCGGCAATGAAGAAGACGGTCTGATCCGCTCCCGATATTTGATCGCCATGCGTTCGACTTCGATCTACATGCCGAGAACCGGCTGTTTCTGGCCACGCAGGGTCAAGGACCGGTATCGCACGTCGCATTGCGCTTCCAGAACCCCGGCCTGACGGTCCAGCAATAGCTGTCATCATCCCTTCCCCAAGTCCGGCATTTCTGCTCGGGCGGAACCCAGGACCGGGAATTTCCCGCGACGCAGGCCTTCCCGTCGAGATCGGTATACGCCACCTTTGAACCTGTGTGATGGCCTTCGATGGTATTCTGCCGAAACCGGCTGCCATCACCGTTGATAAAATACGTGAACGTGCAGGGATACTCGTCGTCGCATTCCCTGCCCCGGCAACAGGTTTGACGACTGCGATAGTATTCGACTTTGACGCTGCGGAGCGTCCGTTCCATCCGCTTCTCGTCGATTACGCCGAACATGACGTCCAGCCGATCCGGATGGGTATCGTGCATCTCGGTATCGCGAACCGATCCCATGGCACAGAAACCGATAGGAGGCTTTGGCGGAACACGGGTGATCCGCCGAATGAAGGTCTTCCACGCATCACCACAGCCCGACGGGAAACCGGCAGGCAGACACAGGATGATCTTGCAGTCGATGTCGTAGCTCCCGTCCTGAGCCTGAGGCTGTTGCAGGACCGTCACGGTCTGGAGCAGTGCAGCGAGAGCGAGTATTTTCAAAAGATGCGTCATTTTGCGTCACCTATGCGTCAGGAACGACGTGTGAGACGAATACAGACAATCGGGAATTGTAGCCGATTTTCAAATAAGTGTAGTCCGATATTCAAAATGTACATGATGATGAAGATCGATACACGGATGATTTCATTCGGTTTTAGTGGAAATTTCCCGGTTGATTTCGGAATCCCGATATAGCACATGCCGCCCCTGAATCAACTGATAGCACGTTATGCGTATACGCTGACGGTTGGTCCGAAAGGATACAGGCAGGGTCGTTCCTGCGTGTCCGACATCGCATGAACAACGGGAAAGCAACAGATATGTCACTACGGATCGATCCCAGAACGGGTCTCGTCATGGCTGCGATCTTCGCGGTCGCCCTCCTCACCTTCATCGAGCCGAGCTACGCGCAATCGCTCAAGAAAGCCGAGACGGGAATGACGAACTTCCTCAAGTTCTTCGAGGGCAATTTCGGGAACATCATCGTCGCCTTCGCTATCATCGGCGCGATCTTCATGGTCCTCGCGCGCCGCGCCAGCCTCGGTGCCGGTGTAGGCGTCGTGGTGCTCGCGATGGTCCTCGCCAATGCCAAGACCCTGGCCGATCAGCTCGACAAGTGGTTCGCGTGACGGCGACCCCACTCTACGTGGCGCTGGTGCGTCCCGCCTCGTGGCGGGGCCTGCCGGTCATGCACTGGCTCGCCGTTTTCGTGGTCGGTGCAATGACGTTGCAGCTCTCCAAGAGCTTTCTGATCTTCGCTGCCGTCCTGATCCCGTTTTTCGCGCTCCTGCGCTTCGCCGCATGGCGTGACCCGTGGTGGATCGAGAACTGGATCACCCGTCTTCGCCTGACACCTCCTCACCGCAATGCCCTTCACTGGGGCGGGAATTCCTATGGCCCTTGGTAATCCTTCCCTGAAGTCCCTCGATCGCTGGAGGGCCATTGCGGATGACAAGCTCATGTCGTCCCGCATTCCCTACGTGCGCTTCGTCGATCCGGGAACCCTCGCGACGAAAAACGGCGATCTGATCAAAGTTTTCCGGCTCGCAGGCCTGCCCTTCGAGACGATGGACGCGCGCGGCATCGAAACCGCCCGCAATTTGCTCGCGCGTTTCTATGCGCAGAACGGGGACGAACGCACGGGCTTCTATCTGCATACGATTCGCCGCCGGGTTCGGGCCGACGACCTGCCCGATCACGGAAAGGCGACGGGCTTCGCAGGCTATGTCGCGCATATCCGCCATCACGAGATGGCCCGCGCCTCTCTCTTTCACATCGAACACTATCTAACGGTCGTCCGCCGACCCGCGACCCTGGAGAAGGTCGGCAATGTCGTCCCTTTCCTCAACCGGAACAAAGTTTCAGAAGACGAGTGGCTCTCGCGCCGTCGCGAGGCGATGCGGGTAATGGAGAACGTGGCACTCGGCGTCACGCAACTCCTGGGACGCTACGACACGCAGCCGATGCTGCTCGACAAGGAGAAACGTCCGGAAATCCTGTCCTTTCTCTCCCTGCTCGCGAATGGCGTCTGGTCACCGGTCAAGGCTACCGAGAAGAACCTCGACACGCTGATCCCCACGCACCGGCCCCTGTTCCGGGGCGAGACCATCGAGCTGCGCGGGGCCGCGCCCGAAGACACCCGGTTCGCCGCCATGGTCGCGATCAAGGGCTATTCGGAAGAAACCTGGCCCGGTTGCCTGAACGCGATGCTGGGCGCGAATGCCGAGTTCATCGCCACCCAGTCCTTCATCCCCAAGGAGCTGACTGCCACGCTCGACCGGATCAAATGGGCGCAGCGCACCATGGAGGTTGGCGGCGACGAGGCGCAATCGCTTTCGGATTCACTGGTTTCAGCCAGCGACGACGTGTCGGCAGGCCGCGAGGTCTATGGCGATCATCATCTCTCGATCGCAATCCTCGCCGATGACGAGCCCGATCTTGCGAATGCCGTCTCCGGCATGTCTGCGGTCCTTACCGCCGCGAACCTGCGTCCCGTCCGGGAAGACGTCGCCCTCGAAGCCCTCTGGTGGGCGCAGATGCCGGGGAACGAGCCCTATCGCATCCGAAAGGCACTGATCTCCTCAAGCAATTTTGCCGACTTTGGATCGGCGCATAATCATGTGCAGGGGCATCGCAATAGCCTTCGCTGGAAGGAGCCGGTTGCGTTGCTGGAGACAACGAGCGGGACACCGTACTGGTTCAGCTTCCACGCGCCGGGGGCGAATGCCAACGGGAGCACAGCCGTGTTCGGCCCGTCGGGCGCGGGCAAGACCGCCTTGGTCAACTACCTCATAACCTCCGCCACGCTTCTTCCGCGTCCGCCGCGCATCTTCTATTTTGACAAGGATCGTGGAGCCGAGGCCGTGATCCGTGCACTTGGAGGCGAATATACGACGCTGCGTCCCGATACTGAGATCGGTTTCAACCCGTTCCGAACGGCGACGGATGAACGGGGCACTTCATGGCTTCGCGAATGGATTGCCGCGCGGTTGGGAAGTTCGCTGACACCTTTGCAGGACGAAGCCATCGTAGCGGCTGTTCGGGAGAACGCCGAGGCTGAACCAGACCTGCAACGGTTCCGACATTTCGCGCAGCTGTTCAACGCCGTCGATGATGGTGGGGCGATCTTCGCCGCTCTCGCCGACTGGCATAGTAACGGCGCACGGTCATGGCTGTTCGATGCGGCGGAAGATGGCCTCGATCTCGGTCCAGCCCTCTGCGGCTTCGACATGACCGCGCTGCTGGCTGACAGCAAGAGCGCAGAGAGCTTCGTCGATTACCTCTTCTACCGCCTCGACCGCGTGCTCGAAGACGGCGTGCCGACGATCATCTGCCTCGACGAGGCGTGGCGGCTTCTGCGATCCGGGCGTTTTGCGCTTCAGATCGAGGACTGGCTGAAGACCATCCGCAAGAAGGACGGTCTCGTCGTCTTCATCACCCAAGAACCTGAAGATGCGGCCCGTAGCGAGATCGCACCCGCGATCATCGGTTCGACTGCGACCAAGATCTACTTTCCGAACGAGACCGCCGACGAAACGGTCTACCGGGAGACATTCGGCCTGACGGCGCGCGAGTTCGATCTCGTGCGCGAGACGCCGCGCGAACGGCGCAGCTTTTTGGTGAAGCAGGGCAATGCCGCCGCGTTCGTCCGCTTCGATCTTTCCTCCGCTCCGGAAGTGCTCAAGGTGCTGTCCGGCTCCGCCGAGTCGCTTCGCGAACTCGATGCGCTTCGAGCCGATGACGCCAAGGGCTGGCTCCGGCCTTTCATGGGAGTCTGACACATGCGACTTTTTGCACTTCTTGTCCTTCTAGCCTTGGCCATTCCCGGTTGCACGGTGCTGAAGGAAACACTCGTCCCGCACAGCGACCTGAAGAGTCCCTGCGCCTGCGCCGAGGACGCCGTTCCGGTGAACGACGCCGACGATGTAGCGCGGCTGTTGAAGGGAGTTGCCTGATGCGGAACGGCCTCCTCCGCCTGACGCTCCTCGCTGGTCTGGCCCTGCCCTCCCAGGTAATGGCCGGTGGAGTGCCAACATTCGATGGTGCGGCCATCGCACAAGCGAGCGCGCAGCTTCTCCAGCTTCAGCAGACGCACGGGATCGAAGTGCAGGATCTGCAGAACGCAATTCAGCAGCTCCAGACCCTCGTGGACAGCTACAACACCCTGCGCGAACAGGTGACACAGCTCGAACGTCAGTGGGAGGGGATTTCCGGAGCAAAAGGCATTTCCGATCTGCTCAATGGCGCTCTGCAGAGCAAGGTGCGGCGCATCGCGGAGTCCTTGGCAAAAGTCAACGACACGCTGGTCGGCGCAGGCCTGCCGAAGGGCAACCCGCTCTCTGCTCTGATCGAGGAGCAGAGGACGACGTTCGCCATCGAGCCAGCCGCCACGATCTTCGATGAGAAGATGGCCCCGGTTTCGGTTGCCGCCCATGATTTTGCGACCCAATCGACGGTCGGTGCGGTGGCAATGGCTCAATACGGCTTCACCCGTTCCAACGTTCTCGTGGGCGAGATCGAGACGCTGATGACCGAAATCGACGCCACGCCGGATCTCAAGGCGTCCGTCGATCTGAATACGCGGATGCAGGGTCAGGTGGCCCTCATGCTTGCGGAGATGATGAAGCTCACGGCGGCAGGCCAGCAGATGGACGGGGCGCTTGCCAATCAGGAACTGCGTGCCCGCGAGGCCGCCTTCCGCCGCACCCGACTTCAGGACTGAGGAGCGATGCGATGAAGACGATCATCTCTTTGCTCGTTGCATTCACGCTGACGCTGGCGACCGCCCTGCCCTCCTTGGCATCGGAGCAGGCGTTGCGCGAATTGCGGGCCATGGCCGACATGACCGATGCCGAGCTTCAGGCCATGGCCGACGACCTGGGCAAAACCCTCGAAGAACTCGGCGTGATGGCAAAGGAGGAAATGGGGCTCGGCAAGCCGAAAACCGTCACGAAGACCTTGGACGAAATCCGCGCCATGTCACCCGGCGAACTTAAAGCCTTCGCTGCGGAGATTGGAAACGCCGCCTGCACCGAAGTGCGGCAGGCCGTCGAATGGTCCTATCCGCACGGCGTCCTCGCGACCGAGCAACAATTTGCAGCGCTTGCAAGACTGGAGAATGATCTTGTCACTTGCAATGCCGCCTTGGCCAAAGATGAGAAGACCGTTGAGACATTTATTGTCGGCAAGAATCGGCATTTTAATTGCCTGAAGCAAGCGCTGCTGGTCCCGCGCCCTGAAGCGTATGAGAAAGACATCTTGGCCGCTGGTCGAGAACGATTACGGAGTGTCCGGGAAGCCTCCGGCAAAGTCCGCCGATGCTACGAGGCCTATGAACATAAGTTCAGTAGGGAAGAGAATTGATGTCTGTTCTCGCCGATTCCGTGAATACCGTCATTTCCGCGATCGACGGCAAGCTCTACCTGTTCTGGTATCGCAGCTACAAGGCGCTCGCGGACCCTACATCCGACCTGATGTCGATGTTGCTGGTTCTGTCCGTTGCGGGCGTTCTCTATAGCGCTGCCTTCGGCGGTGCATCGGTTACCTTGCAGGGACTGACAAGGCTCTTCGCGCGATACGCATTTGTCTGGGGCCTGATGTTCGGCTGGACGTTCTTCAACGACAACATCTACGATCTGCTGACGAAGACACCGGACGACATCATCTACATCGTGATGGGCGCTTTTGGCTTCGGGGCAGAAACGAAAACAACCGGCATTCAGGGGCTGCTGCAAGACTATATCGACACGCTGATGAAGATCGGCGACATCTTCGCAGCAGAATCCGCCAGTGGGCTGTTCGGCGATCTCATCGCCGGACTGGTCTTCCTCGTCATCCTGTTTTTGACGCTCCTACTCGCGCTTGGCGTGTTGGTCATCATAGGCGGCTCGAAGATCCTGTTCGGTCTTCTGTCCTCGATCACGCCGATCATGCTGCTCCTGTCGCTGAACGCGCCAACGCGGGGGCTGTTCGACGGATGGCTTCGCCTCTTTCTCGGAACTGTCTTCACTTATCTATTGGCAATGTTGGCCGTTGGGTTCCTCCTGGTTGCAACCGATGCGACGATCAAAGAGTTCGATGAGATCGAGGCCATAGACAACATCGGCGAGATCACCGGTCTCCTGCTCCTGACAATCCTGATGCTCTTCATGCTCCGCTCGATGCCGGCCTACGGCGCTGCCATCGCGGGAACTCTCGCTCTCGGGCTGCAGGGCATCGCCGAAATCCGTGGTGCAGCGGCTCACACCCAAGGAGCTTTCAACCGACTTCATGGACTTCATCCCGACGGTCGCCAGAACAATGCTTCGGACAACCGCGAGAAAGCGCGGGCCAAAGGTGCCCGGCGTTTGCGCCGGATCTTCGGACGCGGTGATGGACCGAATGGCGGTGGTGCGGGCGATGGTCCGCATCCCGCAGAGGCACGTCATACCGCAGACCAAGCGGTGAAGCGCCATACCGTTACGGAGGCGGCCCGTCCGGCAGCCGCCCAGAGGCTGCAACCGGATGACACTGCCGCCACATCTCTCAACACCTGGCAGGACGCTGGCCCTGCAGGTCGGGACGGTCTCGGTCCGGGTGACCGCTCTGCGGGTTCATCCTTATGGGATCGCCAGTCCGCAATCGATGACGCCAGACCGAGCGCGACCGCTCGACTCGCGGAAGGAACTTGATCAGCATGTTTGAACTCAAGAACAAATTGGACGGCGGGGATATCTGGGAGCGTGATCTCTACGGGTTGGCGCAGCGCTCGGCCCGAAGGGCATGGATCGTCGCAGGCGGCTTCGCCGTGATCGCCCTCGTCGCGCTGGCGCACAGCCTCCACACGCTGTCGCGTCATCAGGTCGAACCCATCGTCATCACCGTCGATCGCCAGACGGGACAATACGAACTGCCCTCGCGTCTCGGCACGGTGACGCTCGATGACGACGAGGCGATAACCCAGAGCTACCTCTTTCGCTACGTCCGCGACCGCGAAACCTACGATCCGGCGGATAACGTGCCACGCATCGAGGCGGTCTACGCGGAATCGACGGATCAGGCGGCGGATTCTCTCTATGATATCTGGGGCGATGCCAAGGCTGGGAGCCATCCGTTCAACGTTTACGGCGACGACGGCAAGGTAACGGTGCTGATCCGGTCGATCTCCTTCATCGACCACGACACGGCCAGCATTCGACTCGTCAAGAATATCCGCGACGGCAGCGCAGCGATCACCCGCGAATTCGTCGTCACGCTGGATTTCATCTACGAGCGCGCCGGCGAGCGAGTGCTCGAAGCGGTCTGGCGCAATCCATTGGGTTTTCAGGTTACGCGCTATCGCATCGATGCCGAGACTTTTGCCGAGAGAGGCGCATGATGTTCAGGAATCTGGTTCTGGTGCTCGCCATGATGGTCGCAGCACCCGCTGCCCATGCCCTCGATGTTGGGGAAAGCAGCTATCACGATGGCCGCGTGAAATACTTCACCTACGAGGAAGACGAGGTTTACCGGATCGGGGTACATTTCGGGTTCGTGACCTCGATCCGCTTCGAAAAGGACGAGCATATCGAGAGCGTGCAGGTCGGGGACGGCGTGTCCTACAAGATCGAACCCCTGAAACGCGGCGACCTGCTCTCCATCGTTCCGCTCGAAGAGGAACGCCGGGTCCCGACAAACATGATCGTCACCACGCGCGGACGGGATGGAATGCGGCTCTATGTGTTCGATATCGATGCGGGCCATGCCACGCTCGGTATCGATACGACCTACCTCTACAGATTCCACTACCCTGCCCCGCCCCCCGATACGGCGAAGGATGTCGTGAAGGCCGATGACGCGGCGGGCGTGGTCGCGGTGGCCCAGGCGAACGGACGCGATCTGAACTTCACCTATCGTGCCGACGGCGATGACCTGATGACCCCGGACATGATGTTCGACGACGGGCAGAAGACCTACCTGCGGTTCAAACCCCTGTCGCCCGTTCCGGCGGTCTTCGCCGTGGGCGAGGATCGTTCCGAGGCGAGCGTGAACACCTCTGTCCTGCCGGACGGCACACTGGTCGTCCACACGGTCAGGCCCCGGTTCACACTGCGCGGTCGGGATGGCGTGGTGGTCTGCATCTATAACGACGCGCTCTTGAAGCGCAGTGACATCGGCATCTTCTCATTCATGGAGGCACATGATGATCGCCACGAAGACAAATCCTAGGAACCCGCACGCCGATCGCGCCGAAGCCCTGAAGAACTCCGGCAGGCAAAGACGTTTCTCCGTCGGCCAGCTTGCCGGCGTCATCCTTCTGGTCATCGGCGGCGGCTTCCATTTCATGCGTCCCGGCACGGCAGAATCGCAGGAGCAGCCCGGCTTCGAAGTTCCGCGCACGGTGGATGACACCGCCGCCGCCCCGGCCAGAAAGCAGATGTTCCAGAACTTCGACGAGGTTCCTGCAGCAGGTCCGAGCACTCTGGAACTCCAGATGCAGCAGATGATCGCCAGTATCGGCGCGTTGACAGCCACGGTCGAGACGTTGGCCAAGACACCGCAAGTCGGAACGGACCCTGCCCTTGCCGCTCGGATCGAGGAACTGTCGAAACGGACCGGCGACCTGCAGGCAGCGCTCGCTTCGGATGGTTCGGAGGAGGAACTCCTCGCAGAGCGTCAGTACCGGGATGGGCTGGAGATGCAGATCTCGCAACTCCGTGCACAGATCGCAACGGCAGACGCTCTGGGCAATACCGGCGCATCGGAAGCGGCGATGGCCCACCTCCGCGAGATCGAACTCCTCCAGGTCCAGGCCGACCTCGAAGCGGCACGGGAGGACCGAAGCTTCCAGCGAGAACGCGCGACCTTCGGCATGCAGCGCGAGGCCGAGCGCGAGAGCCTGATCCTGGAAGCTCAACTCGCGACCCCGGAGGCCGGCAATGACGATACCCTCGATCATGCGCGGGAAATGGAGCGGCTGCGTCTCAGCGCAGAGATCGAGGCGGGCGCTGCCGCCCGTGCCCATGAGCGCGAAAAAGAGATGCTCACGCTTCAGGCAAGTCTTGCGGATGACGGGCAGGATGCTGCGACACTCGATGCTCTCGGCCATGCAAGGGCCATCGACCGGCTACGGATCGAGGCGGACCTGGAAGACCAGCGAGAAGCCAGAGCCCATATGCGTCAGAAGGAGATACGGTCACTGGAAGCCGGGTTCGCGGCGGAACAGACACGCACCGAGCAGGCGGTGCAGCTTCAGGAGCAGCTTCGCGCCGAGCAGGCCCGCGCCCGTGCCCTCATCGAAACCGAACGCCAGCGCTTGAAGGCGGAACGCGCGTCAGCCGGGATCATTCTCGACAATTCGGGGAATGGCAGCTTCACGACGTCCTCCGGTGATGGACCCGCGCAGGTCGCGGCGCTCTCTCCTGCCACCCGCTACCGGAAGACCGAGAATGAACTCTTCCTCGATACGAAATTCCAGGATGGCGTCGAGACCACGACGGCGGTCGATCTTCCGAATCCCGAGAGCCTGATACCGCAGGGTACCTTCATCCCCGGTGTGCTGGAGACCGCGATCAACTCTGACCTTCCGGGCGGTGTCCGGGCCGTCGTGACCGACGATGTCTGGTCCGCCGATGCCTCGCGCATCCTCATGCCAAAGGGGACGCGGTTGATCGGACAATACCGCTCCGGCCTCGGCGTTGGGGATACCCGCCTTCTCATGGTCTGGACCCGTGCGATCACACCCGATCATCGCTCGCTGATGCTGGGTTCGACCGGGACAGACGCGCTTGGACGCGGCGGCGTAGGCGGTTTCGTGGACGCGCATTTCTCGGAGAAGTTCGAGGCGGCGCTGCTCACCTCCGTTGCCCTCGGTCTCTCCTCCGCCGGATCGACCCGGCTGGTGAACGAGGCGGCGGCGGTGAATGACGGGCTGAGTGCCGGGAACGAGGCCGTCACCGACGCGGTCACGTCGACGCTGGACGATTATCTCTCCATTCCGCCGACGATCCATGTCGATCAGGGAACGCCCATCCAGGTGTTCGTCCAGCGAGACCTCTACCTGTGACGCCAGCCCTAGCGCCCGCACCGAGCTATTTCGAGCGGGCGCTCGGTCCTCTCCGCGCACTCGTCGATGAGCAAGAGGTCATCGAGATCGTGCTCAATCCCGACGGGCGGGTCTGGGTCGAGCGCGCAGGCGATGCCGTGATGTCCACGACCGACCATGCGCTTTCACCCGACGCGGCGCGGCTTCTCGCAATGCAGTTATGCGGGCAGTCGAGCCTCAGTGCGGAGCACCCGATGGTATCGACGAGCTTCGTTCGCAGGGAGGAGAACTGGCGCGTACAGGTGATTGCCCCGCCGGTGGTCGAGGGCAGCTATGCGATCTCGCTCCGGCACAACGTCATTCGTGACCTTTCACTCGCCGATCTCAAGGCGAGGGGAGCATTTTGCGGAACACGCCGACTTGCCGCTGGTGATCCGGAAGAAACGGATGAAATCGCTGCTCGGTTCGACGCAGGCCATATTGACGAAGCCCTACGCGCTGCCGTGAAAGCCCGCTGGAACATTCTGATTTCTGGCGGCACCTCGACGGGCAAGACGACCGTCGCCCGAGCCCTGTTGAACGAAGCGGACCCGATGGATCGGATCGTTACCATCGAAGATGGGCTGGAACTGCATCCCAAGCATGCCAACACTGTCGCCATGCGAACGTCCATAAAGGGACCGAATACGGCCAATGCATTGCTTGAAGCCAGCCTGCGATTGCGGCCCGACCGTATCATCCTCGGCGAATTGCGCGGTGTGGAAAGCTGGGCTTTTCTCGAGGCGATCAATACCGGTCATCCCGGTGCTCTCACCACCATCCACGCCAATACCCCGGATGCGGCCTTCGATCGCCTCGCGCTAATGGCCATGCGCGCGAATCTCGGCCTCGCGAAGGCCGAGATCATCGACTACGCGCGGTCGGTGATCGATGTCGTCGTGCAACTCGGTCGTCAGAATGGGGTCCGGACGGTGTCGGAAGTCATGGTGTTACGGTAGCGCTCGACGGCACTACCGGACGATTGCTCTTACGAATGCTATCAAGGGTTCGAGGTCGTACCCGTCTGCTGCCTTCAGCGCGGCAATGTATCGGGTCCGATGGTCGCTGTCAGCGGCAAGTGTCCCGCCGCCCGACCAATCGAGGAATATGTCCGGATCAAGTGTAGCGAGATATGCATCCGCCATGATCCGTGCCCACCGTCCATTCCCATTGGCAAACGGATGAACCCAGACCAGCTTGTGATGGAAACGCGCGATTGCCTCCAGTGGATCGAAGGTGGCGTTATCGCGCCAGTACCGGGCATCGTCAAGGCAGATGCGCGTCTCTGTCGTGATGTGCCACACAGGTACGCCGATGTTCTTTTCCGTCAATCGGTAGACACCTGCCCAGGCCCATACCTGACCGAACAGGCGTTTATGAATTTCGCGCGCGGCATCGTCTGTCAGCACATCGAAGGAACGGGGTCGTCGATCCAGCCAGGTTAGCCCTTCGATGATGTTCTCACCCTCGAGCTCGTTCAACTCGCCTCGCGTGTCTAGATGCCGAGCCTTGAGACCGAGCAGTTCGTCGGGCGTGAGCGGCGTCGCACCAGTTGGCTCGTGCAGGTCGAGGGTCACCTCCACAGGTCCTTCGGCATCTCGCGCTGGATCTCGCTCGCCAATTCCTCGATCATCGCCTCTTCGCTGCGCAGACCTTCCGTCTGTTCTTCCAGAGCCATATGCGCGCGAGTGCGCTGGACTATGCGTCTTGCCTTCTTGCGGGCCTGTGCCATGACGATCTCTTCGACAGCACCTTCCTGCGGAACGATTGCATACACGAGCCTGCCACCCATGGCCTCGGCAATCTTGTCGAGCTGTTTGAGGGAGATAGTTCTGGCCTGTTCGTTCTCGATCGCGCTGTAGACACTGTTGCGGGAGATGCCCAGCCGTTCGGCAAGCGTAGGACCGTTCATGCCAATGGCTTCCTGGAAGGCGACGATCCAGCCCCCGAGCGGTTTGGTAAGGGTCTTCGATACCTGACCGGCTCGGTCGATCTTTTCTCCAGCCTGTCGCTGCCTTGCGCGGGAAACGGACATTCTGCCATCCTGTAGCTTCGCACATCAAGAATATATGCCACATTTAAATATGGCACACTCTCGCATTATGCAATGCTTTGATATTGCAAAAACTGTACTCACGCCACACTGTGATATTACAGAACCTTTATCACCCGCCATCCACCGGTGTCTGTCGCGCTACCCTGCCATCCCCATTCTTGCACGAACTTGCCTGACGGTATTCATCCCTTCGGCCAGCGCCGTCTCACCACGCGGTGTGCGGCGCGGCTTGGCTGCCTCTTCCAGTGCAGCGTCACGTCGATCCTCGGCTTCACGAATGTCGATAATTTCCGGATCGCGCTCCATGAACGCCTCCGGCATTTTCACGTCACGCAGAAGCGGAACCTTGATGTTCGCGCGATCCCTTGTCTTGCGGAGAATCTGCCTCATTGTCCGGTCTTTCGGGTAGAATGCCTTGCGCGCCTTGATGGGCCGACAGTTCTGGGCGAACACGAAGATCGTCTGATCGCCCATGCGGCCAATTTCGTCCTCGGAGATCAGCCGCCGGGCGCGGGTCTGGGTGGACGTGCTGCGATTGTACCCCATGCGGTTCGATGCCCGGCTGATATTTGTGGATTCCGTCTCGACTTCCCGATTGCCGAGGGTCTCGGAAAGCAGCTTTCTCGTCCGCTGGTCGTTCACGGACATGAACACCTGTATCTGGCACACACCGAGAAGACCTTCGATAGTTGCCTTGTCGTAAGCTTCTTCGAGCCACGGAATGCCCTGAACGATCATCATCATGCGCCCACCATAGGAACGCAACGTCGTGGTCGCCCGAAGAACGGTATCCATTCGCCCGAGCTGGTAGAATTCGTCCATGAGGAAGAGCACCGGGAAAGGTTCGTCCTTTTCCGGCTCACGCCGCTGAAGCGTGGCGACGGCATGCTGGAAGAACAATCTTACGAGCGGCGCAATGACTTCGAGATCGTTCGAGCGAACACAGAAGAAGATCGATGTCGGCGTTCGGCGCAGGTCGTCGAACGGAATGTCGTTCTCGGAGGTTGCCCGGTCGATGGCAGGATCCGCCCAGGCGTCGAGACCTGCCGATTTAAGAACACTCAGGAAGACCGAAACCTGCTTCGGCTCATAGGCTGCGAACTGGTTCAGGATCGTCTTGGCCGAACCCAGGGGAGCCCTTTTGGCCAGCAGGCGGAAGGTTTCGGCCATATTGCTGCTCTCGCTATCGGTATCGCTCTCACCCGTGCCGGGGGCAAGCACCCTGAAGACTTCTCCGATCGTCGGCGTGTTCGACTGCACCACGACAGAAGCGACCGCGTAGAAGAGTTCTCGCGCGCCGCTGATGAAGGGCGCATCCGACTTGCCCTTCGGGACAAGAAGGTAGGAAGCGATCCGGCGCAGTTCCGTGAACTGCTCCTCCGGATCCTGCATTTCGGCGATGATGGCGAGGGGATTATAGCGATGGCTCTTTCCATCATCGGCATAGGGCGAGAACCTGAAAACCCGGTCGCCCATCTTTTCGCGCTGCCTCGCGGCCAGATCGAAGAGTTCGCCCTTGACGTCCAGAACGATCACCGACCCGGCATAGGTCAGCAGGGTCGGCGCGGCCAGACCGGTTGTCTTGCCGCTTCCCGGCGGTGCGACCACCAGCATGTTGCTGTAATCCTGACGTGTCGTTCTGAGGTATGGCCCCTTGCCGAAGAGGGTTGGAAGCGTGCCGAGTATGACGCCCTCGTCCTCGATCAATCCGGCTCGACCGATCTCCGATCGGGTCGCCCATCTTGCATCACCATGGACATTCTCTTTCGGTGCCCTGAGCGCAAGGTAGGCCATCGCTCCGGTGATCGCGGTCCCGACGACGCCAGCAATCTGAAGAGCTTCCACGTAGGCTCCGGGACGGCTTGCTTCCGATGCTTTCGGAAGGGCAAGGAAACTCCAGGGCGTGATATCGCCCAAGGGCCGTTCGAAAGCGTGAAATAGCCAACCGCTATAGGTCGTGGCCGCCGCTGCGATACCGGTCAGGAGTGCCAGTCCCAGCAGCAGGACGGTATTTGCGCGAATATCCATGACCCGCCTCCATCAATCGAAATCGAAGTCGAGACTACGGGACGGCGCATGCTCCCGTTCCGGGCGTTCCCGGCGTTCCTGAGCCAGCCGCTGGCGTTCATCGTCAAGACTGCGCTGTAGATCGCTCCGCGTATCCTCTTCCGGAAGCGGTGTTCGCGTCGGTAACCGGTTCGGGTCGGTTTCTTCCTGAACAGAGGAAATCCCTTTTTCGGGCTCAGGCTGCTCTTCGGTTTTGCTCGGGATGGTCTCGGCCAGCGCAGCGTCTTCGAGCCCGCTCCGCGCTTCGCGCTCCTGAGCGTGAGCCGCTTCGCCCATGGCGCGTTCGATCTCGACGTTCTCGACCTCCCGCTCCGGCTCGCGTGTCTGACGAAACTTCAGGGCGTCCTGAGGCGCATCGACATCCGGCGAGTCGAGCGAATGATCGAGATCGATAGCACGGGCAGCGGCCATATAGGTACCTGCAGCATATCGATGAAGCTCCGCGATCTCGCGCTCGGCAACCGCGCGGGGCACATCGCCATGCCGCATGCGCTCTCGGACTTCCTGATCGTTCCAGTATTCCAGCGTCTCGGGCTCGGCTTCCATGCCGCCCTTTATCCGGGCGAGTGCGCGATCGGCATTCATGCCGCGCGCTTCGTAGGCGGCGCGAACCCTTCCATCGGCTGCGTCGAGCGTTTCCTGCGGGTCGGCTTCGCGCGTTCTTTCTACCGCCGTCGCCATCCTATCGTTCTCGATCCCGCGTTCACCTTGATCCCAGCCCGATCCTTCCACCTCCGGGGATTGCTGCCGCCGTGCTTCGAGAGCGGTTTCCATCGTCCGGCTGGATTCAACGACGGAGTTCAAATCATCATCGCGCTCGGGAATATCGCCCTCACGCTCGAATTCCGGCACCATCGGCGCGAACTCGGCCTTGATGCGATCCCGGATGAGCTCCGCGCGAGCGCGCTCGGTCTCGTTCTCGATGTGCGGCGTCAGCTCGTCAAGATCGCGCACCGTCCGGATTGCCTGCACCCGCAGACTCTCCTCGTCCATTGCCCGGACATCCTCGACCGTGAAGGTCTGCGCCGTCGTTCCACCCATGTCATCCATCGTCAATGTCCTTCCTTCGAGAAGATGCAGGCCGGCCTCCCGCGCCGGCGCACTGAACTTCCGTAAACTCTCCGGTCCCCGCTCCAGCCGCTTCGCCAGATCAAGGCTCTCCCGTGCCTCGCGCTCGGTCGCATCCCGTGCGAATCCCTCCGCCAATCCGGCATAGGCCTGCCGGTATTCCGATCGACCCCGCTCAGGGCTCTTCCGCCATGCCAGACGCCATTCCTCGGTCGTTCGCGGCACGGATGTCAGACCCCGGCTGACACGAGGCGTGTCGTTCAGCAGCAGACCGTGTTCGGCAGCGGCATTGACCTGCAACTCCCGCAACAGCGTCGGATTGATCTCCGCTGCGGGATGGATCTGCATCAGCCGCCCGCTTTCGCCCCGTCGGTCGATGACAATATGCATATGCGGATGATCGCGGTCGGTGTGGAAAGCCCGCACGTTGCGCCAGCGATCTCCGTGGTTCCCGGAATGCAGGAACGTGTCGGCAAAGCTGTCAGCGGCAAGGCGGGCTTTTTCGACGTCCGTGCCGTGCGGAAAGCTGACGAGCAGATGGAAGGTCTTGTTGTTCGTCCGCCCTGCCCTGCCGTCGCGTTCGGCGGCCCGCTGCCACTCGTCCGCCCAGTCCCGTGTCAGCTCCCGCATCTGTTCACGGCCCGTCATCAGATCCTCGGTGCCGTCCGGATCGTAGCCGTGCACCGGCTCCTTGCCGTTCCGGGACAGGTAATCGAGCTGTGCGTTCAGCCCGCCCCGATCCGCCACACCGCCCTTGCGGATTATCTTCACCACGGCCTGCGGCGCCCGCACCGCGTTCTTGACCCGTTGCGCGTCGCTGAGGCGCGACGCGAACCGCCCTCCTCCACGCCGGACCGGCCCATCCTCACCACGGGAAGGCGGTGCCCTGTAAGCCTCCACCTTTGCGCGAAGGCCCTTGCGCCATTCCAGCTCGATCCAGGGCGCGCCCATCATCTGATCGACGAAGTCAGGGCGGATAGTCGTGATCGTCATTCGACGGCCTCCGGCACGCGAACCGTCGCCTCCGGAAACGCCATCTTCCGCGCCCGCAGAACATCCAGAAACCCGACATAGAGCCGCAGGATTTCCGCCGTCTCTCGCCGCACCGTCTGGACCGTCCGCGCGTCGCCGGCATCCCAGAACAACCCGCCCCGGTTGGCCGCACGCGCGAGCTGATTCAGATTGTTCGCCGTCCCCCGCAGCGTCCGAACCGCTTCGGAAAAGCCGAGCGCCTCGACCTCCTCCACGCTTGCGCCACCGGCGAAATACACGGCCGCACGACGCAGATATGTCGAGCGCGCCATGCCAAGCGCCTGCGCGCGGGCTTCGACCGCCGCCAGTTCCTCGTCGCTCAACCTGAATGTGACAACATTCGATTTTCCCATAACGGGATTTGTAATACACAAATCCTTATCCCGCCACCTCACCTAACCCTTCGATTTCTCCAAGATGACGGACCATCGCAATCAACTAAGAGGCAGAGAGAAAAGCATTATTTACTACGCGCACGGAACACGATGAGGCAGTCTTTTAGCCGTTCTGCGCCGAACTTGGCCATTCTTGACAAGTTTTTTCGCCCTGCTGCTGAACTCTTAGCAACTCTTGACCGAACTTGACCGACTTTGACTGCGGCTGTTTGAAGCGATTTTGGATCTTGACCGGATATGACCTCTTTTGACACATCCCACATCGAAAGTGCATCGAAACGAGATGGGTAGTCAGACGTGCAAGGAACATCTGCCATTGGGTCCGAAGGTCGGCAGGATTGGGGAGACGCTCGTGCTGCCTTCATCGCGATCCGCGACGAAGTCGTGGCACGCCGACTGCGCGGCCATAGCCTGCGCCGCATCTATCGCGATCTCAAGCCGCCGATTTCCTACGGCGCATTGACCTACCACGTTCGCAAGAGCGGCGAAGAGACCGCGGCGAGACTAGGTGAGGGCATCTCGGATGCGGTGGATGGTGAGGATGAGACCACCATCGATGTCCAGAGCATTGTCGATGGAGAATCCCCATCGGCAGCGAGCACCGTTGACGACAAGATCGCCCGGCTCCGTCAGCTCGGCGAGAAAGCCGGGCATCACGGCAGACGCACGGTCTATGACCCGTCCGCCAATTCTCATGAAGATCTGTTCGGACCTCCGAAGGAATAGGAAATGAACGACAAGGAATTCCACATCACGCTTATGGGCAAGGGCGGCGTCGGCAAGACCACCGTCGCGCGCCTGCTGACCGAATGGCTGCTCGCAAAGGATCGCAAGATCGCGGCTTTCGACCTCGATCCGACCAATCCGACCTTCGCCCGGTCGAAGGCGCTGAAAGCGAAAGCGGTGGAGATCGTCGATGGCGACGAGATCGATCCGCGCCGCTTCGACGATTTCATCGAGACGCTTTCCAGTCTGAAGACGGATGTCGTCGTCGATTGCGGCGCGGCGACTTTCCGACCGCTGCTCGCCTATGCCGACGATCTGGACATGTTTGGCCTGCTCTCCGGCTTCGGCTTCACGCCGTTCATCCACGCGATCGTCTCGGGTGGTGCGGACCTGGCCGACACCCTGCAAGGGTATGATGCGCTCGCGAGCCGGTTCGGGGACCGTGCGAAGCTGGTCCTGTGGTTCAACCCCCATAATGGTCCCTTGGAAATCGACGGCAAAATCTACGACGAATGGCCGATCACGGCGAAGCATGCCGATGTGACGGCGGGCTACATCTTCTTGCCGAAACTCGAACCCCGAACCGGAGGCGCGGACCTGACGGAGATGTTCACGCGGCATCTGACCTTTGGCGAGGCGACCGATCCCAAATCTCCGCTGGGTCTCGTGACGCGTCATCGTCTGGGACGCATCCGCACGACGATTTTCGAGGCCATTACGACAGGTCTCGATGCGGCGAAGACACCGGAACCGGCGCAATGAGCCTGGCGGAGACCATGGAGGAAGGACGGCGCAGGGCGATCTCGGAAACGGAGATTGCCATTCCGAAGGATGACGGCCTGCTCATCGTCTACGCCCTTTTGCTCGAGGAGATTCGCAAGCGGACGCCCTCCCCTGCCGACGGTTCGAAACCTGTCACCGACACCGCGATCAGCGCGGAACTGGACCTCACGGTCGGAAAGATCCGCGACCTGCGGGCGAACGTCTACGATCTCACCGATGCCGTGATCGCGAGGATGGCCGAACGAACCGCCCCTCCTCCGCGCCCCGACAGGATAGCGCGGACACTTGCGGGCTCTGCCGCCCTGTTCTCACTTGCCTCGCTCGTCGTTGTTCTCGCCACGGGCTGGACCTGAGCGGATAGCCCCCGGCCATCCCCGCATTCCACGAGGCCAGCCTCGTCCATGCGCGCAATCGGAAAGCGCTCCGGTCCTCATTGACCTGATGGAAAACGGGGATGGCCTCCGACGGCGCGGTCTATGGGCACGATCATCGATAGCTCTTTTGCCGCCATCATTGCCCTGAACTAATCGCGCCGGTCGGCCTCTCTCCGGGTATCGAACCTGCTATTTTCGGTTCTGCTCAGGATACCAAAGACTGATGGCGCGAGATTGAAAGCGCCCTGCTCTGCCCTGCGGACCATACCGACCAGCGCGCCGCCGACGCTCCGGACAGGCCGTGTAGGGTGATCCCGATTTCGATCCAGCACGATGAGCGCGAGCGTCGCCTCTGTTGGTCCGAGGACATCCAGAGCCCTGTGCCATGCATGGGCGCTCACGCCCAGCTGTGGCACGAAGTGCCGTGCAAGATCGATCAGGATCGGCCATGAGATATCGACCTCCGACCCGAGTGCTGCCTTCCAGCTTGGCGGAGCTGCCTTCCAGATTTCCGAGAGAGCTGGAAGCGTATCGATATCCTGTGGTTGTCGATCAATGCGCCAGGAACCGTTTCCACGACTTTCCGACGGTTTCGACTGCCTATCGCTACTACTTATTTCTAAGCCTTGGCGTCCGCTAGGACGCTTACGTAGTGCAGTTCGGTCTATATCATTATTTGCGTTTCTTGGTTTACGTATGTCCGAAGGACAGGAATAGATATTTGTAATGTTTATTAGACGGACAGAATCTTCCGACTGGTTGATTGTCTGTGAAGAAAAACAACTGTTATCCACATCTTCGTTATCGTCTTGAAGACAGAGTAGGTTTCCAAGACGGTCCTGAAGAAGCATCAACGCCGCGATGCGCCGTTCCAGATCGCCGACGGTCATCGTGTTGCGCAGCCGGGAGACGTCGGCACGCTCGTAGTCTTGCTCTATGGTTACGACAGCGCCCTGCCCTGCCCTATCGATCAGCGCTTCGATCAGTCCCAGAACGATGCGCCGGGAACTCCGGATACGCGCTTCGAGATCGAGCCGGTGCTGTTCCTCCGCCTGGCGGCGTTCGAGCAACACGAGAAGCTCCGGCAGACGTGCGCCGAAGGACCGCCAATCGAGACCGGTACGACGTGTCTCGTTGCCCATGCCATTGTGACGGCGCGCGTGCTTGACCGTTCGATGGGCAAGACCGGCCGCGATGAGCTGACGCTCGTAACCGCAGATCGTGCGCTCGGATTTGCCGACCTTGCGCGCGTAGACGCGCACCGAATGATACGTCACCGCTCGCCCGTCACCGCGCCAGTCGGCTTCGGTAAGCAGACCGATCAGGTCGAGGGCATAGACGACCGCCCCGCCACTCAGCCCCAGTTCCGTTCCCAGTTTGACGAGTACGTCCCGGAACCGCCAAAGCGGTATCTCTTCCGGAACGCGCGTGAAATGCTCTGCTCGAAGGGCGTTCCGCGCCTCGATCGTATCGAGAGCCCCTGCCCTTTCGTGTTTTATCTGCTCTATATGCCTCATTGGATCCTGCCTCCTTTGTCGAAGGCGGATAGCTCGACGTCAGGCAAACGAAACCTGTCACGCGAATCGCATGTTTGCTTGACTTCACGTTCGGAAAAGCACTAAATCAGTTTGAACTGTCCTGATCGCAGTCTCGCCAAAGACTGTGTGCATTCCCTCGGAGCCACCCGCTTCGGGGGTTTTGCTTTTTTCGAAATGTGATCTCCACGATTCGCTACCAGTGTGTTACGAAATAATACAACTAATCAGGATGGCGATGGTTGTGAAGATGAAACCTTCGTCTTCTAGCGAAGCTTTGTCCCAATTTCGCACGCCAGACGCGATCTGATCACATCTCGAAACACGGCAGCTCTGCATTTCCCTCCTTGCATTTAGAATCGGGATATCCGATTCCTAACGTGGGTGAAGATACGCAGCGTCTAATTACGTTTTCAAGTGGATTATTGCGACATCTCCGTATATGACGCAAATAGAGATCAGGGCAGAGGCAGACTGCATGTCAATTTCAGAACGTTTTTCACGCTACGCGGAGCTCTGCGCGATCGCACAGCGACAGGCGATCGAACTCGAAAACCATCCTGATCTGAAAAAGCACCTACGCCCTTTCGCGACGAAGGAAGTCGCTGAAATACTGGGCGTTACTGACGCCTATGTCAGACAACTCGTTCGGGCGAATCCGGACTTTCCCCAAGGCACCCTCTCCGGCGGAAGCCATCGCCGCTTCAATATTTCCGAGATACACCAGGCACGCGACTGGCTTTTCGCAAAACATGCCAAGCCTGAATACAATCCCCGAAGACGCTCCGGTGAAAAGTTGCAAACTGTGACTTTTGTAAATTTCAAGGGCGGCTCAGGAAAAACGACGAGCGCCGTGCATTTTGCCCAGTATCTTGCCTTGCACGGCTATCGCGCGTTGCTGGTCGATCTCGACCCGCAGGCCAGCGCGACGACACTGCATGGACTTGCGCCTGCTACCGAAATCGAACCTGAACAGACATTCGCTGCCTGGATCCGGCAAGAAAGTGACGATGAGGCCGAGATTGCTGCGAGTATGCGGCTTTCGACCTATTGGCCGAACCTCGATCTCGTTCCCGCAACTGTTGCATTGCAGCAGGTAGAGTTCGAGATCATGGGATATCTTCGTCAGGACCCAAGATACCCGTTTTTCACCCAAGCCAAGTCCTTCGTCGATGCTGTGGAGGCGGAGTACGATATCGTCGTTTTCGATTGCCGTCCGGATGTCGGAATGCTGACGATCAACGCGCTCGTTGCAGCGACTGCCATGGTCGTTCCGATGCCGCCATCAATGGTGGATTTCGCCAGTTCGGGCGAGTTTTTCCGGTTTCTTGCCGAAGTCTCGGAACAGATGCAAAAGGTCGACAGCGACTTCATGGAGTATGACTTCGTGAAGATCCTGACGACCAAGTTCAAGCCGAACGATAAAAACCAGAGCGAAATCGTTAAATGGACGCAGGCGCTCTTTCAGGGAGCGGTGCTCGAAGACCCCATGCTCGAAACGGTGGCACTCGATGCAGCTGGCATCGCCATGACATCTCTCTACGAATATGAGCCCAAGGGGAACCGGGATTCCTATCTGAGGGCTATGGAATCCTTGAACACTGTGAACGGCGCCATCTTGGGCGAAATACACGAGGTATGGGGCCGCTCATGAGCAAGAAGAAAGAAACATCCGACGAACGACGGGCGGCATTGACCGGTTCCATCTTTGCGGCGGCCCAAGGGGCGGATTCCAAAGTTCCAAAGCGGAGAGAAAGCCCCAGTATCGTGGGTGCTGCTCTGGGTACTCATTCTGAAGGCCTCTCCTCGGAACTCGAGCGCTTGCGTTCGGAGCGCGACCTGGCCTTGGCGTCCGGACAGATACTCGTAGAGATCGAACCGGATCGAATTCGGGACGCCCTGCCCCGCGATCGCCTCGCTGCGGCATTTTCGGATGCGAGTTTTGAAGATCTCAAGCACAGCATCCAGAGTGACGGCCAGTTCATTCCCGTCGCTGTTCGCAAGACTGCCGATGGTGCTTTCGAGATTGCTGCGGGTCGCCGACGGCTCGAAGCCTGTCGGCAACTTGGTATCCCGGTTCTGGCACGCGTGCAGGAACTCGATGATGTCGAGATGCTTCAACTGCAGTTCGAAGAGAACGAACAACGTTCTGACATCACCAGTTTCGAACGGGCAAAATGGTATGAAGCCGTTCAGGAGCAGTTCACCCTCTCCACTCCCGAGCTCGCCCGTCGTTTCAAGATTTCTCAACCGATGATCGTGAAGTACCTTAAACTGGCCAGGCTCCCGGACGCAGTCGTCGACAAACTGGACGATCCCCGTGAATTGTCTCTGGGTGACAGCGAAAAGCTCCATAAGAAAATGCACGATCAATCGGTCAAGGATCTCGCCAAGATCGCGGCACGGGCGAAAGGCAAAGGAACCAAGGCCCAGATAAAGGCGATGCTGGAAGTTCAGAAGCTCCCTTCCCGCGATACCTCGGAATTCAAAGAGAGTGTCGAGAAGGGTGATCGCAAGATCGCAACGATCTCATCCAAACGAAATACTCTGCGCATCGCCGTGGCTGAGGATCTGGATCCAGACGCAAAGAGCAAGCTGATAAGCGAGATTTCCGTGCTTCTCAGGAAGCACCTATAACCGCGGTTATAGGCATCATTCGCCCTATAACCGCGGTTATACCCCCCTTGAAGTTTCGCGCCATCTGCTGCAAATGCTCCACCTGCGGCAAAACAGCAGGCGTTTCTGAACCCTGGAATTTGGGGATGGGGCGGCATCTGCCGCCCCGGAGGCCGTCAGGCCTCCTTGTCGATGAGGCTCTCATCGGCGTTCTTCGGCTGGTGCTTGGCCAGCAGGAGGAACTCGGTGGTGACGAGGTCGGTGGTGTAGACCGTATCGCCGTCCTTCTCGTAGGAGCCGTTGCGGATGCGGCCGCGGGCATGGACGAGATCACCGGGCTTGGTGTTGTTGTTGATCCACTCGATCGTGCGCTCGGCGAAGACCGTCACGGTGTTCCAATGTGTGTTGTCGTCCCAGGAGCCGTCGTCCTTCTTGCGCGGGTAATCCGAGGCGATATTGATCTTGAGGGTCGAGCCGACGGTTGCGATGCGGCCGATCCGTCCGATGATCTGAAATTCAGCAGTGCCACGCATGGGGTAGTCCTCCGTTTGGTTGTTTCGATGGCTTTGTCCCGGCCAGAGGGGGGAGGCGCGATCAAGCGGAAAGACGGAGGGTCCGCGGGCGTAGCCCGTGGAAACCGTAATGACCGGAGGGAATGGTTTTCTGCTTGATCGCGGTAGCCGACCCCGAAGGCAAAAGCCAATCAGGAGAAACAGCTCAACGGAGGACGAGGACCAGAACCAAGTGGCCCTGCTCGTGTTTCCGGAACGGACGGTATCGCATCGCTCCCGGCTCGGTCGCTGCGCGCCGCGCCGGATCACAAACGCCACCATCCGCGCGCAGGAGGCGGCTCCGCTCGACAACGCTGGAACAAGAATGGTCGGGGCCCGAGATCGAGTGGATCATGCCATCCGGCCCGGCCTCCACACGCCCACAGCCTTCATACGGCGAAAGAAGGACAGCAACGGTCCGTTCGACCCGCTCCATGAACTCCGAATGCGCGCTGCATCATCCGATGGCGTCCGCAGACCAACTTCGTCGAAAGCGCTTCGCGCCGCCGCAGATGACAAGCCCACATCCGAAGGACGGATCAGCCCTGAACCCAGAATGTCGCCCCTTGCCAGCAGGGCACTGTGGACCAGGGCCGCCTTCTCCCTTCGCGTCAGGGATCGTGATCCGAAGGACGGCTCGCGCGGTCTGCGCTGCCTAGACGCGCCTGAAGGTCAGGGGCATTCATGACCCGAACCGATTGGCGAGACTTGGCAGGGCAGGGCGGGTGTGCCGCTCGCGACAGCGAGTAGAGCCCGGCCGGTACGGGACGTCTTTTCAACAGCTAATACACTGAAAGGAGCGGACAACTGATCCACTTTCAGTTCCCGATGGGCCGAACTTGTATTCCCGATTGGCCGACGTTATAATCTCGATCAGACAGCTTCTGAAGAAAGCGATGATCGATGACCGATTTCCTGCAGCGTATCGCCAAAGCGCGCATTGAGGAAGCCTTGGAGGACTCTCCTGTTGTTCTTGTAAAGGGCCCGCGCCAGAGCGGTAAGACCACGCTCGTTCGAATGTTCGAGAGAGAAGGGCGAGACTATATAACCCTGGATGACGAGACGGTCCTCTCCGCTGCATCGAGTGACCCGGTCGGTTTCCTCAGAGGTCTGGATACCGTCATCATCGACGAAATCCAGCGAGCGCCAGAATTGTTGCGGGCCATCAAAAAGGCGGTGGACGAGGACAGAAGGGCAGGGCGGTTCCTGCTGACCGGGTCCGCCGACCTCATGACACTGCCTATCGTATCTGAAAGCCTTGCGGGCCGAATGGAGACTGTTTCGCTGTATCCTTTCGCCGCCGCTGAAATGATGGGGACTGAACCGAATTTCATCGCAGGCCTGTTCGAAGGAAAGCTGCCCAGGATCCCTGAAACCATCGTTGGTGACGCTTTGGTCGATCTGGTGCTGGCGGGTGGGTATCCGGAAATGCAGAGGCGCAGTACGCCCCGACGGCGAACGGCCTGGGTGCGGGATTATGTCGATGCCCTGATCCAGCGCGACGTGCGCGATATCAGCGAGATCGAGCGGTTTGACGAGCTGCGGCACCTTCTACGCATTTTGCCGCATTACGTCGGGCAATTGATCAATCTCGCCGATCTGGGGCGCAGTACCGGCCTCGATGCCAAGACGGTGCGCCGTTATCTGGGTTTGCTGGAACAATTGTTTCTGGTCCGGCGCATCGAGGCCTGGCACCGCAACGATCTGAAGCGGCTGGTCAAATCGCCAAAGCTCGCCTTCATCGATACCGGCCTGTTGGCCACGTTGCGCGGAATGGATGCGGCTGGGGTGCGCGCGGACCGGACGGCGTTTGGCGGCGTGCTCGAAAGCTATGCCTTCGGCGAGATCCTCAAGCAGATTGCGTGGACGGGCGATGACATCCGCATCGCGCATTTTCGGGACAAGGACGGGATGGAGGTCGATCTGGTGCTGGAGAACGCAAACCGCCAATGCATCGGTTTGGAAGTCAAGGCGAGCGCGACGGTCAGGACCGACGATTTCCGAGGGCTTCGAAAGCTGTCCGAGGTGGCAGGGGCCGGGTTCTCAGCCGGGTACATCCTCTATGACGGGGATACGGTCGTGCCGTTCGGCGACGGGCTGTTTGCAGTGCCTCTTTCCATACTCTGGAGCCCCTGACCCGGAATTGGCCACGAGAAATTCAATCTGTTGTAGAGAAGTAGCCGTATGCAGCCTTGTCGAGGGGCAGGAGTGGTGTGGAACCAAAGGATACGACATGCTCTCGATTGTGCCCTTTGGGCGCATCGACCCGCTCTGCTCGCCGTTTACGGCGAGAGGGTGGCGGGCGGGCTCTGTCACCCTCATGCAGGGTGACAGTAAGATTCTTCCGGCGCATCCGCGCCGGTCAATTCGATCCTTGCGATCAGACCAGAGGAGCCGCGATAGCGGATCGGGCGGGATGATCGCCGCGCGGGCAAGCCCGCGCGAAATTGCGCCGCGTGATGCGCGGCGCAATTCTTCCTGCAAAGCATCGGTTATGGATCGGGAGCGGGTTTCGCCGCTCCCTTGCCTCACTCTCCTACGGGGAAGCCGCTTCACTTGCGGGACGCCATACCGGAATGCGTTTCGCCTCGGCTTTTTGTGCGACGTTCTCGGTGATCCCGTTTCCGGGAAACACGATGACGGCGCGGGGGTCCAGCGCCAGCATGTCGTCATTGCGCTTGAACGGTGCTGAGCGGTTATGCGTCTTGAAGTCGGGACGGAAAGCGACCTGCGGGACGGCACGGGCCCTGGCCCAGAGAGCGGCAATGTGGTCGCATCCCTTCTGCGATCCGCCATGCAACAGCACCATATCCCCCACGCGGTCGCGGGCCTTGTCCAGCGCGGCGAATATCGCGTCGGTGTTCTCGAAATCCTGCCCTCCGGCGATGACGACGCGCGACCCTTCGGGCGCTAGGCTTTCGGTCTTTCTCTCCTTTACGGCTCGCATGTAGTCGCGGGCGTCGATCATGGCGGCGGTGATGGGCGATCCGCTGCGCGATCCCGAACGCGGGAACCATGGGCGGCCCGTCTCGGCTTCGTAGCGCGATGCCGCGTGTTCGCGCATCAAGAGGAATGCGGTTTCCCGTTCCTCGGTGCGCTCATACTGGCGCTGTGCGTCCTGCAATTCCACGTCGGCAATCTCGCTTCCGTCCTGCTGGTGGATCAGGTCGCGCAGGGCGGTTTCCATTTCGCCGCGCTCGCGGGCCAGTCGTTCGGCGCGCTGGTGATGGAGGTTCACGAAACCCCAGATAAACGGCTCCAGGTCTGCCGCAAGGGCGCTATCGCGAAACACGCCACACATGCCGTCGAACGCCGCATCCACCGCCTCGGCCTGCAAGGCGTCGTCGTCGGGGATGGGGAATTCCATATCGTCGCCGATAAGGCCGAAAGTCTCGATCTGTTCGTAAATGCTCATAACCCGTTCCTGTCTTTTGCCACATGCGCGGCGGTTGCATGGATCGGCCAAAGGCCGTCCCGGCGGCGGCAACGGAGAGGATGAAGCCCTAAAATGGGCGTCAGCCCCCTTCCTTGAGAAGTGCCGCGCACTTTCTCTGGAAGGGGGGCGCAGCCCCTCCTCGGGCGGCGGGACCGTCAGGGATCGGCGGAAGATTATTTCCTGAAGACCGAACGGGGCCAGAAGGGCAGGGGGATTGGCACAAGACCAGAGGTGACACAGGACCAGCAGTGCCGGAAAAAATCTTCCGGCGACCACATTGGCGATCCGGGCTTCTTCAAACCGGATCGTCCTTGACGGTCTCGGGGGAGGGTGTCCCTCCCATACCCTTCTGGATGCGCGCCGCCTGCGGCGGTGCTCCACAGACCGGAACGGCCGCATGAGCACGCACGATGATCGCCGGGGATTACCCCGTTTGCCCACGAGGCCAGTTCGGCCCTTCGACTCTGGGCGGTCTCCGGCCCTCGTAGCCTGATGGACAATCGGGATAATCCCTTCCGCCGGCATTGGCGGAACCGTCTGAACAGCAGAAGAGGGCAGGGCGCTTGCGCGGCCTGCCCTCGTGGTAGCGGGGCGGCAGATGCCGCCCCGGAGGCCGTCAGGCTTCCTTGTCGACGAGGCTCTCATCGGTTCCCTTCGGCTGGTGCTTGGCCAGCAGAAGGAATTCGGTGGTGATGAGGTCGGTGGTGTAGACCGTGTCGCCGTCCTTCTCGTAGGAGCCGTTGCGGATGCGTCCGCGGACATGGACGAGATCGCCCGGCTTCGTGTTGGCCTTGATCCACTCGATCGTGCGCGCGTTGAAGACCGTCACGGTGTTCCAGTGAGTGTTGTCGTCCCAGGAGCCGTCATCCTGCTTGCGCGGGTAATCCGAGGCGATGTTGATCTTGAGGGTCGAGCTGACGGTTGCGATGCGGCCAATCCGTCCGATGATCTGAAACTCTGCAGTGCCACGCATGGTGTAGTCCTCCGTTTGGTTGTTTCGATGGCTTTGTCCCGGCCGGAGGGGGAGGCGCGATCAAGCGGAAAGACGGAGGGTCCGCCATAGGTGGAAACCGTAATGACCGAAGGGAGTGGTTTTCTGCTTGATCGCGGTAGCCGACCCCGAAGGCAAAAGCCAATCAGGAGAAACAGCTCAACGGAGGACGAGGACCACAGAGAAGTGGCCCTGCTCGTGTTTCTGAACGGACGGTATCGCATCGCTATCGGCTCAGTCGCTGCGCGCCGCGCCGAATCACAAGCGCCACTGCTCCCGCGCAGGAGACGGCTCCCCTCGGCAACGCTGGAACGAACACGGTCTGAGCGCACGGTCGAGTGGATCAAGTCACCCGGACCTGGATCATCTACGCCCGCACCGTCTCCGTGGCTCCAGAAGGATAGTGCTGTCTGCCTCGCCCGCTTTACCGTGGTTCGTATGCGCGCTGCACTCGCCGACGACTTCCAGAGGAGCAACATGCGCAACGTGAGCCGTGCGGATCGGAGAAAGCAAAACCACCCCTTTGAGTAGGCCAGATCATCGCATTCATCGGTCAGGCTCGGTCTTCTGTCCAAAAAGCGGATAGATGCGCCTCGTCGATCCTCGCGTCAGGGATCGTCCATCCGAAGGACGGCTCGCGCGTCCTGCGCTGCGTAGACGAGCCTGAAGGGCAGGGGCATTTCATGACCCGAACTGATTGGCGAGACTTGGCAGGGCAGGGCGGGTGTGCCACGAGCATAGCGAGTAGGGCCCGGCCGGTACGGGACGCCATGAACAGGTGGGTCGCGACCTCAGACTCAAACAGTATCGGTGAGAGTGCGTTCAACAATAGATGTCCTGACAGGACTATCGCAGTTTTTGCTACGGCTCAGACAGGAATGATACAGTCTTGTACGGGGATCCAAGCGTTTCGCCGTAAGAGGCCAATGTGGGAGCACAAACGCCGAAACATTCGGGGGCCTGTTCGCAATATGAAGTTTGCAAAAGGCTGGAGTAATGGAATCCGATGATTTGAAAGCCGGCAAGATAGCGGAAAAGTGGCAGGCTGACCCCGTAGTTCGGTCCTGTGGCGGTTTGCATGTTCCCTCCGCCGATTATGAGGGTGACGAGAGCCTGATCGGCATTCTCCAACATGTCTTCGAGACCAATATCGATCTCCTGACCAAGGCGCGCCCGGAACTCGAACTGAACAAGATCGATCTGCTGGTGACGTCCGGCTTGGATCACCGGGCGCTGGCCTATCGGTGCAGGCTGGGACAGGCGATCATCGTCGAGATCGGTCTGCTGCGCGCCTTCTGGACTCGAATCGCCACGGTCGCCCATATACCGGCGGTATTGTCGGATGCCTTTCCACTCGAGCGCGCGCCTTCGGTAGCGTGGCTTTCGAACGATGCGCTGGTGCCTGGACCAGACGACTGGGATATGCCGCAAGCGCGCATCGACTACTGCTTCGACATCCTGATGTTCATGATCGAGTACGTCATCCTCCACGAACTGGCCCATCACATGCGCGGGCATCTTGATCTGCTTTCCGGTGCATCCCCGGTTTCGTTCATCGACGAAGCCAAAGCCCGCCGCCGATTGCCTAAGCCAGTCGTGACCGCATCCGGCTTCCTGATGCAGGACATCGAGTTCGATGCCGATGCGCATGGCCTCGATCAGTCGCTCGTCGCGATGAACGAGAAGTTTCCGTTCTCGGCGCGATGGTCAGTGGAGGACGCTTCGGAATGGCTGTTCCAAATGGTGTTTTCCCAGATTCTCGCAGCGCAGCTGTTCGACAGGGATGGTCGCGCCTTGTGCGATTACGCGTCCGACGGACATCCGGCACCGGTTCATCGGTCGATCAATTACTCCAACCTGGCAGCGCGAACGCTGCACGCAGTTATCGGCGGCGATTGGGAAACCTATCGGGACAGTCACGACGCGGCATGGTACGAAAGCAGCCTTGTCGCAGGCTACCTCGACTATCCTGCCGGTCGATGGCATGGCGAGAGAGATCCCGATCTCATGATCGGTAACTTTCCGGAGCTGGAACGCCGGTATTTCGGGTCTTCCGACAGGCTGGACAGGTTGATAGACCGAGAGAATGCACCCGAAGGCACCTGATCCGCTTCCCTCGCATCTCGATTGTATCGAGGACATCTTCGCGTTCGTGCGCGATGTCATGGTCGTTTCGCTATCCGATGAGCGGGCGGCAGATCGACTGCGGTTTATCCTGCGCCAGGACGAGCGGTACAATGCAGGCGTCCTGCCGTTATCGGCCAGCCGCTTCAACGTGTTTCTGAACACGGCCACCGCAACCCGGCTGTTCGACTTCTGCGGCGTTTACGGCGTCATCGAGAACGACTACCTGCGGGAGCATTTCGCAGAGCTGGAAGCCTTTTCCATCGACGAGAATGCCGCGCTGGCATTGAGCTACTATACCGGGCTGATCTTCGTCGCGATGCATGAATACGCTCATGTCGCTTCGGGCCACTTGAGCTATGACAGAGCGGCGTTCGGGGACGGGGCAGATCGCCCGCTTTCCTTTACCGAAACCGATGGCTCGACCGATGGCTCAACTTCGAGAAACCGCGATACGGAACGCTACCGTCGGTTTCGGCGGATTTCGGAGCTGGAGGCAGACGGCGTGGCCTTTGCACTGACGTTCAGCTTTGCTCCTGAGATCGCCATGCTGACGGGTCTCGATCCGGAACAGTGGGACGAGCGGAAGCACGCCATTCACCGTGCCATCCTGTTGGGGTGTTTTGCAGCGCTATGTTTGCTGGAAGGACTTTTCGCAGACGAGGAAGAGATCGACGGAGAGTATCCTTTTCCCGGAATGCGGCTGATCAATCTGTGCAGTTCGTATTTCAGGGTCGTGGATCCGGATGCCGTTGCCTGGGAAGGCGACGATTACCGGACCCGTGTCCCCGATCCAGCGCGGAACGGGGCAGTCGAAACCCATTATGCCGCCACGATAGGCCCGGCGCTCTTTGCGCTGAACGATGCGCTCGTCTATCAGGGCATGGAGACACGGTTCTTCAGGAAGGGATTCGAGTCCGATCCCGATGCCATGACCCCTTTCATGCGGGATATCATCTCCGTCCTGGGCGGTAGTACGCCAGATCGTTCGCCCGACGGGCGGCTTCTGGCATCCTTGTCTGCATCCCGCGCGGATTTCGTCCTCGCTCTTGAACGATACAGGGAACTGGACCTATGGCCGACGGCGTGACGCAAACCTGCTACGAGATCGTATTGTCATACCGGGGAACGCCCGATCCCGATTTCCTCGACCGGATCGTGGCTCGGCTGACGGAAATCGACGGGGCGAAGGTCATCGAGGCGCGTCAGATCGAGGCGCTCGGAATGACCGCCAGGGATGCATTCTTCACCGTCATGCTGGGACTGCCCACCTCGATTCTCGCCAATTTTGCGACGGACGCGATCCGTGCCGCCATGGAGGAGGACGAGGTGGCGGCGCATGTGCAGATCGACGACATTGCCGTCGTGACGGATATGCCGGACCCGTCCGACCTTCCCGCAATGCCCTTCATCGTGCCAGCGCGTCGGCGGGACGACGAGAACTGACCCTCGGGCCGCATGAAACACGCAAAGCAGAAAGAGAGGGCGCGATGCTTTCGGAGGATATTCGGCTCAGCGCAGGCCGCGTCGAAGGAAAGAACGGCAGATATATCGGATCATGCGCGCTGGTCGCACCTGACCTCGTGGCGACTTGCGCCCATGTCGTTGCGGATGCCCTGGGTATCGACCGTACGACGTCAACGCCACCGGGGGAGCCTCTCACAGTCTGCTTCCCCGCTGCTGCAAACAGGTTCAGTCTCGCACGTATCGAGCACTGGACACCCTTCGACCCGGCGCTCTCTTCCGGTTCAGACCTGGCACTCCTGCGGCTCGATACGCCGCCACCGGGAGCAGGCCTGACGCCACCGGTGGGACGGGCCGACACGCTCACCGCCGGACGTGAGGTAGGCACGGTATGCTGGGACTCTCCCTTCATCGAAGGCGAGACCCGGCTCGGAAAGGTCGTCGATGACAGCGGGCCTTTCCTGACGATCCATGGCACGGGCTATGGTGCGAAGGGAATGAGCGGAGCCGGGGTCTGGAGTACGGATGGCGTCCTGCTCGGTCTGTTCAGCGGTGTGCCCAGCGGGTCGTCGCAGACTTCTGCTTATGCGATCCCGGCGAATGCGATCATCGATGCATTATCACGGCTCGGAACGAAGGCAGGGAGAAGCCAGGGTCTGTTCGAACCCTATCCCCGTCCTCTTCATCCGGTCTTCGGCCCCGCTGCCCTGCTTGATGCACGCTACGGTATTGCGCCCCTTTCTCGCTGACCCGGCAGTGGAAACGGCTCTCGATGGGTGGATAGATCGGGACGACCCGCTGCTCGTAAGGTTGGAGTACGGGCCGGGAGGCGTGGGAAAGACACGGCGTTGGCTCGAATATTGTCATGTACGCGAAGGCTTGGGGTTGTACGGTCTGCTCTCGCGGTGCGACGATCCGGTTCTCACCGCAGACCATTTCGGTCAGGTTGCCGCAGCTTCGGAAACGCGCGTTCTTGTCATCGACTATGCGGAAAGCCAACCTGAACTCGTGAAACGCCTGCTGGCACGCGCGCTCGACGGATCGGCTGGGCGAACCCGGATCATCCTGCTTGCACGCAATGCCTCCGAATGGTGGGCGCGGTTGAGACGGTCCTCTGCATCCTTGCAGGCCCTGTTGTCATCACCTGCCGTGACCGAAGCCAGGGCCATACCGATGGCGATTCCGCAAGACCGTCACAAGGAGGCCATGGCGGGAGCAGTATCCGCCTATTCCGCCCATTTTGGAATCGCGGGAGATGTGCCTGTTCCCAAGCCCGCCCAATACGGGTCAGCGCTCGAAATACAGATGGCGGCACTGGCATCGGTCACGGCGGGCGGAATGGACGACTTGGTCGCCGCGATCGTTGATCGGGAACGGCGTTTCTGGGAGAAATGCGCGACACCGGCACTGCCCGCCACCTTGCTGGAAGCGATGGCGGCGGCGATCTATCAGGTGGGCGGTGTTGCCAGTCTGAAAGAGGCAGAGCGCATGTTTGCCGGGCGCGGCGCGTTCCGCGATCTGCGCGCGCACGAACTGGTGGACCTCTTTGCATTGATGCGCTCGCTCTATCCGGGCGAGCGGTTCCTCAATCCCGTACAGCCCGACCTGATCGGCGAACGTCTTCTGGAAGAGCACGGAATATGCTGACACGCGAAACGTCTTCCGATCTGCTGGACTATCTGGAGCATGCGTCGGATGATGCCTTGATCATGGCGTTCGTTCGCCATGTGCGAGCCTGGCGGCAGATCTCCGGAGAGCACAAGCTGGCAGAACTGCGTCGTCAGCGTATCGAGGCAAATCTCACCGCCATGCTCGCTGCCGACCCGGCGCGACGTATTCCGCTGGCGGTGGCGGCGGATCTGGAACAACCGGGGCCATTGCCGCGTCTGATCACGGATCGCGCTGATGAGTGGCTCACATCCGACCTTGTTCGCACACTCCTCGATACGATGCCGAGCATGGATGAGCGGTATCGTCCCCTGATGCTGCATTGTGCGCAGCTCGCTATCGCCGACGGCGTCGAGGACGGTCAGACAGTCCTCCTGTACATCACGAGCCTGCGCGATGCAGGCGAGATCGAAGAGGCGGAACGTCTTGGGAAGAGGGCTCTCGCCGTTGCAGAAGGCGCCGAGGGAGAAATGGAGGAGGTTTACACACTCCTCGCCCTCCTCGCGGAAATGGCCTTTGACGATGGGCGGTTCGACGAGGCGCTTGGTCTCTGGCAACGTCAGCTGGAAAGGCCGGTAGATCTCGCACCCATCCTGAATAACTGCGGCGCAGCCTTGCAACATCTGGGGCGACCGGTCGAGGCATGCCGCGCCTTCCGCGATGCAGCGCACGCCGCACGGCGCGATGCGCCGAATGATCCGGTGGCCTTGCGCGCATTGGGATCCGCCTATGTCAACGCGGCAATGCAGGCGCTCGAACGTGGACGTACAGGATCAGCGGTCGATCTTGCGCAGCGGGGGGCCGAGCGATACCGCGATCTCCTCGCCCGCCATCCGGGGCACTCCGATCTCGATATCGTCGACCTGTTCGCGCCGCTCGTTAGTGCACTGGATGAAGCGGGTCGCATTCATGAGGCAAATGCCTTGATGGAGGAAATGCTGTCCCTTGCACGCGCGCGCTACACGGAAGCACCGGAGATCGCGGCATCGGGACTGGTGGAAGTGCTGAGAGCGCTCCATCAGGATGCTCTTGCGGCTGGCCGGTACGAGGATGCCGCAGCGTTGTCGAAGGAATTGCGCGCCCTGGCAGAACGCCATCGCGACCGGCCGTTTGGCGTCTCCGTCATCCATGCGGCGCTGGCGCTCGCGGCGGAGGCGGATGCCCTGTTCCTTGCAGGCGAAACCCATCTGGCACTCTCCGTATACGAGGAGGTCGAGACGCTGCTTCCCGAACACCCGCCCAATACCCTCGCTACTGAAATCGTCGCCACCAGGCTCAATCATGCCATGGCACTCAACGATGCAGGTGAACGCGCCGCTGCAGCTGATCGCATTCGGTTCGTGCTCCCACCCGCCGAAGCCTTGGCCGCAAACAACAACTGGCTCTGGACCACCATCGCGCGGGGGTACGCCAATCTTGCCGTCGTCGAGGGGGAGCGGGGCAGGGCGGTAGAGACCCGCACTGCTATCGAGCAGGCAGAACAGGCCTTCGCACAGATAAGGGCTGGGAGCCGCAGCCAGCGCATCGACACCATCGAACAGGCGACCGCCATCGCCAACGGTTTCTCTCATATCGGCGACTACGACGTCGCCGCGCGAATGTTGCGGATGGCAGCGGACGACGCCCGCTCGCTGGGGAAGAACGAAGACGATCCTGCGATGCCAGTGTTGCTGTTCGCCGCGCTTAATGATCTGGGGTTGACGGAATACGCCGCCGGACGCGACCGACAGGCCGCAGATGCTTTCGCCGAGGCATCGCGTGTGGCCAAGGCGGCCCCCACTGACAGCATGGTCGCGGAGCGGGTCGCGATTGCCCTCGTGAACCGGGCGGCGGCGCTGACGGAAGCAGGTCGCTTGGATGCGGCTTGGGAGGCACTGGAAGAAGCTGCGCCGCTCACGGGACCGGGCAAACCCGGCTGGACCGACTATCTCAACAATCGTGCCGCCGTCTTCAGCGGGCAGGGCGCACATGAAGCGGCACTTGGCCTGTTCATGCAGGCGCATGACGCCGCCGATGACATCGAAGATTCATCGAGGGCGACGCTGAACATCGCCAAGAGCATGATCGATCTCGAACGGTGGTCGGAAGCGCGCAGCGAGGCGTTGTCGCTGGTTGACGCCCTGCAAGATACCGTGACGAGCCCCGATGGCGTCGATACCGTCACGCTCTACTTCTGGCTTGCCGCGCGCGTCCTCGCGGGGCGTGGAGCGGTCGTCACGGAAACGCCGGTGCAGGCGATCAGGGAGACATCGGAGACGTTGGCTACGTGCGAAGAGTTGCTGCCTGTCCTGGAGCGTGACCGACCGAAGCTCCACGGGGAGGCTTTGAAGGCCTATGGCGACGCGCTCGCTGCGGACCACCGTTATGACGAAGCGGAAGAGGCGTGGGACAAGGCCCGTGCGCTGCTTCAGGGTGAGAACCCGGAAGGATGAATCGCATGGGCTTACTGAAAAGGAGATATCGATGAAGAACATCGTGGAGCTGGAGACGGATGACGGACGGATCCTGTCGTTCGAGGCAGAAGACGTCATGGATGACGGGACCGGGTACGAGCCCGCCAGCGATATCGAGACCCCGTTACGCCGCCGGTTCGACGAAGCGTTCGATGACCTGCGCGCCCTTGCGGCCGGTTTGACGGCCAAGCTCGATACACCCGATCTGCGGCCCGACTGTATCGAGATCGAGGTTGGCGTGAAGATGACGGCAAAGGCGGGTGTCGTCTTCGCGAGTGCCGGGGGCGATGCTACTTTGTCCGTCAAGCTTTCGTGGAACCGGCCTCCGAAAACGTGTGAACAAACCGGCTGACAAGCCTTAAAGATGTAAAAATCAATTCAGTTTGACTTTCTTCTTGCGCGAGCTATCGCGGTGCCTACGGTGCTGGTGCATCCGTGTGCTGATGCACCTTTGGCGATTGTGGGGCGGGATGAGCGAAACAGGGAACGATGCTGGCGAGGGCGAACAGCCTGACCCGCGCGTAATGGCGCAGGTGGCGAAGCTGCGGGCGCGGGTGCATGAGACGTTTGGCAAGGTGGCGTTGGCAATGGTGACCCTGCCGCGCTACCGGCATCTGAGCATCGCCGAGCTGGTCCCGGTGCTGCTGGAGCCGCTGATTCGTGACCGGGTGGCGCTGGCCTCGAAGGGGGATACCGAGGATGCGGATGCGCTGGCGGGGGTGGTGATCTGGGCGAGCGTGTCCGAGGAGGTCGATGCCAAGATCCGTGAGCAGATCAAGGCCGGCGTCTTCCCGGTCCGCCTCGCCGCCGCCGACTGGACGAGCGGCGACATCAACTGGCTCTTGGACGTCATCGCTCCGACACCGGCACTGGCCACCTCGGTCCTCGCGAACATGAAGCAGGTGGTGAAGGATGGGGATTTGCGTATCCATCCGGTCATGACAAGGCTGGTGGAAGAGGCCGCGCTGGAAACGTTGGGTATAAAAAGCATCAAACAGTGTCGAGTAGATAATGTTTGATGTTTTTAAATCAGGTATTTTTATATCTTTTTCTTTTGTGCTTATTTTGACTTTATTGTTAAGGTTTGCGAAAGTAAGTAAAGATAAAAATTCACCATTAAATCTACTGCGTTTATTTTTTTTCTTTGTGGCGCTTGGGTGCATGATTGGAACTAAATTGCTTGGTTACAAGTAAAACCCCTTGGAGAAATATCTATGACTGATTCCTTTAGAGCGAATATCGCATCTTTTATCGAAGAAACGGGCGCTTCCGCACTGAGTATATCAGCGGCAATTGAAGGTCCGTTATATGGTTTATTTGGGGCGGTCGGCGAAATAAGTAGAACCTTTGATAAAGATGGAAGATCTTCGTCGTCGGCAACCATTGGTTTGGGTGCGGCTGCGGGTGGGGATTTAGAGGGTGGATTAACCTTGTGGTTCAAAGCACCGTGGCTTGAAGTTTCAGTTTTAGATGACACTGAAAACACTGATTCAGCAGGAAATACCGACTCATGGCGTGGGACTTTTGGATTTAGTAGAGAGAATTCAATAGCAAAGCAAATTGCTGGTGGACTTTCCTTAGAGGCAGGTTTTGGCTTAGGGTTAGGTATTGAATTTCTGTTTTCTCCTGCAGGTTATTTGGGGATTTCTGGTACTGGAAGTGTTACTGATTTCTTTAAGATTATTAGAATTTTGAATTCCAGAGGAAAGATAATCGATCAAATTAATAATAGAGAACTAGGGGACTTTGGCTCGAGCGATGTTAGAAACGCATTACTTAATATTTTCGACAACAGGTCTCTGCTTGGAAGCCCAGATGCGGCGGCATTCGTGAAACTATCTTCTACTGCCGTAGGCACTGCTGCATTAGATTATTTCTTTCCTGGCGTCGCAATAGAAGATGGAAACAGCGATGCTGAAGCTGCGGGTGAAGCTGCAATAGTTAATATAGCGAAGGCGCGTGACGCGGCGATAGATCGTTGGGGAGCCAATGTTTCAGTAGAAATTTACAGTGAAGGTGATCGTGGCGTTCAAATTAAAACTAATGATGATGTAGGTAGTTGGGAAGCAAAAATTTATGTTGATCCAGATCATCAAAATGAATTAAAAACGGAAGCTACTTACACGCCACACGATGAATTATTGCGGATTTCAGAAGAAGTTTCTAACTTAGCTAATGCGGACATTAGTTCAAATGGAGATATTGATGGGAAGAATAATTCTGACTTAATATTCACATTAAATGATTTTACATCTACTTCTGGAAATGAGGCGAACGATTTTATTGATCGAATTTTTGGGAATGATCAGCAAGGAATTATAATTGGCGGTAGTGGAAACGATGTATTAATATCCACTAATGGAACTCCTTTAATAGAGGGTGGCCTGGATAACGATATTATTTTCTCCTACGGCGGAGAAGGTGGTACTCTACAAGGCGGAAGTGGTAGAGATCTAATTTTTTCATCAGCATATGGTTCCAAGATTTATGGCGATACAATTGATGGTATAGGTCGATCGGAGAGTGGTGAGGAAGACGCCGACGTTTTTTGGTACTGGCCAGGTGTGTTCATTGAGGACGCGGCTCCAAACGACACTTTGCAAATGTTCGGAATGCCATTGCTTGGTGGCTCAAATTACAACGGTTACGATGCTCTTGGTTTGCCCTTGCCAGTTGGCGAAGGGGGGATGGCCATCGACCGTCTTAGTCCATTCGTTTACTATCGCCTGACGAACACAGGGCAACTGCTAATCTATAGTCATCTTGATGGACGAGGTGGATTTCAGGAAGGCGACGACCTCCTTAGCCGAGTTATGGTTGTCGAAAATTTCGATTTCGGGAAAACTGAAAAAGGCTTATCCGTTCCGGAAGCTGGTGATCTCGGTATGCGTTTTCGGATATACGAGGGCAGTGACGGTAGCAGTGCAATAAGCCGTTTCACAGAATTCTATGGCGATATATCCTTCATCGCGCAGATATATAAAGCGCTGGCGAAAGCTGTAGCATGGCAACCCGTCCAGGATCCTCTCGTCATCGATCTCGACGGCGATGGCATCGAGACGCTTTCCGACTTCCGCTCCGGGATACGGTTCGACTTCAATGGTGATTTCTTCGCCGAGAAGGCGGGGTGGCTTTCCGGTGACGATGGGTTTTTGGTGCATGATGCGGACGGGGACGGGCGGATCGTTGATGTATCCGAGATGTTCGGGGGGCCGGGGGTTTCGGGCTTTGCGGAGCTTTCGGACCATGACGACAACGACGACGGCTTCATCACGATAGACGATGCCGGGTTCGCGGCGTTGCAGGTCTGGCGCGATCTGGACGGGGATGCCTACACGGATGACGGCGAGCTGTTCTCGCTGGCCGATCTGGGCATCGAGTCCATCGGGCTGGACAATACCGAAGTCGGTAGCGAGACGCCACAGGGGAACACCATCCTCGCGCGCGGGACGGTCACGCTGGAGGATGGCAGCACCCGCAACGCCTTCGACATGGCATTCAGCACCAATGCGACCGATACGGTCTTCCGGGGCGAGAAGGGCGTGGCCGAATGGTTGCGCGCCGATCCGCTGCCCGATGCAAAGGGCTTCGGCACCATTGTCGATCTGGGCGTCGCCGTGTCGAGCGATTTCGAGATCGCGGAGATCGTGCGCACCGCGTCGGAGGCGATGACCGCGCCGGACCTGAAGGCGATCCGCGAGGCGGCGACGCCGATCTTCGGGGCCTGGGCACAGGCGCAGGAACTGACCCGCGAGTTGACTCCCGTGCTGCTGGACGCGGCGGGCGCGCTGGTGGACCGGGGCATCTATGTCGAGGATGCGGCGGGCGGCTACTGGACGTTGGAAAGCGGGGGAGGGGTGCGCGCGGCGGACGGGGCGGTCATCGCCCGGCCCACGCTCGATGCTGTTATGGCCCAAGCGGACGGCTGGCAACTGGAGCAGATGTTCTCGCCCGTCTCGCGCACGGAAGACCTGACCCACCGGACGGAGACGGCCTATCTCGCGCGCATTGTAGAGGGCCGCGCGGTCATCGACGATTACGCGGTCGAGGGACCGGCGGGCGTGTGGTCGCTGGCCAGCGGTGCGCCCGTAATAAACGCCGGGGGCACAGTGATCGCCGCACCGGTGCTGGCCGATATCCTCGCCATGCCCGCGCCCGAAGGGGCCGAATGGCGCGTGGAATCCTTCGGGACCAATCCCTACGGCGATCTACCCGTGGAGAGCATGGGCGTACAAGTCATCGACGGCACGGTGGTCGATTACTCCGTGGCGATCACCGATGCGGATGGCGTGTTCCACGTCTGGGCGCGCAATCTCGACCGGGCGCTGGAGCTTCAGCACCGGACGGGGGAGGCGGGGAACTTCCTGCTGCGCAACTACGAAATCGATTTCGACACGCTCGATACAGTCGGCTCGACCGATGACAGCGTGTACCGCGTGGAGATCCTGACCGCCGGGCAACTGCACTTCGCGTCCTCGCTCTACGGCATCGATTTTCAGCCGCAGATCATGAGCGCGCAAACCTCTCCGGAAACTCAACTTCTGAGCTATTCGGTTGGTTCCTTCCAAGGAGAAGAGGCTCCAACCACGGACGAGGAGGGCGGTTACGCCAGTACCATCGACCCGGCCATCGAATTGTTCGACGGCATGTTCCAGAGCTACGTCACCGCCAGCCGCGCGCTCTCGGTGCGGATTGCGCTGCAAGGCGGGTTGGCGGAGTTCTCGCGCAGATTATCCTACGACGCGCCCTCCGACCGCTACGAGGCGACGACCGACCGCGAGATGGCCCCGATGTTCGAGGCAATCTTCGAGGGGGCGCCGGAGGGGGCCGAGGCGGCCTATGATTACCTCGTCGCGTGGGACGAAATCCTCGAAGTCGTCTACCCAGACTATCATGTGGACGGCGAGGTGAACTTCGTCACGGGTAGGATGCGTCTCGACCAGCAGTTCGTGTTCCAGATGGTGCTGTCCGCCTTCGAGACGGTTGGCATCGATGCCGACCTTCCGGCGGTGCTCAACGCGCTCGGCGTGGACGAGGAAAAGCTGATCGCCCACGCGGCGGGCGATACCGAGGTGAACGGCACGGCGGGGCAGGACTTCGTGTACCTCTCGACCGGCGACCAGACCTATGATGGCGGGTTCGGCTCGGATGTCTATTTCGTCGGGCAGGATTTCGGATCGGACACGATCACCGATATCGAATACCGTTACGTGGAGGGCGGCGATCCCGGCGCGGATGTGCTGCGCTTCTCCCATGCGAAATCCACCGATATCTTCGCCACCCGAGACGGCCTCGATCTTGTGCTGGAGGTGATCGGCACCGACGACGTGCTGCGCGTGACTCAGCAGTTCGAGGGCGAGCAGATCGATCCGGTCTTCGGCAAGGATTTCTCGCCCGATACCGGCGTCACGAACATCGTCTTCGCGGACGGCGTGATCTGGGATGCCTTTGCGATCGCCGCGGCGGTCAACCATCCGCTCGATACCGACGATCTGGTGCTGGGCAGTCAGGCGCGCGACGTGCTCGAGGGCGGGCTTGGCAACGACGTGCTGCGCGGGGGCCGGGACGGCGATGTCTACATCTTCCGTGAAGGAGACGGTCAGGACCGGATCGACGACGACAACGACATGCCAACCGACGATCCGGCATCGAAATTCGACATCATCCAGGTGCAGGCCAGTTTCGATGCGGAAAATATCCGCTTCATCCGTGTGGGTGACAGCGGTGATGTCACGATGGAAATCCTCGGCGAGGATGGCGAGCCGACTGGCGACAGCATCACCATCGAGGGGCAGTTCGACTGGACCAGCATTCCGGGTCTTGGCCTGCTGTTCCCCGACACTATTGAACGGGTCGCCTTCGGAAACGGGACGTTCCTCGTCGAGACCGACATCATGGCGCGGGTGCTGGCGGCGGCGAAGACCGACGATGATGATCTGATCTACGGCTTCAACAATGCAGATACGCTCGACGGGGGCCTCGGCAACGACGTTCTGATCGGGCGCGCGCAGAACGATACCTATCTGTTCGGGCGCGGCGATGGACATGACGTCATCGAAGACGGCGATAATGACTTTTTCAACGAGAGTTTTGACCGGTTGGAATTGCGCGACGATCTGCGCTGGACCGATTTCACGTTTGAACGCGAGGGCGATTCTGCGACCGTGACGCTGGCCGTCACCGGCACGGATGATGCCGTGACGCTCCGCAATGCCTTTGCCAGTGAGCAGTTGCTGGGCTTCACGAACTTGATCGAGGAAATCGTCTTCGGCGACGGCACGGTCTGGGATTATGCCAAGCTGGCGCAGCATGTCGTCGATCTGTCGGTCACGGCGGGGGACGACACGGTCTACGGTTTCGAGATCGCCGATTCCATGGATGGCGGCGCGGGCGACGACCTGCTGGTCGGCGGCTATGGCTCGGATTCATACGTGTTCGCGCGTGGTTATGGCGACGACGTGATCGATGATATCGGCAGCGGGTCGCGCGGCGACAGCCTCACCTTGCGCGATATCGCCTCGACGGATGTGGCGTTCGAGCGGGCAGGCGATGACCTGATCCTCGTGATCCGCGATACAGGCGAGAGCGTGACCCTGCGGGACCAGTATGTCCGCACGTCCGGCGATCCAGTGCGCGGCGAGCCGCAGTACAAGGCCATCGAGACTTTCGTATTTTCGGATACCACGGTGGATTGGCGCGATCTGAACCCCGAGGATGTCGACCATGTTGGCACTAATGCAGGTGAGACGCTGATCGGCACGGCCTTCGGTGAAACCATAGACGGGCAGGCGGGTGATGATACCCTGATCGGGGGCAGCGACGGCGACACATACCTGTTCGACGTGGGCTATGGCGACGATACGATCATTGATCGGCAGGAACGGACGGCCTGGTACGACCGCACGCGAGAGGGTATTCAAAAGGTCGCCGAGGGCGATGACACAATCCTATTCGGCGCAGATATCACCGTGGACAACGCCGTCTATACCAAGGACGGCAATGACCTGCTAATTTCGGTGCTGGAACGCACGGACACACTGCGCATCCAGAACCAGTTCCGCTCCATCGAGGATGCGGTCGAGTGGTTCGAATATGCCGACGGTACGCGCTTGCATATCTCTGATATCGAAGAGCGGCTGGCCATCGTCGGCGGCAGCCGGGGCGACGATGTCATCGAAGGCACGCCGGATTCCCCGAACGTACTGGACGGGCGACAGGGTGATGACGAGCTGATCGGTGGACGGCAGGGCGATACCTATGCTTTTGGAACCGCCTACGATCTGGACGGCATCATCGAGAGCGATAATCCGGCGAGCGGTGTGGTGGACCGGGTGGTCTTCTCGGCCAGCGTCACGCCCGATGCGGTCGATTTGATCCGGGATGGCGACGACCTGATCATCGATCTGGGCAACGGCACCGACCGACTGACGATCCGCGAGGGTTTGACGACGCGGCAGGTGGAGGAATTCCTGTTCGCGGACGGCACGGCCTGGACGCTGGAGCAGGTGCGTGATCGGCTGCTCACCGGCTCGGATAGCGACGACATGCTACGCGGCTTCAATGATCGCGAGGACGTGCTCGATGGCGGCAAGGGATCGGACGCGCTGGAGGGTGGCCTCGGCGACGACACCTATCGCTTCGAGATCGGTTCTGGTCAGGATGCCGTGACGGATACCGGCGGGATCGACGAGATCGTCTTCGGGGCAGGAATTTCCGCTGCGACGGTGGATTTCTCGCGCGAAGGCGATGATCTGCTGATCCGGCTGACGGACAGTGAGAGCGATAGCCTGATCGTACATGGCGGCGCGGCCCGCCTCGGTTCGGCTTCGCTAGTCGAGCGGTTGGTCTTTGAGGACGGCACCCGGGTCGCCATCGCAGATGTGCTCGTGCGGCTCGTGGACGTTCAGTCCACCAATGGCGGCGACGTGATCGATGCGCGCACCGGACAATCGCTGGCGGTCGATGCGGGGACGGGCGACGATCTGATCCTCGGCGAAGCGGGCGGCGTCTTTGTCTTCGATGCAGGCGATGGCTACGATATCGTCGATACAACCGGCGAACGGGGGACAAGCCGTATCCTGTTCCGTGAGGCAGGCTCCGCCGATGCGCGGTTCCGTCGGGCCGATCTGGATAGCGACGACATCATCGTCGCTTTCCCGCAGACCGGCGACCAGGTACTGATCCGGGGTGCGCTGAGTGACACAAACGTCTCCAGCATCGCCTTTGCCGACGGTGTCGAACTCGACCGCGCGGCGTTCATCGCCGCAGCCGTCGCCGCACAGGCAAGCGATGCTGGAGACGCCATTACTGGCTCATCCGATGATGATCGCATCGAAGGTGGTCTCGGAAATGATGATATCGAGGGCGGTGCGGGCGACGATACCTACGTCTTCACGCGCGGCGACGGGCGCGATGTGATCACCGATGCGCGCGGCACCGACCGGCTGGAAATCCAGGGTTATCGGGCGGAAGATGTCAGCGTAACCAAGCCCGTGTCGGATCGCGACGAACTGATCCTGACCTTCGCGGACAGTGCGGATGAAATCGTTCTGAATCTTGCAGGTACACGGGGCATCGATATCGTCAGTTTCGGCGATGGTACCGAATGGACCCGGACCCAATTGCTGGACACGGCCGTTGGTATGGGCACCGCTTTCGACGATGTTCTGATCGGCAATGCGAGCGACAATACGCTCGACGGCGGTACGGGGTATGACCTGCTTCAGGGCGGAACGAGCGACGACACTTACATCTTCGGGCAAGGCTACGGTCAGGATATCATTTCCGATACCTCCGGCACCAACCGCATCATCATGCGCGATTACGGCGTAGCGCAGGCGAGTGCGTTGCGCTTTGACGACCGGCAGAACGATCTCGTCCTGCGCTTTGCGGATGGCGACGAACTGATCGTACCATTTTATTTCAACAGGACCACGGCGAACATCGCCGAAATCCTCTTCGAGGACGGTGTAGTCTGGACGCGGACGGATGTTCTGCTGGCGCTCGAAACGGCGCGCGATCCTGCGGCGGATGAGTCGATTATTGGGACAACGGGCAACGATACGCTCGTCGGAAACGAAGGCGACGATGTCTTATCGGGCGGCATTGGTAATGATCGCTATATCTTCACGCGCGGCGATGGTCGTGATGTCATTGAGGATAACGGGCGTGGCACCGATACCATCGAGTTGCGCGGGTATGGTCGCGACGACCTGATCCTGTCGAACCGCGTGAATGCACCCGATACGCTGATCATCCGGTTCGATGGGACAGATGATGAGATCGTGCTCGTCAACGCACTTCTCACGACCAGTGCCGACAAGATCGAAAGCATCGTCTTCACAAATGGCGATGCCTCGTTCGATACTGCGGCCCTTCGCAAGCTTGTTGTCGAGAACGGCAGTGAGGGCAATGATCGTCTCCTCGGAACAACGGCAATGGATACGCTCGACGGCGGTTCGGGAGACGATTACTTGCGGGGGAATGGCTCCAACGATCTCTATGTCTTTGCAAGAGGCGGCGGGAACGATGTAATCGAGGATGATTCAAACACGAACGGTGATGCGCTGAGGATCGAGGGGTATACGCGCGCCGACATCCGGTTCTCGCGCGACCCGAACGCCGTGAATGATTTGATCGTTACCTTCAATAACAGTGATGACAGCATTCGCATCATTGGCACACTCGGCTCTGTCGGGGCAAACCGGATAGAGGAAATCCGGTTTGGAGATGGCAGCGATGCGTTCACGCTGGCGGACATCCGCGACATCATGCTGACCGATGCGGCCACCTCTGGTGATGACCGCATTCTCGGTTTACCCTTCGAGACCACTCTGGCTGGAGGAGCGGGTAACGACTGGCTTTCAGGTCGCTCGGGGTCTGATACTTATCTCTTTGCACAAGGCGACGGTCACGACATCATTGATGATAACGGCGGAAACTCCTCGCGCGCCGACAGTATCCGCATCACAGGGTATACGAGTTCTGATCTGAGCTTCGCACCCGATACCGATGTAATCGATGCTCTGCTAATTACCTTCGCGGGAAGCGATGACAAAATCACGATCACGAACGCTTTGTCGAACCAAACGAGCGATCGGATTGAGACTATCGAATTTACGAACGGGGTAGATGATCCTCTCGATCTTACGGGCATTATCGCCGGGTTGACAGTTCGCGACACCATCGAAGGCACGACCGGGGCCGATACCTTCGTATCGACCGAAGCCGATGAGATATTTTCGGGCCTGAGATCGAACGATGCCTATGTATACCGTGTGGGCGGTGGTAAGGATATCATCAAGGACGGTAGTGGGGGTACAGATACCATTCGCATCGAAGGTTACGCCCTCACGGACGCCATCTTCACGCAATCGCGCGCTTATGCCTATGATCTTGTTATCCGTTTTGAGGGAAGTGACGATCAGATCGTCGTGGTCGGCGGATTACAGGGCGGGAATGGCAACGCTATCCTTGCCCAGATCGAGAAATTCGAGTTCTACGATATTACGTCCGGAACGCCTGTTTTAACTGACAGTCTGCTCGATACGGATGTTTTCCAGCGTATCCTCGATGACCGAAACCTAACATCCGATAATGCACGGATTGTCGGAAACAACGACGCGAATATCCTGCACAGCGGGTCCGGTGACAATGTCATCTATGGCGGAGCAGGCAACGATACCTATGTCTTTGGGGCAGGCGATGGCCATGATACGGTGATCGAGGGCGGCCAGAGCGATACTGACCGCATTCTCATTGAAGGCTACGGACGCGACGATCTGATCTTCGCACGTGAGGCTGGCAACGGCGGGACATTGCTGATCACTTTCGTGGAAAGTGACGATAGCCTGCGGATTCCAAATACGCTGAACGGCATTCACTACAACATCGAAGAGGTCGCCTTCGCGAATGGCGATGACAGCTATTCTCTTGCCGATATCGGCACGATCCTCGCGGCAGTGGATGCAACGGACGGTGACGACCAGGTGCGCGGCAACGGCGGCGGCAACGTGCTCGGTGGCGGCATTGGAAACGACCGCCTTCAGGGCGGTGATGGATCGGATACCTACATCTTCGCGCGGGGCGACGGCGTGGATTCGATCCATGACGGCGGCGACCGGGACAATGACAGAATTCTGATCACTGGGTACGAGCCAGGCGAGGTATCGCTACGGATCGGGCATTATCCGTCAAATACCCTCGTGCTGGAATTCGCCGGAACGGACGACCGGCTGATCGTCGAGAATACTCTCGTGGATAACTACCCCGATGGGATTGAGGAAATCGTCTTCGCCAGCGGTGAACGCTGGACGATGGATGATGTTCGCGCTCGGCTGGCGTTTGAGCAGGCGACGGACGGCAATGACGTCATCACCGGCTTCGACAGTGCGGAGACGTTCGATGGTGGTGCGGGCAATGACCTGATCGACGGTGGATCCGGGAACGATACGTATATCTACACGCGCGGAGATGGCTTCGACGTCATCATCGATGACAATCGGGATACGGGCGATGTGCTGCGGCTGGAAGGCATCGATCCGACCTCTGTGCGTCTTCGCAATGGGATCGGCGACGATCTGGCAATCGAAATCCTACCCTCTGCAGAAGATGAGGGTGATGGCGGACGGATTACCGTTCGGGACGGGTATCCGTCGAATGCACGCGAGGGTGTGGATAGCATTATCTTCGATGACGGCACGATCTGGTGGCGCTCTAATTTTGAAACTCTTGCCCTGCGCAATCTTGCGACCAATGGCGATGATCGCCTGACAGGTACGACCGGGAACGACACGCTGGAGGGCGGTACTGGCGATGATGCGCTATCGGGGCTTGCGGGCGATGACCTATACCGCTTTGCAGCAGGCGACGGAGCGGAGACGATCCGCGATGCGGGCGGTGGCTTTGACCGGATTGAGGTGAATGGATACACGCTTGCCGATACGTCCTTCGAGCGCCGGGGGCGAGAGGGAGAAGATCTTATCCTGCGGCTCGGCATCAATGGTGACAGCATCACCATCATCAACGGCCTTGCCCGACGGACCGCCGATCAGATCGAGGAAATCACCTTCAGCGATACGGGCGAGACCCTGTCCTTGGCCGAGATGCGCGCGGCGCTGGTCATCGGCGATCCGAGCGATAACGACGATCAGATCATCGGCAGCGTCGAAGACGACGTTCTGCGCGGTGGTGCGGGCGACGATCTATTAACGGGGGGCGAGGGTAACGATGTCTATGAATATGCCGCCGGTGATGAAGACGACCGGATTTCAGATGGGGGCCAAACGAGCGGCGATATCCTGCGCCTAACAGATTATGGGTTGGCGGACCTGACGAGCGTGACGCGAAGTCCCGCGAATGGGGCGGACCTCGTGCTACGCTTCGGTGAAGACACGCGGGATCGGATCACCATCGCGGGAACGCTGCTGGGCGATGCGGGGGGTGTCGAGGCCATCGAATTCGCCGATGGCGCGGTCTGGACGCTGGCCGAGATGCGGAGCGCCGTGCTTGAGTTCGCCAATTCCGATGAGGGCATCGGTATACGCGGGTTTGCGAGTGATGATGTTCTCGAAGGAGGTCAAGGCGATGATTGGCTTTCGGGTGGCGAGGGCGCAGACCTCTACGTCTATAACAGCGGCGATGGAAGTGACGTCTTTGAAGATGGCTCAACCAGCGCCGATGACCGGCTGGAACTGGTCGATATTCTATCCGCCGAGGCCAGCGTGGCGCGGCTCTACCGAGGTAGCGATAGCATCGTTCTGTCGCTGGCAGGCCGCGATGACCGCCTTGTCCTGCGCGATGCGCTGGCCGAGGACGGCAGCGGGATCGAGGAGATTGCGTTTGGCGATGGGGTGGTTTGGACCCGCGAGACGCTACTGACATTGCTGGACAATAACGCACCCGTGGCGGTTGGAGACGGCATCATCGCCGCGCGCGAAGGCGAGCCGGTGACGATTGCCGCCATCGATCTGCTGCGCAACGATTTCGACGCCGATGGCGATACGCTTTCGATCATCGCCGTGGATGGCGGCGAGAATGGAACGGCAGAGATTGATGCAGACGGCAATATCGTCTTCACCGCCGCTTCCGGCTTCACGGGGTCGACCACCTTCACCTATTCGGTCATCGACGGGCAGGGCGGTGCGGCAACTGGTACGGTCGATATGCGCGTCAACCCGCTGGCCAGCGCCCTCGACGATGACGGGTTCACCGTGGAGGAAGACGGCTTCCTGACCATCGAGACGCTGCGCCTCCTCTCGAACGACGTGGATGGTGACCGACTGATCCTGTCGCAGGTCTTCGATGCCCAACATGGCACCGTCAGCCTGTCGAGCAATGGCGAGATCGGGTTCACGCCCGATGCGAATTACAATGGTCCGGCGAGCTTCCGCTATGTGGCGAACACGCCAGAGGGCGGGCGGGCCGAGGCGACTGTCTCCATCAATGTCGAGAGCGTCAACGATGCTCCTCTTGCGGTGGACGATAGCGGCTTCGTGACGGATGAGGACATCGCATTCATCATCGATCCGACGACACTACTGGCCAATGATAGCGATATAGATGGCGATGCGCTGACCATCGAGAGCGTTCTGTCCACGGCGAGCCTATCAGTCGAACTGACTTTCGACGGCCAGATCCGCGTGACACCAACGCCCTATTTCTTTGGCGAGGCCACCTTCAGCTATACTGTTTCCGATGGTGAGGGCGGCACGACCACGGCAAATGTCACCGTCTCGGTCGCACCGGTCAACAATGCTCCTGAACTGGAAATCGACAGCTTTACCACCGACGAGGACGCGCCGATCCTGATCTCGGTAGCGGACCTTCTGCTCAATGACATTGATCGTGATTTTGACATCTTAACGGTCACGAGCGTACGCCGTGCCAGTGGCGGGACGGTCGAATTGTTCGACAATGGCGAGATCGCCTTCACGCCCGGCGCGAATGTGAACGGCGAGGCTTATTTCTTCTATACGGTCGATGACGGGCAAGGCGGTGTGACCGAAGGGCGGGTCAACATCCAGATCGATCCAGTCAATGATGCACCGACCGCGCGCGATGAACGCTATGACGACAACAGCGTCTTCTTCCTGAACGGCACCGAGGATGTGCCGCTGACGATCTCCATCACGGATTTGCTGGCGAACGATACGGATATCGATGGTCTGTCGCTGACCCCCGCCTCGGTCAGCTTTGCGGAGAACGGTACGGTCGTCCTGAACGAAGACGGCACGATTACCTTCACGCCGGATGCCGATTACTGGGGCGAGGCTAGCTTCTCCTACGTCGTGCGCGATGAGGGTGGTTTGGTGGACGATGCGCGGGTCACGATGTATTTCGAGCCGGTGGGCGATGCGCCGCCCGTGGCGGGCGACGATACCGTCACGCTTTACGAGGACGTGCCGCTGGTGATCAAAGCAGCGACTCTGCTAGCCAATGATACCGATATCGATCGGGACGTCCTGCGCATTACGGATGTGCGTATGCAAGGCCTTTCCACAGGCAGCGTTACGCTGAACGAGGACGGCGATATTGTCTATACGCCGGGCCTGAACCAGACCATAGGCGTCGATTTTGAGTACACCGTCACCGATGATGCCGACGGCACGGATACGGGCACTGTCGATGTCTCGATCATCGCGGTAAACGATGCACCAACTGCCGACCCTGATGCGGGTGCAACCAGCCTTGACGTGCCGCTGGTGCTGCGCGTCACCGACCTGATGGCGAACGATTTCGATGTAGATATCAGCAGCCTGATCTATCCCAACCCCCTCGATTACCTGACCTTTGCAGGGTTGGTCTCCACGGCGAACGGAACTGGCTCGGTCTACGGGGGCGGCGAGTTCATCGTGGTCGATTACGGCCCTGCCTACAGCGGCACAACATCGCTGGAATACGCGGTCGCAGATGATGACGGGGTAACGGATAACGGCACGGTCAGCATCGACATATCGGCGGATATCCGCACGCTGCTAGAGGGTGGCGCGGATCGCGATCTGATTATCGGCAGCCAACGTAGCGAAACCATCGCAGGCCGCGAAGGGGATGACGATCTCTTTGGGCGGGATGGTGACGATCTGCTTGATGGTGGTGATGGCGCTGACAGCATTGATGGGGGCGATGGTTACGATACCATCACCTTTGCTGGCTCTAATATCGGCGTTCGTGCCGATCTGGCGGCGCGGATCGGGCAGGGCGGGTTCGCCCAAGGCGATATCTACACAAATATCGAAGCATTGCTCGGAACACGGTATTCTGATGAACTGGGCGGGGACGCCACGAATAATACCCTCGACGGCGCGGACGGTCGTGACCTGTTGATTGGGCGCGAGGGCGACGACGTACTCATCGGTGCTGCGGGAGACGACACGCTTGACGGTGGGACCGGCGGCGACCTGCTGTCCGGCGGCGCGGGCAGCGATACGGCGACCTACCAGACTTCCACCGCAGCGGTCAGTGTCTCACTCGCTGATGGCACCGCAACGGGCGGCGATGCAACTGGCGATGTTCTCGACAGCATCGAGAACCTGACCGGAACCGACTTCGCCGACACGCTGACCGGCGACGATGCCGCCAACGTGCTGCAAGGCGGACGGGGCGACGATACGCTTGACGGCGGGGCCGGGGATGACGTGCTGCGCGGCGGGCGCGGAGCCGATACCATGATCGGTGGGGCGGGCTTTGACAGGGTCGATTACTCGACCTCCGCCAGCGGCGTGACGGTCGATTTGCTCGATGCCTCGGCGGGCGGTGGCGATGCCGAAGGTGACGTACTGGACGGGATTGAATTGATCACTGGCAGCTTCCACAACGATACCTTGCGCGGCGACGATGCCGATAACCGCTTCATGGGTGGCCGGGGGGCGGACAGCATTGACGGCGGCGCAGGCTTCGATATTGCTGATTACAGCGAGGCCGACGAGGCCATCGCGCTCGACTTGACCACAGGACTGGGCAGCGCGGGTGAGGCGGCGGGCGACCAACTCACCAATATTGAGATGGTGATCGGGTCCGAATACGCCGATAGCATCACAGGCAGCACGGGTAACGACGTGTTTGAGGGCGGCTTTGGCGATGATACGCTCGACGGCGCGGGTGGCTCGGATACGTATAGCTTCGGCTACGATTCCGGGGCGGATATCGTCATCGAGACAGGTGCTATCACCGATGCCGATGTGGTCGAAATTGATGCCGGCATAGAACCAAAAGATATCAGTCTCGTGATCGACGGCGACGACCTGCTGATCGAATTGGAGCGCGATGACGGCTTCGGCATTGATACGATGCGGATTGCCGACCACTTCCTCGGCACGGCGAGCGGGATCGAGATCATCCGCTTCGATGACGGCACTGAATGGGACCGGGCGGCCATCGACACGCTGACGCGGGTGGGGCGGTTCAATGCCGCCGATGACGTGGTGCGTTTTGTAGACGAGGATGTGCCGTTCACGATCAACCTCGCAACACTAACACTCAATGACGCAACCGAGGGCGCGAATGCGTTGGAGATCGTGTCCGTCTCGGATTTCGAAAACGGATCGGGGCAGGTGCTGGCAGATGGGAACATCGAGTTCACCGGCGCGCAGGATTTCAACGGCGATGCCTTCTTCCGCTACACCGTGCGCGATGCCTTTGGGCGCGAGTCCAGTGCTCGCGTTGAGGTAAACGTGCGGGCGGTAAACGACGCGCCGATAGCCGTGCCTGACGGGGTAATCGCGGGCGTCGAGGATGAAATACTGTTCATCGATCCGGCGGTATTGCTAGCTAATGATACCGATATCGACGGCGACACGCTGTCGCTGACCGGCAATTTTCGAGCCGTGACCGGAGCAGATGGACAGCCGCTAGGCGACCAGCTCTATGGTACAAACGGCGGTGCTAGCCTTCAGGTGACAGGCCTTGGCACCCAGAGCGTCGTCTTCGTGCCGGATGCGGATCATTTCGGCTATGCCGGATTTGAATACGAGGTGCGCGACCCAGATGGGCTAACCTCTTGGGCGGCGGTTGAACTCGATCTTGCTGCCGTCAACGATGCTCCGAAGACAGAACTTGACCGGTTCGAGAACCGGCTCGGAATCGTCAACAGTATCGCCGTGGCCGATCTGCTGGCCAACGATATCGACGTCGAGGGCGATGATTTCGACCTGACGGATATCGTGGAAGTGCGGAACGGCACTGCCACGATCCGCACCGATGTGGATGGTGTGCGCTGGATCGATGTGGAACACGATACGCTCGGCGACGCAACCCTGCGTTACGAGGCGACCGACAGCTTCGGGGCAAGCTCTATCGGATTGGTCGAGTTCACGGTCATCCCGCTCAACGATCCACCCATGGCCCGCGACGACAGCGGGTTCGAGACGGTCGAGGACGCGGTCATCATCATCGACCCCGCGACCCTGCTGGTGAACGACACCGATGCGGATGGCGATATCCTGACCATCTCCGGCTTCGAGCGGTTTCCGCTCAACGGCAAGGTGACGTTCACCGAAACTGGCATGATCGCCTTCACACCCCGCCGCGACTACAATGGCGAGGCCGGGTTCGAATATATCGTGACCGACGGGCAGGATACCGATACGGGCTTCGTCGCGATCAACGTTCTGCCGGACAATGATGCGCCGGTCCTGCGCGACGATGTCCTCGCGGGCCTCGAAGACCTGCCCGTCACGATCATCGCGGCGGAAGCCTTCGCCAACGACATGGATCCCGAAGGCGACGTGATCTTCTTCGAGGATGCGAGCATTCTCGGCGTCGTGTCGGATGATTTCTCGGGCCGCGATCCGGTGGCGACGGGCTTTGCCGCCGATCTGGCCGGGGTTCCCGTCACCGCGACCTTGGGAGACGGCTCGGCCCTGCCGGACTGGCTGACCTTCGATGCCGACGCGCTGACCTTCACGGGGACGCCGCCGGAGGGGGCGGGCGCGCTCGACGTGGCGCTGGCCTTTACCCATACCGATGCCGAGGGCGTCGTCTCGACCTTCGAGGACGGCATGACCATCGATCCCGCCGATCCGGCGCTGACATCGGGTCTGGCCTATGCGCCGTCGATGATGGCCGTGGATACCGGTACGGACTGGACGGCCAGCGCCGACCTGTGGACGGGCCGCGAACTGCCAGCATGGCTGGCCTTCGACGCGCAGACAATGACGTTCTCGCAAACGGGCATCACCCCCGATGCCGATGAGAGCATCGCGCGGGTCTGGGTGTCGCTGACCCCGGACGGGGCCGAGGAACCCGCCGTCAGCATCGAAGTGCGGATCGACCCGTTTGCGCCAATCGACCCCGCGATCAATGCCCTGTTCGATGTGCCGGACTTCTTCTCGGCGCAGGGTTTATTTGCCCTGCCCGTATCGGATGCGGCGACGCCGACGGCAGATCATGCCTATCGCACGGGTCTGCCCGACTGGCTGGAATTCGATGCCGCCACCCTCAGCTTCACGGGCGCAGCGCCGAATGAGTATGTTGGCGCAATCTCGACACGGGTGGACATTGCCGCCAGTTCCGATACACCCGCCTTTGCCTTGATCCGCGATATCGTCGTGGATGACGACATCGAGGTGATAGATATCAATGATCTGAATCTCGATGCGGCGGGCGCATTCCGCCTTTCCGTTACGGATGAGGGCATCACCGTTTTCCGCCCGGAAGATTTCAACGGCAGCCTCGCGATTGAGTATACCGCCCGCGATACGTACGACGCGGTATCCACTGCACCCGCGACCATCGTCCTCAATATCGCTCCACAGCGCGAACTGCCCGACGCACTAACCGACGAAGTGACGGTCAATGAGGATGCATCGGTTGATATCTCGCTGGCGAGCCTTTTGGCTAATGACCGCGACGATGACGGCGATCCGATCTGGATCAGCGCCATCGCCGCCCCTGATACCGGCGCGCTCTCGCTGCGTCTGGCGGATGGAACGGTGCTCGATGCCCCGACCCCGCTGACCGATGCCCAGAACGCGGGCGCGGTGCTGACCTACACGCCGCCGCCTGAATTCTCCGGCCCTGTTGTCTTCACATACATGCTGGAAGACGGGCAGGAAGGCGCAAGCGAGGGTCGCGTCGAGATCGAGGTCGCCCCGCTCAACGATGCGCCGGTAGCCGTCGATGATCGGGCGAACGGCTTCGAAGACACGCCGCTGACTATCGACGCCGCACAGCTTCTGGCCAATGACAGCGATGTCGATGGTGATACGTTGCGTGTGGAGAGCGTCACAAACGCGATTAATGGCACCGTCACGCTGAATGGCGGACAGATCGTCTTCACGCCGGATTACAATTTCGACGGGGCCGCGAGCTTCGATTACGTCGTCACGGATGATAATAATGGCAGCACGGCCGCCACGGTTGATGTTCAGATCACATCGACCAACCAGCGCCCCGAAACCGTCATCGATCGGCTCTTTGGGTTCGAGGATACCGCCTTTATCGTCTCACCCGATGATTTAATGGCAAACGATATCGATCCTGACGGCGATGCGTTGCGGTTCCTCGAAATTCTACCAACAGCAGAGAATGGCATCGCGGTTCAGCGCCCCGACGGCACCTATGCCCTGACCCCGCGTGAGAATTTCAACGGCGAGATCGCCTTCACCTATACCATTACCGATGAGCGTCTGGATTCGGTGGAAACAGGCAATATCATCGTGACCTTCGCGGCGGTGAACGATGATCCGGTCGCCGGGGCCGATGGCGGCTTTGTGACGGCTGAAGACACTGCAATCACCATCGATCCGGCGTCCCTGCTTCTCAACGATACGGATGTAGAAGGCGATGCGCTCACCTTCGATGGCGTACTTGATCCAGTCAATGGGACGGTTGCAGTCATTGGCGGCCGGATCGTTTTCACCCCGCGTCCCGACTATTTCGGCAATGGCGGCTTCAGCTACCGTGTGATCGACGGCAATGGCGGTGTCGGAATCGGAACCGTGTCGCTGACCGTCACGCCGGAAAACGACCTGCCGTATGCCTTGACGGATATCGGCGGCACAATCGACGAAGACGGGTTCCTCGATATCGACCCCGCCGACCTGCTCGCCAATGACGGTGACCCGGACAACGACGATATCAGCTTTGTCCGCCCACTTGGCGCAAATGTGCAGATGCTGGCCAACGGTATGATCCGTTATACGCCGGGGACCGATGACAACGGACAGCTGGGATTCTCCTACGAGATTACGGATGGCGAACTATTCGCTACCGGGGAGGTTCTGGTGGATGTGCGGCCAGTGGACGATGCTCCGTTTGCCCGCGATGACCGTGTAAATGGTATCGAAGATACGTCACTGACGATCCCACTGCGTGACCTGACCAGCAATGATTACGATGTGGATGGTCACGGGTTCCAGATCACAGATGTCTCGAATGGCACCGGCGGAACGGTTGCACTGGATGGCGCTGGCAACGTGATCTTCACGCCGAATGCCGATCTGGCCGGTGCCGCGAGTTTCGACTACACCGTAACTGATACCACAGGCGAGACCGATACGGCGACCGTCCGCATCACCTTGGCGGAAGTAAACGATGCGCCCCGTATCAATGCACTTGATCCGATACTGGGAACCGAGGATATGCGCCTCGTAGCGGCGTTGCCGAGCGATGTGATCGTCGATCCCGATGGCGATGCGCTGACGATCACAGCGCGTCAGGCGGATGGATCCTCTCTGCCGGACTGGTTGGTCTTCCGGGGCGATCTCCTCGCCTTCGTCGGCACGCCACCGCAGGATTTCAATGGCACGATTGCTGTGGAGATCGTGGCGAGCGACGGGTTGCTCGAAACCGTGCGTGCCGTCGATGTGGTTATCGTACCCACCCCTGATGCGCCCATTCTTGGCACGCTTTCCGATGTCACGGTCGGCGAGGATATGCCGGTCAATATTGTGCTGCCTGACGATTTTGCGACCGACCCAGATGGCGACGCGCTGACGTTGTCGGCGCAGCTAGTCGATGGTACGGCCCTACCGGTCTGGCTCGCCTTTGACGGGACCGGCTTCACCGGTACGCCGCCGCAGGACTTCACCGGCATCCTGTCGGTCGAGATCATGGCCAGTGACGGCGTGCTCGGCACGACCACGCGTTTCGATCTGATCATCGCGCCGGTCAATGATGCACCGGTTCTGGCTGATCTGCCGAATGTGATGGTCGATGAGGATACTGTAGTCGATATCGTGCTGCCTGATGGATTTGCGAGTGATCCCGATGGTGATGCACTCACTCTGTCGGCGCGGATGGCCGATGGTTCGACCCTGCCGGACTGGTTGGCATTCGACGGCATACGCCTGACAGGAACACCACCGCAGGACTTCAATGGCACGTTCTCGGTCGAGTTGGCCGCAAGCGACGGACGGATTGAGACGACGACTGCCTTCGATCTGACCATCGCGCCGATCAATGATGCGCCTGTGCTCGGTTCCTTGCCGAACATCACCGCCGATGAGGACATGCCAGTCGATATCGTGCTACCTGCGGGTCTCGCGAGCGACGTGGATGGGGATGCCCTTACCTTCAACGCCCGTCAGGCAGATGGTACGGCCCTGCCGGGCTGGTTGTCTTTCGATGGTGCGCGGCTGACGGGCACACCACCCAAAGATTTCAACGGTATTCTGACAATCGAGATCAGCGCAGATGATGGCGCGCTCAATGCAGCCACGACCTTCGATCTGATCATCGCGCCAATCAATGATGCGCCTGTTCTGGCCACCCTTGCCGATATTACTGTCGATGAGGATGCCATTGTCGATATCGTGCTGCCGGACGGGTTCGCGGAGGACCCTGACGGCGATACGCTGGCCCTGTCGGCTCGATTGGCCGATGGAACGGCCTTGCCCGAATGGCTCGCCTTCGATGATGTTCGGCTAACCGGTACGCCGCCGCAAAACTTCAATGGAACGCTCGCCGTCGAGATTGTGGCGAATGACGGAGCATTCGAGACCTCTACCGCCTTTGATCTGATTGTTGCGCCGGTCAATGATGCGCCCGTCATCGGCGGGCTGCCCGATGCCTCTATTGCCGAGGATGCACCCATTGATATCGCGTTGCCGGATGGGTTCGCAAACGATGTGGATGGGGATGCACTAACCCTTTCAGCGCGCCTTGCCGATGGATCAGCCCTGCCGGACTGGCTGACCTTCGACGGCACACGCTTCACCGGCACACCGCCACAGGATTATAATGGCACCCTGGCGGTCGTGGTGACGGCGAGCGATGGCGCGCTCGACAGTGTGGCGACGTTCAATATCATCGTCACACCTGCGCCCGATGCGCCGACGCTCGGCACCCTGTCGGATGTCTCGGTCGCCGAAGATACGGCAGTCGATATCGCCCTGCCTGACGGTTTTGCGAGAGATGCGGATGGCGATACGCTGGCCCTGTCTGCGCGGCTGGCGGACGGCTCAGCGCTGCCTGCATGGCTGGTCTTCGATGGTGCGCGGCTGATCGGCACACCTCCGCAGGATTTCAACGGCATTCTTACCATCGAGATCGTGGCCAGTGACGGCACACTCGAAAGCACCGCCATTTTCGATCTGGCCATCACGCCGGTCAACGATGCTCCAATGGCGGGCGTTGCCTCTCCGGTTTCGGTCACCGAGGATACGCCATTCACGGCGGTCCTTGATGCCGGTCTCTTCTCGGATGTGGATGGAGACGCACTCTCCTTCACCCTAGAGATGGCGGATGGAAGCGCGGCCCCGGCGTGGATCGGGTACGATGCAGGCTTCAACGCCCTCGTCGGTACTCCACCCACCGATTTCACCGGCAACCTGACCCTACGCCTGATCGCCAACGACGGCGAGGCCAGCGCATCAACCATGGTCGAATTCGAGGTAGTGAACGTTAATGATGCACCCAAACTCGATGCGCTTCCGGTGGTCCATACTGACGAAGACACGGCCATCGATATCGTGTTGCCCACCGATTTTGCGAACGATGTGGACGGCGATGCGCTGACGCTGACGGCGCAGCGAGCCGGAGGCGGGACGCTGCCTGACTGGCTGGTCTTCGATGCCGCCGCACGGCGCTTCACTGGCACACCGCCCGCGAACCTGAACGGCATTCTTGCCCTCGAAATCATTGCAAACGACGGGGCCGCGCAGACGGCAACGATCTTCGATCTTGTGATTGATCCGATCAACGATGCGCCAACCCTCTCCGGCCCACTTTCCGACCGGTTCGTGGACGAGGAAACGCCGTTCGATATCGCACTTCAGGGCGATCTGTTCTCGGACGTAGACGGCGATACTCTTGCCTTCACAGCGAGCCTGTCGGATGGCACCGACCTACCATCGTGGCTATCTTTCAACCCTGATGATATCTCGTTGTCGGGGCAGGCACCCGCTGGGTTCTCTGGCGATCTGTCCCTGACCGTGACGGCTAGCGATGGCACGGAATCAGTGTCTGACACCTTCGACTTTGGCGTGCGCTTCATCAATGATGCGCCGGAAGTCGGAGATGATGCGGTGACCGTAAGTGACGATGATCTGACCCGCATCGATGCCGCGACCCTTCTGGCCAATGACAGCGACCCCGAGGGCGAAGATCTCTCGATCATCGCGGTCGAGCAGACCGGGGCCGGATCGGTGGCACTGAACACGGATGGTTCTGTCACCTACACCCCGACGGCGGGTTTCGTAGGCGAGGACAGCTTTGCCTACATCACCAGCGACGGCACCAACTCGTCGCGCGGGGTCGTCGCGGTGACGGTGGAAAGTACCCTCGACAATGTTGACGAGCAGGGCACTACCGGAAACGACCGCATCACCGGCGACAGCTTCGGCGATTCCACCGTCGATGCGGGTGCAGGTGACGACCGGGTCAATACCGGCTTCGGCAATGACGTAGTCGCGGGCGGGCAGGGCAATGATCGGATTAATACCGGCTTTGGCAATGACAGCATCTTCGGCGGCAGTGGCAACGACCGGGTCAATGCAGGCTTTGGCAACGACTATCTTAATCTGGGCAGTGGCAACGACCGTGCGAATGGTGGGTTCGGCAACGATCTGCTATTCGGCGGGTCGGGAAGCGATCGGCTCGATGGCGGGCTAGGGAGTGATACCATCGATGGCGGCACCGGAGATGATATCCTTCGGGGCGGTCTGGGCAGCGACCTGTTCCGCTTCGGCGAGGGCTATGGCTCCGATACAATCCGCGACTATCAGACGACCCGCAGCTTCCGTCGTTTCTCGATCGAGGGCGACCGAATAGAGATCGATATTGACGGCGTCGCCTCCTTCGATGATCTGTTGCCTTACGGTCAGGACCGACGAGGTGGCGTACTCTTTGATTTCGGCGATGGGGACGAATTGTTCCTGCGTGGAACGCAGCTCGCCTCCCTCGATCGCGACAGCTTCACCTTTGCATGATTAGGCACCCCTGAAGATGGCCGGA